>DASRSJ010000165.1:0-23696 GCA_035656555.1 Opitutaceae bacterium
CGTCCCGGGCACATAGGCCATTGGCAGGCAGTACGTAGTCCCACGACTGGCGGTCCGGGGTTCCGCATGTGAGTCTGGCGGCAACGGATTGGCGCCTCGTGCGTCAATCCTCCAACCAGATCCGACCATGCTCCCCGAGGCTTCCAACGTAATCGAACGGCCCAAGGCCGCCGCAGTTCCGACATGGCTGGAATGGAAGGGCTCGGGCTGCGTTTTGGTGATCGACGACGACGAGGCAGTGCGCCTGGTGCTCCTTCGCACCCTGACTAAGATCGGTTTCTCGGTGACCCTGGCCGCCGACGGCACGGAGGCCGTGGCGCATATGGAGGCCGACCCGACGCGCTACAACCTGGCCCTCCTGGACTACAAGCTTCCCGGCATGGACTCAGGCACGGTGTTCTGCCAGATCCGCTCCAAGAGGCCGGACATCCCCGTGATTCTCATGAGCGGCTACAGCAGGGAGGACGCCGCCGACCGTTCCAGCGGCATGGACTTCGCCGACTTCCTGCACAAGCCCTTCACGGTCGACGTCCTTGCCACCAAGGTGCGGACCGCGCTCGGCGCCTAGTTCCTGCGGGAGAGGACCGAGAGCAGGTTCAGAGCCGCGCCCATGAAGGCCGCGAGGTAGGTGAGCGCCGCGGCGTCGAGGACCTGGTTCACGCCGTGCATCTCGTCCTGGTCCAGGATACCCAGCGAGACCAGCTGCGCCTTGGCGCGGCGGCTCGCATCATACTCGACCGGCAGGGTGATCAGCTGGAACACCGTCAGGACCGCGAAGACGACGATCGCCACGTTCAGGAGCGGGCCCGCGACCGAGCGGGAGAAGAACATTAGGCCGATGTAGATGAATGGGGCGATGCCGGCCGCGATGCGCGTCACCGGCACGAGCGACATGCGAAACTCGAGCATCGAGTAACCCTCCTGGTGCTGCAGCGCGTGCCCCGCCTCGTGGGCCGAGACGCCGACGGCCGCAAGGCTCGTCCCGTGGTAGTTGTCCGAGGAGAGGACGAGCCTCTTGTTCGCCGGGTCGTAGTGGTCCGTCAGGCGCCCCTGCGTCTCCGTGATCTCGACGCCGGTGATGCCGGCCCGCGCCATGACGGCGGCGGCCGCGTCGCGCCCGCTCATTCCGCCGCGGGAGCCCACCTGGGAGTTCTTGCTGTAGGCGCTCGACACCCTGATCTGCGCGTAGAGCGAGAAGACGATCACAAAGACCGCCAGGCCCATGATGTAGCTGTTGGATATGTAGAAGTATGCGAGGAGTGCAGGCATGGAGATTTGAGTCCCCTAATGTCTCCGGAAGTGCCGCAATTTCAAGTCGCGAGGCCGCTGCGCTCAAGGAGCGCGTTCAGGTTCGGATCCCGCCCCATGAACTCCCTGAAGAGCTCGGCCGGATCGGCCGAGTTGCCCCGGCTTAGGATGCTCTGCACGAACTCGCGCCCCACCCTCTCGTTGAAGATGCCCTCCTTGCGGAAGCGCGTGAAGGCGTCGGCGTCCAGGACCTCGGCCCATTTGTAGGAGTAGTAGCCCGCCGCGTAGCCGACCGGGTCCGAGAAGAGGTGGGTGAAGCGCTTGATGATGGTCGGCGCGGGCGGCTCGGTCGGGACGAGGCACGGGCTGATCGCGGCGCGAAGCGCCGGCTCGACGTCGGCCGCGCCCAGGAAGTCGTCCGGGTGCATGTGGAGCAGAAGGTCCATCTCGGCTTGGGCCGCCTGTCGGGTCACCCCCGCCGCGGAGCGGAAGTTCTTGGCCGCCGTCATCTTCGCGAACAGCTCCTCAGGGATCGGCTGGCCGGTCTCGTGGTGCCTCGCGAACAGGTCCAGGCCCTCGCGCTCCCAGCACCAGTTCTCCATGATCTGCGAGGGAAGCTCCACGAAGTCCCAGGCGACGTTCGTGCCGCTCATGGACTTGATCTCAACCTCGCCGAGGAGGTGGTGGATCAGGTGGCCGTACTCGTGGAAGACGGTCTGCACCTCGCGGTGGTTCAGGAGCGCGGGCTTGCCCGGCGACGGCGGCGTCATGTTGCCGCAGAGGTATCCCAGGTGCGGGGCGCGCGAGCCGTCCGGCTGCGGGCCTCCCGTGATAAGCGGCCCCATCCAGGCGCCGCCCCTCTTGGATTCCCTCGGGTACCAGTCCGCGTAGAAGGAGCCAATGTGCCGGTCTTTCGAGTCGAACATGTCGTAGTACTTCACCTCGGGATTCCACGACGCGGCTTCCTCGCCCGTCTTCTCCGAGACGCGTATCCCGAAGACGCGGCGCGCAAGCTCGAGGAGACCGGACATCACGCGGTCCATCGGGAAATACGGGCGCAACTGCTCCTCGTCGAAGTCGAAATCCGCCTTCCTCAGGCGCTCGGCGCGGTAGAGGAGTTCCCAGGGAGCGAGGCGCCCCGCCGGGGCGCCGGTCTCCGTTGCCTTCCATTCCTCGAGCTCCCTGCACTCGCGCTGGAAAGCTCCCGCGCAGCGCCGGCGCATGTCCTCGATGAAGGACAGGGCCTTGTCACCGGTCTTCGCCATGCGCCGGGAGAGTACCAGGTCGGCGAAGTGCTTTTTCCCGAGGAGTTTCGCCTTCTCGGTGCGAAGCTTGAGGATGCTGACAATGAGCCCGGTGTTGTCGTGGGGAGCGGCGGCGCCGACCGAGGCCGATCCGCGCCACATTTCCTCGCGCAACCCCGCGTCCTCGAGGTAGGTCATGAATGGCTCAAGCGAGGGCTGGTGGAGCGTGAAGCGCCATGCCGGCTTCTCATCCGTGGCCAGGCCCTTGGCCTTGGCCTGGGCGAGCGCACGGGCCTTCGCCTGCGCGGGCAGGCCCGCCAGCTTCGACTCTTCGGTCACGACGAGCTGCCACGCGTTCGTCGCGTCGAGGACGTTCTCGGAGAACTTCTGCGTCAGCTGCGAGAGCTCGGTCTGGATCGCCTCGAGCCTCGCGCGCCCCTCGGGGGGAAGGTCTGCTCCGGCCTCGCGGAACTCCGCGACGGTCTCGGAGACAAAGCGCGCGCGGATCGGCGACAGGCCGGACGCCTCCGGCAGCTCGGCGAAGGCCTTAAGCCTGACCCAGAGCCGCGGCCGCAGCGGGATCTTCGCAAAAAACGCGGAGACTTTCGGGAGCGCGGCGTTGTGGGCCTCGCGCAGCTCCGGGTTGTCGGCGACGGACTGAAGGTGGGTGACGCGGCTCCAAGCCCGGTTGAGCTCCTCGGTCGATTCCTCGAGCGCCAGGAAGGTGTTCGCGAATGTCGGAGTGGACGTGTCGGCCTCTATGGCCGCAAGGCGCGCCTCGGCGCGCTCAATTCCGAGCTCGACGGAGGGGACGAGGGTCGCCGGCGTCAGCTCCGACCAGCGGATCTTGAAGGAGGGGTCTAGGAAGGGATTCTGCATCCTCCCTACCAACCGTAGGTCGCGCCAAAAGACAACTGCCTGCGCGACGCCGGGACGGCCGGGACGTACTCGAAGGAGCTGTTCCAGAGGTTGTCGACCTGCAGCGTCAACTCGAGGTTGTGGCGGCCGGCCGGGTGCCAGGCCAGGCCGAGCGAGCTCTCCAGGGCATCATTGCCACCCTGGGTGCGCAGGGCGTCGGCCGCCTGTATCCGCGCGGCGTTGTCCAGGCGCAGCTCGAGCGTCTGCGTGAGGGTCATCGTGAAGGCGGCCGTCAGTCGCTGTCTTGCGTAGTTCAGGGCGTAGAAGCTGGCCGTCACCGGGGCCCCGAGGTAGCTCGATTCCTTCGTGAGGTAGGTGTAGCCGAGCACCACGCTGACGAGCCCGAAGGAGTGGCGGCCCCCGACTTCGATGCCCTCGGTCTGGACGTTGATCGGGTTGGCGGAGCGCCCGAAGACGCCGTCCGTGTAGGTCCAGTCGAGGAGGTTGTCGTCCCTCCTGTAGAAGACGGCCCCCTTGGCGGCCCACCCGAGAAGGTTGCCGGAGAGACCGGCCTCAGCGTCGCGGCTGACCGTGCGCCCCAGGTCGGGATTGCCGAAAAAGAGGCCTGCCTTCGTGCTCGAGTCGAGCGCCGTGTAGTCGGGCATCTCCGTCGTCGTCGAGAAGCTGGCGTAGATGCGCTGCAGGCCGGGCGAGTTCCAGACGCGCGCGAGCTCCGCTATCGGCGAAAACACGCCGTCCGCGCGGTTGGAGTCGTCATAGGAGGCGCCGACCTTGAGCGAGGCGAGCCCGCCCTCGGTCGCCCACTGCTCCTCGGGGACGACCGAGACCTTCTCAAGCGAGCGGCTCATGTAGGGCCCGAAGGTGAGGGAGGTCGATTGGAGCGAATCGGTCGTGGCCTCGGCGTGATAGTTGATGAGTAGCCCGGAGAATTCCTGGCGGCCGCCGACGGAGGCGCCGTACTCCCAGGTCGTGTGCTGGTACGGGTGCAGGACGCCGAGCGGCGCGAAGCGGCTGAAGGCGTAGTCATCCTTGTTGCGGCGGTAGAAGGCGCCGGCCTCGAAGAACTGGTCGCCCCCCAGGTCCTCGCGGTTGTTGCCGGCGATGAGCACGGTCTGGAGGTTCTCCGTCTCGTCGGAGTTGAAGGGCGTGTAGAGGTTGGGCCAGCCAAAGAAGCTCGCCTGGTAACCCGCGAAGACATCGGTCTGCGAGCCGCCGGCCTTCCACTCCGCGCGGGCGTCGGCGCGGTCGAAGTGGAAGTCACCGAAGGGCACCGTGCCGTTGCCCGAGGAGTGCGCCCAGTCGGCGTCCGCCGAGAGGCGGGAACCGAAAAATCCGGTGACGCCCTGGTAGAGCTCCTCGCGCTGGAGCCCGTCATTGCCGAGGGCGCCCGAGATAAAGCCCGCGTTCTGGACGGGGCGCCACTGGTAGGCCACGGCGCCTGCCGTGGAGTTCATGGACTCGGTGGCCTGGTCCGCGCCGGTGATGACGCGGGGCGCGCCGAGCATGACGGGCGCTATCGGCAGCTCCATCAGGTAGTGGCCCGTCTGCGGGTCGAAGATCGAGAGGGCGCCTATCTGGAGCCCGGTGTTCTCGAACGTGTCGCCGCGGATCGTCACGTCGGACTGGGCCTCCGCCATGTTCCTCGGCTCGATGTCGACCAGGGGCTCGAATCGAAGGGCCGAGACCGGCATCGCGAACGTTCCCGCGGGGGACTGGTTGGCGATGCTCGGGGAGTACACCGTCACCTGCGGCAGAACGTCGGTGCTCTGCGCGTTAAGGAGGGATGCGCAGAGCGCTGCCGCCAGTGCCACGGACGATGCCTTGAGAACGCGATTCATCGGATGCGACCCGTAACACGACGAGGCGAAAAAACAAGCCTCGTTAATCTGAATGCGAAAACCGGTTAACAATGGCCGGCGCCGGATTCCCGGCTGCGGCTTTAGGCCTTGTCGCCGTCTTCGCCGATCGCCTCGACCGGGCAGCCCTCGAGGGCCTCCATGCAAAGGGCGATGTCATCCTCGGTCTCGGGCTGCTTGTGCACGTAGGAATGGCCGCCCTCGTCGTTGCGGGTGAAGAAGTTCGGGGCCGTCTCGCGGCAGAGGTCGCAGTCGATGCACTGCTGATCGACAAAGAACTTGCCCGCTGCGTTCTGCGCCCACTTGTCTGCTTTGTTGGCCATAGGTGCAATAGAAGGGACAGTGCCCAAGCGGGTCTGTCAAGGGGGTATCTGGGATGGGAACGGAAGGGATTCCGCCCCGGCGCCCATTCTCTTCGGCGGCGAGGCGACCGCGGGTATTCGCGCCAAATTGCTCCTAAGGCGGCTTGTGTTCGGTCACGCTCCGGTTACGGTCTGGTGATGCTGGAGGACCGCCCCTACATGCGCGACAGTTACGACCGCCAGAGGACAAGCATCCTCACGTGGCTCATCTCGCTCCTGGTGGCCGTCTTCGTGATCCAGAGCGTCCTCGTTCGCCTCCCAGGCATCCACAGCGGCCTGGACATGGACCTCGGCCTCTCGTCGTTCGGGCTGAAGGAGGGGCACCTCTGGACCCTGGTCACCTACGGGTTCCTGCACGATACCGGCAACCTGCTGCAGCTCCTGGGCTACCTGATCGTGATCTTCTTCGTCGGACGCGAGGTCCTGCCCATCCTGGGGACCCGCCGCTTCGCGGGCTTCTACCTGGCGTCGCTGGTCGTCGGCGGCCTGGTCTTCACGGCCGTCCATTGGCAGCACGCGGCGCTTCTGACGGGCGCCTCGGCCGCGGTGTCCGCCCTCATCATCCTCTACGCCTGCTTCTTCCCGAACCGGGAGATCACGCTGCTGCTCTTCTTCATCTTGCCGGTAAACGTGAAGCCGAAGTACGTCGCCTACGTCCTCCTGGCCCTGGACCTGTGCGGCTTCCTCTTCTACGAGATGCTCGGCCTCGCCTCGCCCTTCGGTGCGGCCCACTCCGCCCACCTGGGCGGCATGGCCGTCGGCTGGGTGTACTTCCGCTATTTGCACGACACGGACTGGAGCCTTTCCCAAGGCACGCCGGAGATCGAGCTGCCCCGCTGGCTCAAGCAGCGAAAGAGCGTCAAGGCGGCGGCCCCCGCCGCGGCCTTCAGCGTCAACATCGGCGACAAGGGCAACCTGCGCGCCGAGGTCGACCGCATCCTCGACAAGATCAACAGCCATGGCTTCGGGTCCCTTTCGGCAAGCGAGAAGAAGGTGCTGGACGACGCCAGGGACCTGATCGGCAAGCGATAGGCCCTTGGGCCTTCTGCGCCGAATGGCGGTTTTTTTGCGACGAATGGCCGCCCAAGTGCCGATAATAAGGGCAAAGTGGCCAACCTCCTTGAATTCCACCCCCTCCCATGAAACAATGGGTGTGATCGGGCGTCTGAAAGGCATCCCGTTCCGTACTACATAGCATGACGAATTATTCGGTCTCCCTCCGCCGACTTCTGGCGCCCCTGGTCATAATCGTATCGGCAGTCGCGGTCCGCGGCGCGGACAACGTGGCCGAACCTCTCGAGCTGCGGCATCCGGACCTGAAGTTCACGACGCCGGACACGCTGTCGACCGAGGCGCAGACGCTGGTCACTCTCCTGGAGCAGGCACACTACAACAGGGACGCCGTCCACAGCGGCGACTACGCGCAGGTCATCCCGGACTACATGACCGACCTGGACGGCCAGCACCTCTTCTTCCTGGACTCCGATAAGAACGACTTCGTCGGGCGCTACGGGCGCAACGTCTACTACAACGTCGACTACCTGGGGAAGATCGACGCGGCCTACGACATCTTCTACGTCTACGACGACCGGGTCACCTCGCGCATCGCCTGGATCTTCGCGCAGCTCAAGGATAAGATCGACTTCACGGCGCCGGAGAACTTCAGGGTGGACCGCTCGAAGTCGCCCTGGCCCGCGGACATGGCCGAGGCCGACGAACTGTGGAAGAAGCGCATCAAGTTCGAGGTGCTCGAGGAGCTCCTCAACACGAAGACCCTTGTCGAGGCCAAGGACACGGTGCGCAAGCGCTACGAGCGCATGCTAAAGAACGTAGGTGAGACCGAGGGCAATGAGCTCGCCGAGCGTTTCCTCGCCTCGGTCGCGGGCCTCTACGACCCCCACTCCACCTACTTCTCGGCCGACACCTACGAGGACTTCGGCATCCAGATGAAGCTGCAGCTGGTCGGCATCGGCGCCATGCTCGGACTCGAGGACGACACGTGCTCGGTTAAGGAGATCGTCCCGGGCGGCCCGGCCGACCTCGGCCGCCAGCTCAAGCCGAACGACAAGATCATCGCGGTCGCCCAGGGCGACGCGGAGCCGGTCGAGGTGATCGGCATGAAGCTGAGGAAGATCGTCGACCAGATCCGCGGCGCCAAGGGCACGAAGGTGCGCCTGATCGTGCAGCCCGGCGACGCGACCGACAGCTCGGTCCGCAAGGTGATCGTCATCACCCGCGACGTCGTGAAGCTCGACTCCGCCCGCGCCAGGGGCGCCGTCTTCCAGGTCCCCGCGGCCAACGGAAAGACCGTGCCGCTCGGCGTAGTCACGCTCCCCGCCTTCTACGGCCCGGCCGACGAGGGCGACACGGACACCGACAAGACAAGCGCCACGGAGGATGTCTCCAAGCTGGTCACCCAGCTGAAGGCCGCGAACGTCCAGGGCATCGTCCTTGACCTGCGCCACAACGGCGGCGGGTACCTGAGCGAGGCGATCGAGGTGGCGGGACTCTTCATCCACCAGGGCCCCGTGGTCCAGGTGAAGGGCTACGACGGCGAGATCCAGGTCGACAGCGACAAGGGTGAAAGCCTGACCTACGACGGACCGATGGCCGTTCTTGTCGACCGCTTCAGCGCGTCGGCCTCCGAGATTGTCGCCGGTGCGCTCAAGGACTACGGCCGCGCCGTCGTGATCGGCGACTCCTCGACCCACGGCAAGGGAACGGTCCAGGCCACCTTCGAGATGAAGAAGATCTCACGCGAATTGGCCCGCTCGCCGGCGAAGACCGGCGCGGCCAAGATCACGATCCAGAAATTCTACCTGCCGGACGGCTCCTCGACGCAGCTGAAGGGCGTCATCTCCGACATCGTCCTGCCCTCGATCGACGAGTACCTGCCGATCGGCGAGTCCGACCTGCCGCACGCGCTGGTCTGGGACAAGATCGCCACGAGCGCCTTCAAGGGCGCCCCCATCGACTCCAAGGTGCTCGACGTGCTCCGCAAGGACAGCGAGGCCCGCCAGAGCGGACTGGCCGAGTTCGGCTACGTGAGGAAGTACGTCGAGTGGTTCAAGGCCCGCGAGGCCGAGAAGCTCGTCTCCCTGAACCTCCTCGAGCGCCGCAAGCAGAAGGTCTCCGACGACCAGTTCCGTAAGGAGATCAAGGCCGAGCGCAGCGAGCTCGCAAAGGCGGACTATCCCTACAAGGAGTTCAGGCTCGGCCCTCCCCTTCCCCCCAAGGTGCTGCCCGCGAAGCCCGCGGTTGACCCGAAGGCGGCGAAGGACGGCTCCGACGACGAGGGCGACAGCGACCTTGCCGACAGCGACGACGACAACGGCGACACCTACGGAAAGGTGGACGTCGGCCTGCGCGAGTCGCTGAGGGTGCTGGACGACGCGATCGAGCTCGGCCGCAACCACGACTACTGGGCCGCCGACCACGCGCCGCTGACCGCGATGTCGAAGGGCTGAGCGCCAGCGGCCTCAGCGCCAGGCGAGGAATATCCGGTCCCGGCCCGTCAGGTCCCTGACGGACTCGGTGCGGGCGAATCCCGCGGAGCCCGCGGCCTGCGCGGCCTGCGCGTGGTGGCCGATTCCAGTCTCAAGCGCGAGGAGCCCGCCCGGCGCAAGGAACGCGGGCGAGCCCGCGATGATGCCGGCCAGGTCCGCGAATCCCGCGGAGCCCGAGCCCAGGGCGCCCGCCGGCTCATGCTCCCTGACTTCGGGGGCCGCCTCGGCGACCTCCTCGTCCGAGAGATAGGGGGGATTGGAGACCACGATGTCGAATGACTTGCCCGGCGGGAGCTTCTCGAACCAGCTGCCGAGGATGAACTGCACGCGCCCGGAGAAGCCGGCGCCGAGCGCATTCTCGGAGGCCAGGGCCAGGGCCGGGGCGCTGGAGTCGACCGCCGTCACCGTGGCGTCCGGGAAGGCCTTTGCGAGGGCGAGCGCGATGGCGCCGCTTCCCGTGCCGAGGTCCAGGATACGCGCGGGGGACGGCGCGGCGCGGGAGACGAGGGTCTCGACCAGGAGCTCGGTCTCCGGCCTCGGGATCAGGGCGCGCGAGTCGGCCTTCAGCCGCAGGCCGCAGAAGTCCGCGAAGCCGAGGACATACTGGAGGGGCTCGCGCCGGCCGCGCCGGCGCACGAGCTCTCGGATGACGGCCAGCTCCGGGTCCGTGACGGGCCTCTCGAATTCCAGGTAGAGCTTCATGCGCGCCAGGCCGAGGGCATGGCCGATGATCAGCTCCGCATTGAGCCTTGGGGACTCGATCCCCTTGCCGGCGAAGAACTCGGAGGTCTTCTTGACGACCTCAAGTACGGTCAGCATCTGGGGCGGCTCAGCCGAGCTCGGCCGAGGGCTTCACCAGCTCGTACGAGCGGCCCTCGAGCGCGGCCAGCCTCTCCTCATAGTGGGCCTTCTGGAGCGCCTCGATCAGGGGCCCGATGGCGCCCTCCATGATCTGGGGCAGGCCGTGCAGCGTGAGGCCGATCCTGTGGTCGGTGACTCGGTTCTGGGGAAAGTTGTAGGTGCGGATGCGCTCGCTGCGGTCGCCTGAGCCGATCTGGCTCTTGCGCTCCGCGGCGTACCGCGCCTTCTCCTCGTCCTCCTTGAGCTTGAGGAGGCGGGAGCGAAGCACCGTCATCGCGCTCGCGCGGTTCTTGATCTGGGAGCGCTCGTCCGCGCACTTCACGATGAGGCCCGTCGGCTTGTGGATGATCTGCACCGCGGAGTCCGTCGTGTTGACGCCCTGCCCGCCCGGGCCGCTCGCGCGGGCGACCGTGACCTCGATGTCCTCGGGCTTGATCTGGATGTCGACCTCCTCGGCCTCGGGCAGGACGGCGACCGTGATCGTCGAGGTGTGGATGCGCCCGCTCGCCTCCGTCACGGGGACGCGCTGCACGCGCTGCACGCCGCTCTCCCACTTCAGTTGCTTGTAGACGTCCGTCCCGGTGACGAGGAAACTCACGTCCCTGATGCCGCCGCGGTCGGAATAGCTGCTGCTCATGGGCTTCACCTTCCAGCCCTGCGAGTCGGCGTACTTCTGGTAGCAGCGGAAGAGCTCCGCCGCGAACAGTGCGGCCTCGTCGCCGCCCGTGCCGGCGCGGATCTCCATCACGGTGTTCCTGGAGTCGGAGGCCTCCGGCGGGATCATCGAGAGGAGGATCGCCTCCCTCAGCTCGCCCGCCCGCTTTTCAAGCCCCGGGATCTCCTCGGTGGCCAGCTCGCGCAGGTCGGACGGGCCGCTGCCGTCCTTGGACAGCGCGTGGGCCTCGGCCAGCTCACGCTCGACGGTGGTGAAGGAGCGGTGGTCGTCCACCAGCTTGCGCAGCTGCTGCTGCTCGCGCGTGACGTCGGCGGCCCTGCGCTGGTTGGAATAGAACGACGGCTCCGCCATCTGGGCATCGAGTTCCTCGAGCCGTCTCTGGAAGGGGGAAATGTCGGGAAGGGCGTCCATGTCTGCTATTTGCGAATTGCGCGGGCCGCCACCGGAGGCATACCATGCCGCCTCACGCACGCATGGCCGCCACGCTATTCACGCAAAACATAATCGCCTGCATCTGGGATTTCGACAAGACCTTAATCCCCGAGTACATGCAGTCGCCGCTCTTCCGGCACTACCGGGTGGATGAGGCGACGTTCTGGGCGGAGACGAACGCGCTGGTCGAGAACTACAAGAGGCGCGGATACACGCTCTCCGGCGAGATTGGCTACCTGAACCACCTGCTGACCTACGTGCTCTCGGGCCGCATGGCCGGCCTTAACAACGCGGAGCTCCTGAAGCTCGGCGCCGACATCAAGTTCTACCCCGGCCTCCCCGACTTCTTCAGCGCCTCCAAGTCCTGGGTGTCCGACAAGCAGGAGTTCAGGAAGCATGACATCCGCCTGGAGCACTATGTCGTCAGCACCGGCCTCGCCCAGATGATCCGCGGCAGCGCCATCGCCTCGCACGTCGACGGCGTCTGGGGCTGCGAGTTCATCGAGAACCCGCTCCAGCCCGGCTTCCTGCAGCAGAAGGAGCTCGAGATCAGCGCGGCGGCCGAGATCGCGCAGATCGGCACCGTGATCGACAACACGACCAAGACGCGCGCGATATTCGAGATCAACAAGGGCACGAACAAGAATCCCGCGATCGACGTTAACTCGAGGATCACCGCGGAGGACCGCAGGATCCCCTTCCAGAACATGATCTACATCGCCGACGGCCCGAGCGACGTGCCGAGCTTCTCGGTCGTCAAGGGCAACGGCGGGACGGCCTACGGCGTCTACAACCCCGCAAAGCAGGAGGAGTACGCCCAGAACGACCGTCTGCGGCAGGTGGGCCGCATCGACCATTACGGGCCCGCCGACTATACTCCCACTAGCAGCACGAGCCAGTGGCTGCGCCTGCAGATCCACGGCATCTGCGAGAGGATAGTCAGGGACCGCGAGGCGGCGGTGGCCCAGCGGGCGGCGAAGCCGCCGCGCCACCTGAATCCCGCGCCGAGCACCGAGTCCGCCGCCCCCGCAAGGCCCGGCCCGGAACAGTCAAAGTTCCTCGACTAGGCCAGGCCTAGTGCGAATCCGCCACCTGGCTGCGGTCGAACTCGGCCGCGAGGTTCGCGGCCCGCGAGGCGTAGTCCACGGCGACCGCGGGCGGATGGCCGTCGGTCACGGCCCTAATCCCGCCGTTCCAGGCGAGGGCCACATTGTAGGGGGTGACGGCCAGTCCCCTTCTCTCCAGCTCGGACTTGATCCACTCGTAGTGCTTCACCGCGACCGCGTCGGAGGAGCGACGGTCAAGCGCGCGGCTGAAGGGCGCCTGCGTGTGCATCTTCCATGTCTGCTCGCGGAACTGGTAGGCTCCCAGCTCCCCGAGGCTGCCTGGCGTCGACTTGTCGCCCGGGTTCTCAAGCTGGTGGATGGCCTCAAGCGTCGCCCAGCGCTCCGAGGCGGCCGCCTTGTGTACGACCAAAAGGAATACAATGACGAAGGCCGCCGCCAGGCGCACGGGGCGTGCGCTCGCGCGGTTGAGGTGTGTGGGCATGGCCTTCATGTCCCGTGCAGACATTTGCCCCTGTTCCCATGTTCTGCGGGGCGCCGAACTAAATCCTATAAATAGGCGGAACCCAAAGGCTCATGCCCTTTGCATGCAGCCTTGCATCCTGCAGGGCGCCGGGGCCAAACCCGTATCACTCAGTGTGTTCCTCTATGAGCCGGGAGACCAAAGCGGTCCACCCTGTCTGGTGATTTGCACCGAGACCCGCCCCCGTATCCCCGTTGAAATACTCGTGGAACCACAGGAGATCGCGCCAATGGATGTCATTTGCGAACTCCGGCGTGCCCGCCAATGCAGGTCGCTGGCCTTTTGCGTCGGGCATAAAGAGCGAAACCATCCGGTTCGCGAGCTCGGTCGCGATCTGGTCGAGGTTCATCTTCTTCCCGCTTCCCGTCGGAAACTCGATCATGAAGCTGTCGCCGTAGAACAGGTGGTAGCGCTGCAGCGCCTCGATCAGGATGTAATTGAGCGGGAACCACACCGGGCCGCGCCAGTTTGAGTTGCCGCCGAAGAGCCACGTGCGCGACTCCGCGGGCTCATAGTCCACGCGGTAGTTCTCGCCTCCGAGTTCCACCGTGAAGGGCTTGTCCTTGTAGGCCTTGGAGAGCGAACGGATTCCCTGGGGCGAGAGAAACTCGTTCTCGTCGAATACATATCGCAGCACGCGCTCCAGCCGATCGCGTGTCGGGATGGCGAGGAGCCGCCGGCCGGGGTCCTGGCCGTCGCGCGCCATGTACGAGATGTGTTCGGTGAGGTCCTTACGGTTCTCCAGGAACCAGCGGGTGCGCTTGGCGAAGCCCGGAAGCTTGTCGAGGCGGCCCTCCTCGACGAACTCGACCGCGAAGAGAGGGATGATGCCGACGATCGAGCGCAGGCGCAGCGGGACCGAGGCGCTCTCGCCGGTCATCAGCTGGTCGTAGTAGAAGCCGTCCTCCTCATGCCAGAGCCCGGAGCCGCCGAGGTGGTTCATGGCGTCGGCGATCGCGATGAAGTGCTCGAAGAACTTGGACGCTATGTCCTCGTAGACGGGGTCCTCGTCGGCGAGCTCGAGCGCCATGGCGAGCATCGTGCTGCAGTAGAAGGCCATCCACGCGGTCCCGTCGGCCTGCTCCAGCTGCCCTCCTCCGGGCAGCGGCTTGGAGCGGTCGAAGATCCCCACGTTGTCGAGGCCCAGGAAGCCGCCGCTGAAGAGGTTGCGCCCGCTGATGTCCTTCCTGTTCACCCACCAGGTGAAGTTGACGAGGAGCTTCTGGAAGACGCGCGCCAGGAAAACACGGTCCCTCTTCCCCCGCGGCGCCGTGATCTTGTACACGCGCCAGCAGGCCCAGGCATGCACGGGAGGGTTCACGTCGGAGAAGTTCCACTCGTAGGCCGGCATCTGGCCGTTCGGGTGCATGTACCACTCGCGCATGAGGAGGTTCAGCTGGTCCTTCGCGAAGCCGGGGTCCAGGCGCGCCATCGGCAGCATGTGGAATGCGAGGTCCCAAGCGGCAAACCACGGATACTCCCACTTGTCCGGCATGGACAGGACGTCCCGGGAGAACACCTGGGGCCAGTCGCTGTTGCGGCCGGTCAGGCGCTCGGCGGGCGGCGGCGCGGCGTTCGAGTCGCCCTTCAGCCAGTCGTCAATCACGTAGTGGTAGAACTGCTTTGACCAGAGGAGGCCCGCGTAGGCCTGCCGGGAAACGCGCCGGGACTCCAGGTCGGTGGGACCGGGCAGGGAGGCGTAGAACTCGTCGGCCTCCTTCATCCTGGCCGCGAATGTCTTGTCGAAGGACGCGCCAAAGCTCGGCGTAGTTGGCTCGCCGGAGCGCATCCTCAGGCGCACCGAGCGCTCCTCGCCGGCCTTGAGCTCGAGCTTGAGGTAGGCCGAGCACTTCGTGCCCTTCCTCGCCGGGTTGACGGCGTCGGACTTGCCCGCGACGACGAAGTCGTGGATCGAGTCCTTGGTGTAGCGCGAGGTGTTCTCGGACCCGAACAGCTTCGCCGCGTTGTTCTCGTTCTCGGTAAAGAGGAGCGGCGCCTGGATTCCCGGGAGCGGCTCTATGTCGATCGTGAACCTGCCGAGCGTGTCATGGTCGCACTGGATCCTGGTGTCGGACGCGGCCCTGAGGGAGGGCTTTAGTCCGCACCCCTCGTGCTTGCAGCCCCAGGACCACGTGTTGCGGAACCAGAAGGTGGGAAGAAGGTGCAGCGTCGCGGCGTCCGGCCCGCGGTTCGCGACCGTTATCCGTATGCAGATGTCGTCGGTGTCCGCCTTGGCGTACTCGGCCTTCACGTCGAAATACCTGCCCTCGGCGAATATCCCCGTGTCCGAGAGCTCGAACTCCGGGTCGTTCCTGGTCCTGGCCTTGGACTCGGCCCTGAGCCTCTCGTAGGGGAACTCTGCCTGGGGATATTTGTAGAGCGCGCTCATCCACGAGTGGGTCGGCGTGGAGTCCGTGTAGAAATGGGCCTCCTTCACGTCCTCCCCGTGGTTTCCCTCGCCGTTGGTGAGGCCGAAGAGCCTCTCCTTCAGGAAGGGGTCCTTCCCGTTCCAGAGCGCCACGCCGAAGCAGAGGCGGCATTCGCGGTCGGTCATCCCCAGGAGCCCGTCCTCGCCCCAGCGGTAGGCCCTGGACCTCGCATGCTCATGGGTGAAGTAGGCCCAGGCATCCCCGTCGGCGGAATAGTCCTCCCTCACCGTCCCCCACTGCCGCTCAGAGAGGTAGGGTCCCCAGCGCTTCCAGTTTTTCTTCCGGACGTCGTCGTCCGCGAGGCGGGCTCTCTCGGCAATCAGGGTAGGATTAGCCATGGGGTAGCGCCACTATGGGCATCCGCGGGCCCCTAGCAATGCTTGCCGGGGCTTCCTAGAGCAGCTTGCGAAGGGCCGCCACGCCGGCCGTGGAGGCCACGGCATAGTCGAACCTGGCGTCGGACCACACGGCCGCGGCACCGCCGGCCTGGGCGATGAATGACGGGCCGCTGGCGACGGCGTCGCCGAGCGGGCCATCCCTTCGCGTCACGTAGAAGTGATACTCGGCGCCTCCCCTAGCGAAGCAGACCTCAAGGAGGTCGTGCCCGGCGAAGTTGAGCGTGCGGCATCCCGTGTCCCTGAGCTTCTCAAAGTCTATCTGGTCGGCGTCCGGCATCTTTGCCCCGTCGGACTGGAGCTCGGAGACGAGCGTGCCCGCGGGCGCGCCGCTGCTGCCGTGCTTCGCGTTTAGCATGTCGTCGATTGCGAAGCTCGCGAGGGTAGCCGTGGCGCTCTGGGGGTGGACCGTGGACCTGAAGGAGAGGAGGGCTACCGCGAGCCCGGCGGCGACCGCCAGGCCGGCGGCCCAGCGCCACGAGGCGCTGCGCGGCCGGCTCGCCTTGCCAACCCTCGCGCCGGCCAGGATCGCGTCGCGAAGGCCCACCGGAGGCTGAATCTCGCCCAGCTTGCCGGACACGACGGAGTCGTGGGCCCGGGACTGCGTGAACCATGCCCCGAGGACGGGGTCCTCCACGGCCATGTGCAGGGCTTCGGAAAATGCGGGATCACCCGCATCGGCCCCGCCCGGCCGGAAGGCCGCCAGGATGAATTTTGCCTCTTCTGTTCTCATAGTGCTCGGTTTCCCTTCGTGTTGCCGGGGAACGGCAGGACCTTGGAACCCGCAGTTGCAGCGCCCTCGACCGCCAGTCTCAGCTGGGCCTTGCCCCGGGAGAGCCTGGACATGACGGTCCCGATCGGCACTTCCAGGGTCGCGGCGATCTCCTGGTACGACATGTCCTCAATGTAGAAAAGCGTGAGCGGCGCACGGAAGGTCTCGTCCACCGACTGGAGCGCCACCATGACGGAGGCCGAGTCTATCTTGGAGACGCGGTCAACGTCCTCGGCCACCGGGTCCTTCTCGCCCGGGGGCAGGTCCTCAAGGAAGGTCGAGCGGGAGTCCCGGCGGCGTCCGCGAAGGAATTCCCGGTAAAGAGTCGTGAACAGCCAGGACTTCGCCTTGGAGAGCTCCCTGAGGCCATGGCCCTTCGTGGCCCAGATGAAGAACGTCTGCTGGACCAAGTCCCCGGCATCAGACGCATTTCGCGCGAGGCTGAGCGCAAACCGGTACAAGGCCGCGTAGTTCGCGTCCACCAGTTGTGCAAAGGCCTCGTTGTTCATGGGTTTGTTGATGTCAGAGCCTTCTAAGCGGTGTTTTATTCCAATTCCGGCGGAAGATTGAAAGCATTGTCGAAAGCCCCCTTGCCCGCACTCCTTTTACATCTCCCCCCTAACTTTACCGCGGCGGCGGCCCGCAACGCCGTGGCCCTCAGGATCGAGATGGATCCGTCGGTGGTTCCAGGGGATGCGCTGATACCCGTGCTGGCCCTCCTCCAATCCTGGTGCGGCACGCCGAAGCCGCCCGCCTTTATCCAGGTGACAAGGCAGAAACTCAGGGACCTCGCCGTGGCCGCCGATGGCCAGGAGATATTCGTGGAGAATGGAAAGGCGTCGCGGTGGATCCACTGGGACCTGCTCCAGGATCCGAAGCCCGAGCCCGCCGCCCCGAAGGCGGCCCCTGCGCCCATCAGGAAGCGCGAGGCGGCGCCCCGCGAGCCCTTGGTCGTGGACGGCACGGACCACTACCTCGCCGTCGCCCTGCCCTCCCGCGAGGACATGAGGTATTCCTCCGTGCTCGAGCTCCTCAAGCTCGCGGGCTTCATCCTCGAGCCCTCGAACCGGAAATGGTGGCTCAGGGACCGGCACAAGACCCTTACCTTCCTGGCCACGCATGGCGAAAGGCTTCGTGGCAGTCTCGGGGCGGAGTTCACGGACAATTTCAAGAAACGGACGGCGCATCTCCTGCCTGCCGAGATTTCCTCGCAGGTTTCCCGCTCCGGCGAAAGTTGGGACGTGTCGCTTGCGCTCGAGGCCGGGCCGGCGGGCGAATCGGAGATCCGCGACGCCCTGGCCTCGGGCCGGACCTACGTCGAGTCCCAGGGGAAGGTCATCCTCATAGATCCCGCGAAGCTGCGCAGGCTTGGGGAAGCCCAGAAGGCCCTGGCCGACGGCGACTCCTCTTCGGCGTCGGCCAGGAGGACCACGAGGATCGGCTCGGCCCGCGCAGCCGAGGTCGAGGACCTACTCGAGGAACTCTCGCCCGGTTTCAAGGCACCGGAGGAGTGGCGTGAGCAAACGGCGGCGATCCGCAACTTGTCCCGCCTTGAGCCGGCACCGGCCCCCGCCGAGCTGGACGCACTCCTGAGGCCCTACCAGCGCCTCGGGGCAGCGTGGCTCTGGCATCTTCACCGAAGCGGGCTGGGAGGCATCCTGGCAGACGAGATGGGTCTCGGAAAGACGCTGCAGGCGCTTGCCCTCCTCTGCTCGGTGCAGTCGTCCGGCTCGGCCAGCCTGGTCGTCTGCCCGGCCTCGCTGATAGAGAACTGGCGGCGCGAGGCGGCGCGCTTCGCCCCGCACCTCCGGGTGTTCGTCCACCACGGCGATCGCCGGATCACCCTGGCGACCGGGCTGGCGGGATGGGACGTCGTTGTCACGTCCTACGGCACCCTGGCCCGCGACCGCGACCTCTTCGCCTCGATGGAATTCGCGTGCGTGATTGGCGACGAGGCGCAGCACGTGAAGAACCGCCGCTCCCAGAACGCAAAGGCGCTTCGCTCGCTCAGGGCCAGAGGGCGCTTCCTGCTCACCGGAACGCCCGTTGAGAACTCGCTCGACGACCTCAGGTCGCTCTTCGAGTTCATACTCCCCGGCTACCTCGAGAAGATCCCGGAGGGTACCAAGAGGGACGAGCGCGGCTGGTTCGACGAGCGGCTGAGGGCGAAGACGGCACACTACATCCTCAGGCGCACGAAGCTCGCCGTCGCGCCCGAGCTGCCGGAGCGTATAGAGCAGGTCGTATGGTGCACGATGGACCCCGAGCAGGCCGCGGTCTACCGCTCCTACCAGGAGACCTCCGAGCGCGAGATGTTCGACCTCGAGGCCTCGGGCGCCGGCGACGCAACCCTGAGGCTGGCCGCCCTGACGCAGCTCCTGCGCCTGCGGCAGATATGCTGCGACCCAAGGCTTGTCCGTAAGGCCCTGGCCAAGCCCGGGGGCGCATCCCCCGCCCCACCCTTCGACGGTTCCGCGAAGTTGGAGTCCTTCCGTGAAATCCTTTCCGAGGCGGCCGACGGCGGCCACAGGATCCTCGTGTTCTCGCAGTTCACCTCCCTTCTCGCTCTTCTCAGGGAGGAACTGGAATCCGAGGGAATGGCGCATTGCTATCTAGACGGCTCCATGACGACGAAGGCCCGCCAAGCCGAGATCGACCGGTTCCAAGGCTCGGACGATGTTCCTCTTTTCCTCCTGTCGCTCAAGGCGGGTGGCTCCGGCCTGAACCTCACGGGCGCCGACACCGTGGTGCATTTCGACCCTTGGTGGAATCCCGCCTCGGAGGCCCAGGCAACCGACCGAGCCCACCGCATTGGTCAGACCCGCGTCGTCACGAGCTACAAGCTCGTGTGCTCCGGTACGGTCGAGGAGAAGGTCCTGGCCCTCCAGGATGAAAAACGCGCGCTCCTGGCGGGCGTCTTCGAGGCCAGCGACGCGGTCGCGGGAAAAATATCCCTCGCGGACCTCAGGGACCTCCTCAGGCCTGCCTAGAGGCCATCCGGCGGCGTCCCACGGCGAAGCCGACTACGGCCAGACCGCCGCAAATTAGGACCCAGGTTGACGGCTCGGGAACAGGCGTGAAATCGAGGTAGATATTGTTGCTTCCCGAGGCCAAAGAGAACGAGCCGCCTGCGAGGCCGTTCGTGAACGCAGACGTGTTGAGGTTGAAGTCGCCCGGACTAAAGCCCGAGAGCGAGGTCCCCGAGAAGATCGTCCACTGGTAGCTCAGGCTGGAATTGAAGGTGGCCATGCCAGGCAGGCCGGTGCCCGGAGCAATAGTCTCAAGGTTGATGTTGAATTTGGATCCAGAGGTCGCCGTGACGAGAAGGCCACCCGATCCGATGACGTTTATCGTGTCGTAGCCCGTGCCCGCCACTCCGCCGGCGTTGACGAGGTCGAAGTTGGCGGTGCCCCCGGAGGCGAGAGTCAACGAGGAGCTCGATCCCACGTTGAAATTCATGGATCCAACGTAGCCGTTGGCGACGGAGGTGCCTGGCGCGACCACCGCGGTTCCCCCGATTGAGAAACCTCCCGAGGTCGCGGTGAATGTTCCCGTGCCGAGAAGAGTGCTGGAGGTTCCGTTGGTGACAGAGGGAGCCGAGAAGGTGCCGCCGCCCAGCTGTATCGTACCGTTGTTCGTGACCGCGTTGGTGGCGGCGAAGTTGCGGCTGCTCAGGACCTCGAGCGTCCCGGAGTTGGTCGCCAGGCTCTGCTCAAGCTTCGTCGTGGTGGTCCCCGAGTAAATGTTAGAGGCCGCGCCGTCCAGTACGACGGTGGTGCCCGAGGCGATGGTCGCGATCGTGTGGGTCGCGTTCGAGAAGGTGATCGTGCCGCCGGCCGAGGCATCCCAGACACCCCCCGCGAGCGTTGTGCCCGAGAAGTTTGTCAGCGTCGAGGAACCGAGGCCAAAGGTCACCGCGAATCCCGCGGCGTCTACGGTTCCCGTGTTTGACACCACGTCCGTCGAGGCGTCGCCGATCGTCAGGGAGCCTCCGGTCACATCGATCGTCCCGTTGTTGGTGAAGGTGTAGGCCGCCGAGCTGTTGCCGTAGTAGAGATTGCCGCCGGCCGTGTTTCTCAGCGTGCCGTTGTTTACAATATTCACCGTGCCCGTATTTCCGTAAATGCTGAAGCTGCCGGTCCAAATCTCGTCGCTATTTAAGGCGAGGCCGGGCGCTCCCGCTCCCACGCGCACAATGTTGCCGGCGAATGTCGTCGTTCCTCCCTGGAAGAGCGTCGTGGTTGTCGCACCGGTCACATTGAAGGTGGCGCTCGTCGGGACCGTGAAGCTTCCCACCATGTCGACGTTCGCGAGCGTGCCGCCGTTGCCGAAAGTGAGCGCGGTACCGTTGACCGTACCGCCCGTGATCGTGCCCCCGCTTGCCAGGGTGAAAATGCCTCCGCCATTCGGCGCGTTGAGCGTGGCGCTGCCGTTGGCGAGGCTTCCCACGATGTTGATCGCGCTGTTCGTGCCGCTTTCCGAAATGGTCCCGCTCACCAGGTTGCTGGTGGCAAAGATTCCGCCCAGGTTGACGACGCCCCCGCTTAGCGCGGTGATGTTACCCCCTGAGAGGTTGGCCCAGGTGGACGAGCCGCTGCCGATGTTCAGTACGGTGTTCATTCCGGTCGCCTCCAGGGTGCCGCTATTCTGCACATTGCCGGCAGTTGCCACGGAGATCGACGCACCGCCCGTCGCCTCGATCAGCGAGGTGTTGAAGATCATGTCAGTCGAGGCGTCGCCGATCGTCAGGGAGCCGCCGGTCACATCGATCGTCCCGTTGTTGGTGAAGGTGAACGCCGTCGAGCTGTTGCCGTAGTAGAGATTGCCGCCGGCCGTGTTTCTCAGCGTGCCGTTGTTGACCACATTCACCGTGCCGGTGTTTCCGTAGATGCTGAAGCTGCCGGTCCAGACCTCGTCGCTATTTAAGGCGAGACCGGGCGCTCCCGCTCCCACGCGCACGATGTTGCCGGCGAAAGTCGTGGTGCCGTTCTCGAAGAGGGTCGTATTCGTCGCGCCTGTCACATTGAAGGTGGCGCTCAAGGGGACTGTGAAACTTCCCACCATGTCGACATTCGCAAGCGTGCCGCCGTTGCCGAAGGTCAGCGCGGTGCCGTTGACCATTCCGCCCGTGATTGTGCCTCCGCTGGCGAGGGTGAAGATGCCCCCGCCATTCGGGGCATTCAGCATGGCGCTGCCGTTGGCAAGGCTTCCCACGATGTTGATCGCGCTGTTCGTGCCGCTTTCGGCGATCGTCCCGCTCACGAGATTGCTGGTCGAATAGGTTCCTCCCAAGTTGACCACGCCCCCACTGGCAGCGGTGATGTGCGCGCCGGAGAGGTTTGACCATGTGGATGCGCCGCTGCCCAGGTTCAATATGCTGTTCATCCCGGTGGCCTCCAGGGTGCCGCTGTTTTGCACGGTGCCGGGGGTGCCCACCGAGATTGTCGTTCCGCCCGTCGCCTCGATGAGCGACGTGTTGACGACCATGTCCGTCGAAGCGTCGCCTATGGCCAGACTGCCCCCGGTCGTGGTGATCGTGCCGTTGTTTGTGAAGGTGTACGCCGTCGAGCTGTTGCCGTAGTAGAGACCGCCGCCCGAGGTGTTCGTGAGGGTGCCGTTGTTGACCACATTCACCGTGCCGGTGTTTCCGTAGATGCTGAAGCTGCCAGTCCATATCTCGTCGCTATTTATGGCGAGGCCGGGCAATCCCGCACCCACGCGCACGATGTTGCCGGCGAAAGTCGTGGTGCCGTTCTCGAAGAGGGTCGTGGTTGTGGCTCCTGTCACAGTGAAGGTGGCGCTCAACGGGACCGTGAAGCTTCCATTCATGTCGACGTTAGCAAGCGTGCCGCCGTTCCCGAAGGTCAGCGCGCCTCCGTTGACCACACCGCCCGTGATTGTGCCTCCGCTGGCGAGCGTGAAGATGCCCCCGCCATTCGGGGCATTCAGCATGGCGCTCCCGTTGGCGAGGCTTCCCACGATGTTGATCGCGCTGTTTGTTCCGCTCTCTGAGATCGTCCCGCTGACGAGGTTGCTGGTGGCAAAGGTTCCGCCCAGGTTGACCACGCCACCGCTGGCGGCGGTGATGTGCGCGCCAGAGAGGTTTGACCAGGTGGACGCCCCGCTTCCAAGGTTCAGTATGCTGTTCATACCGGTTGCCTCCAGGGTGCCGCTATTCTGCACAGTGCCGGGGGTGCCCACCGAAAGTGTCGTTCCGCCGGTCGCCTCGATGAGCGACGTGTTGACGACCATGTCTGTCGAAGCATCGCCGATCGTGAGTGAGCCCCCCGTGGTGGTGATCGTGCCGTTGTTGGTGAAGGTGTAGGCCGTCGAGCTGTTGCCGTAGTAGAGGCCGCCGCCCGAGGTGTTCGTGAGGGTGCCGTTGTTGACCACATTCACCGGCCCGGCGTTTCCGTAGATGCTGAAGTTGCCGGTCCACGTCTCGTTACTGGCGACAGTGAGACCGGGCGATCCCGCGCCCACGTGCACGGTGTTGCTGCTGAAGCTCGACGTGCCATTCTCAAACAACGTGGATGTGCCCGATGCGGCCGAGGAGGTGAATGTGGTGCCCGAGGGGACTACAAAGCTTCCCACCATATCGACGCCGGCGAGGGTTCCCCCATTCCCGAATGCCAGCGTCCCGGCGTCCACGATGCCCTTAGAGATGGTTCCCCCGCTGACCAGCGTGAAGACGCCCGAGCTCGCGGTCGGAAGGGTTGCGCTGGTGTTGTCCAGGGTTCCTGAAATATTGATCGCGCTGTTCGTGCCGCTCTCGCTGAACGTGCCTCCCATGTCTGCCGTCGTGAAGGAGCCACCGAGATTGATGATGCCACCACCCGTGGCGGAGATCGACCCGGTGTTCACAAATGAATTCACGCCTCCCCCGCCGAAAGTGATCGTGCCGCCGGAGGTGCTGATCGTCCCGAAATTATTTACCGTGTCCGTGTTCGTGTTTCCGAGGTTCAGCGTGCCGGCTGTTGCGCTGATCGTGCCGTGGTTGTTGATCGTGAAGTTGCTGAATCCGTTTCCGTAGAAGTAATTCGTCGACGCGGTGGTCTCCGTGATCGTGCCGCTATTGAGCACGCTGGTGCTCCCGACCGCCGCGTAGATGCTCACGTTACCCGTCCAAGTGCCGGTTGACGCGATTTCCAAGCCAGGGTTGCCGGCTCCGACGTGCACGGTGTCGCTCGCGAATGTCGTCGTTCCTCCCTCGAAGAGGGTGTCGCCCGTCACGGTGACCGAGCCGCCTGTGGGCTCGCTGAAATTGCCGCTGAGTGTGACGGCATTGAGCGTGCCTCCGTTGCCGAACTGCAGCGCCGCGTTGTTTATGAGGCCCGTCGAGCCGCCCGTGATGCTGCCGCCGCTCATGAGCGTGTAGACGCCCGCGCTGGGGGCAATGAGATCCAGCGTGCCCAGAGTGAGCGCACCCGTGATATTGAGAGCGCTGTT
>DASRSJ010000166.1:0-3470 GCA_035656555.1 Opitutaceae bacterium
AGGCCCACGTTCGGGCCCTCGGACTCGATCACGAGGCCGGTGACGGCGGTCACGGTGCCGACGCGCTGCACCGGGGGAAGATGGCGCACCTGCGACCGGATCGTCTCAACGAGGGGCTCGACGGAGGAGATCATACGGCGACGAGGCTGTTCTCGAGGGCCATGAGCTTGGTGGACATGCGGCCGTCGATGAGGCCAAAGCGGCTGCGCACCTGGCAGTCGCCGGGGACGAGCGAGGACTCGCTGCTGATGCGAAGGCCGGGATAGCGGTCCTTGAGCGAGGGATGCAGGCCCTGGAGGATGTCGGCGTCCCTGGGGCTGACGACGAGCTCAAGGTCGCTCTTCTCGGGGAAGAGCTCGGAGAGCGCCTCGTCGCAGAGCTTGGCCACGACCTCGGCCGGCGGCTCGTAGCCGGCCAGGAGGCGGCGGGCGATCTCGACCCCCAATGAGGGAAGCGCGGCGTTAAGCTGGGAGACGATGGCCTTCTCGACCTGGCCGACCTTCTTCAGGACGCCGTCGCTAAGCTGGGACACGTCGGCCCGGAACTCGACCATCTGCTGGTCGGCCAGGGCCCTCGCGGAATCCACCCCGCGGCGAAAAGCGTCCTGCGCCCGCGCCGAGAGCTCGCTCTCGGTGAGCAGCCGCTCGCCCTGCCCGGGGAGCACGGCCCCGGCGAGCTTGCGGTCGAAGGCGATGAGAAGGGTGTCGGCCATTGTTATGCGACCAGGCTTGCCTGGTCGGAATCGATGGAGATCTGGCCCTCCTCCTCGAGGCGGCGGACGACCTGGATGATGGCGTCCTGCGCGACCTCGACGTCCTTGAGCTTCACCGGCCCGAGCATCTCGAGCTCCTCCTTGAGGCTCTCGGCGGCGCGCTTGGAGATGGACCCGTAGATCCTCTCGCGCAGCGCCTCGCTCGCGGACTTCATGGAGATGGCCAGGTTTGAGGAATCGACCTCGCGCAGGATGCGCTGCAGGTCCGCCGGCTGCAGGCGGTTCAGGTCCTCGAAGCTGAAGAGCTTCTTGCGGACCGCGGCGCTGAGCGACGCGTTTCTCTCCTCCAGGCGGGCCAGGAGGCTCTTGCTCGCGTCCTTGTCCAGCTGGTTCAGGAGGTCGGCCACCGCGCGCACGCCGCCGCTCCTGTGGAAGGATGGGCGGGCCTTGGTGTCGAAATGCTTGCCGAGGGAGTGGGCGATCTTGCCGACCAGCTCAAGCGAGGTGGACTCGATCGTGCCTAGGCGCTCGATGATCTCCTCGCGCGTGTCCGGGCCGAAGAGGAGGAAGACCTCCGAGGACTTGGCGCTGTCGAGGTACGAGAGGACGAAGGCCACGGTCTGGGGCTGCTCGCTCTTGATCAGGTTGAAGATCTGGCGGCCCTCCATGTCGCTGATGTCCTTGATGACATCGACGGAGTTTCCGACCGGGCCCACGCGGCCGATGATGGCCGAGGCCTTGTAGTCGCCCTTGGCGAT
Source organism: Opitutaceae bacterium (assembly GCA_035656555.1). Taxonomy (GTDB): domain Bacteria; phylum Verrucomicrobiota; class Verrucomicrobiia; order Opitutales; family Opitutaceae; genus Palsa-1447. The sequence goes on from DASRSJ010000166.1 coordinate 1,471, forward strand.
CTCGAGGGCCTTCTGGGCGTAGCCGATCCCGCCGAGGGCACAGTTGGCGCCCTGCGCGAGGACGGCGGACATCTCGTCCAGGCACTGCTTCTGGATGTTTCCGGGGATGACGGCGAAGCCGGACATCTCGCGGCAGAGTATCTCGATCTCGGGGTCCTCGAACTGGCGCAGCACGTCGGCCGCGGCCTCGGGGCCGATCACAATGAGGAAGACCGCCAGCTTCTGCTGGCGGGTGAGCTTCTGGTAGTCGATTTCGGCCATGGCGGGTTAGTTCTTCCCGGCGGGGACCGCGACCCAGTCGCGAAGCGCCACGCCGGCGTTGGCCGGCTTCTGCCGGATGAGCTCGTTCAGGAGCTCCGGTGTTATCGAGTTGGAATTGGGAAGGGCGCGGGCCGCGGCGTCGGGCGTCATGGCGAGGACCTCGACCGGGACGGGCTCGAGCTTCTGGCGGGAGAGGATCCTCCAGAACATCACGAGGACGACGAGGGCGCCGGCGAAGGCGGACCAGCGGCGGGCGACATCGATCCAGCTCTGGAGGCGGCCGTCGCTCTGGAGGGCCTCGACCTCGGCCGGAACGGCGGCCGCGGTCTCGAAGGTGGTTTCCTGGACCGTGACCAGGTCGTCCAGGGCCTGGCCGGGCGCGGGCTTGAGCCCGAGCGCGTTGATCACGACCTGGCGAAGGGCCGCGATCTCCTCCGGCGTGCGCTTGAGGACCGTCGGCTCGGCGGCGGGCTCGCCCTTCTTGGCGGGCGCGGCGGCCTGGACCCGGGGCGTGATGAAGACGGCGGCCGTCAGGCTCTTCACCGTGCCGGGGTTCCTGACGATGTTGGTCGTCGTCCTGTTGATCTCGTAATTGGTCGTGTGGTTCTTGCGGGTGCCCTCGGTGACGGAGGTCGGGCGGGCCGCCGCGGCGGCGGGGGTCGGGCCGGCCTTGTCGGGGACGTTGGCCGCGACGCCGACCGGGCCGCCGGCGGAGCGGGACTCGGTCGTGTTGTTGGAATCCTCGGTCGTCGTCTGGGAGCGGATCACCTGGCCCTCGGGGTCGAACTTCTCCTCGGAAAGGGTCGTGGCCTCGGTGTCGATGTCGGCGGAGACGCGGACGACGGCGTTGCCGGGCCCGATGACGGTCGAGAGCATGCTCTCAACCTTCTTGGCGAAGTAGTCTTCGATCTGCTGGCGGTAGCGGATCTGGCTGGAGGCGGTGCCGAGGGTCGAGTCCTGCTCGAGGCCCGCGGAGAGTACGCGGCCGTGGTTGTCGACGACCGAGACCTGGTTCGGGTCGAGGCCCTGGACGGCGTTGGCCACAAGGTGGCGGATGGAGTCGACCTGGTCGGGCTCGAAGCGGCTGTTGCCGATGTCCACGAAGACCGAGGCCGTGGGCTTCACGCCCTGCTCGGTCAGGAGCAGCCGGTTCTCGGGCTGCACGATCATGACTCGGGCCGATCGGACTCCTTGCAGCTGGATGATCGTACGCGCGAGCTCCCCCTGGAGGGCGCGCATGTAATTGGTCCGCTGCACGAAGTCCGAAAGGCCAAATTGTCCCTTGTCGAAGATCTCAAAGCCCACGCCGTCGCCGCTCGGGATGCCCTTGGTGGAGAGGTCCATCCTCAGTTTGTAGACCTGCGTCGAGGGGACGAGGACCGCGGTGCCGCCGGCCGTCACCTGGTGGGGGACGTTCTGCGACTCAAGGTAGCTGATGACCGAGGCGGCGTCCTTCTCGTTGAGGCGGCCGAAGAGGAGCGTGTAGTCCGGGCGCTGGGACCAGAGGACGATCGCGACCATGCCGGCCGTGACGGCGATTGCGGCGACGACCAGCGACACGCGCTGGTTGATTCCAAGCTGCTTCCAGAGGTCTAGGAGGGACTGTGCGAAGTTTTTCATCGGTCTGTTTTAAATGGGCTTCTGTGAACTCACACCTGCATGCGCATGAGCTCCTGGTAGGATTCAACGAGTTTGTTGCGGACCTCTACCATGAGTGAAAAGGCGACCTGCGACTCCTG
>DASRSJ010000167.1:0-21961 GCA_035656555.1 Opitutaceae bacterium
GACCTGAGCGGGGCGGCTGCGAGGAGAATGCAGGGCAGGAGGAATTTTATGAGGCGCATGGCTGTTTCAGCTATCGGGTGGAGGTGTGGGTGTCGGTCCGTTCGACGCGCGTCTTGCAGAAGTCGCGCCAAGTCTTGGCACAAGCTGGGCCGCGGCCTGGTCAAGCTGCGCGGCGGCGCCGTTCAGCGTCGCCGCGACCAGCGGGATATAAGAGGTCGCCACATCCCAGTGGCGGGTCTCGATGGCCTCGCGCACGGCAGGCAGGGTCTTCGCGGCGTAGCCGGTATAGGCGCCCGGCGCATAGATCATGTGCTGGTACCACTCCCGTCCCGGCAGACCCTGCTTATTGAGAAGCGTCTGCTCCGCGCCCTGAAGGAGGCTGTTGGCCTCGGCGAGTTCGCCCGGAGGCAGGCGGAAGTCCCCGCCCTGAGCCCTCTCGAGGGCTTCGTCGTAGGCCCTGGCGCTCTGGACGAGGCGCGTCGAGGCGGCCAGGAGCGGCGAAAAGTCGAACCTCGGCACGTCGTCGACGGCCTTCGGGGCCGCGATGGGATCCGCAGGGTCGGCCGCGAGCTTGAACGTCCCATCGGAGATCAGGCGGTTCAGGGCCTTGGACGATTCCCGCTCGAAGTCCGCCAGATGCTGCACCTCGACCACGTATCCCGCGATGGTCGCCGCAAGCGGCGCGAAGCGCATCGGAATTACGTCGGAGTCGGCCGTGCGGAGGATCACGCGGCCGGCCGTCTGGGCAAGCAAGACGCCGTAGGCGAATTTCGGGTCACCGAATCGCACGAAGTGGTCGAACGAATCGTAGGCTGAGTGGTAGATGCCGGAGTTGGCGCCCTCGCCTGAGAACTCCACCTCGACCGAGGCTACGCCGAGGTGCTGGAGGAACGGAGTGTAGTCGGAACCCGAGCCCAGGGGCTCGAGCGGGATCTCCTCGCCCGCCATGGCGGCCTTGATACGGGCCACCGATTCGGGATCGCCGGAGGGCCTGTCGAATCCCGAGGCCTTTATGACGGCGCGCTTTCGGTCCAGCGCGCTGGACCCGGTCTCCGGATCGGTGACCGCGGCCGCCGCGTCGTTGAGCAGGTGCTGGAACTCGAAGCTTCCGCGCATCTGGACGACGCCCCGGCTGTTCTCGTCGGAATTTACGTAGAGGACCGCCTTGCGCTGCAGTTCGTCGGCGTGGGTCTCTGCCCATTCCGTTGAGCCAAGAAGTCCCGACTCCTCGCCGTCCCAGCTCGCGTAGACGATGGTGCGCTTCGGCCGCCATCCGGTCCTGGCCAGCGCACCTATGGCCTTGGCCTCGGCCATCAGGACCGTGTTCGCCGAGAGCGGGTCCCATGCGCCGAACACCCAGGCATCGTGGTGGTTGCCGCGGATCACCCACTCGTTCGGATAGGTCGAACCCTGCATGACCGCGATGACGTCGTAGATCGGCTTCTGGGTCCACTCGGAGGCCATCGCGAGGTGGACTTTCGCCGGGCCCGGCCCGATGTGGTACGTCAGGGCAAGGGAACCTCTCCAGTTTGGCGGCGCCACGGGTCCCTCGAGCGCCGCCAGCAGGGGCTGCGCGTCGCCATACGAAATCGGGATCACGGGGATCTTGAGGATCGTCTTAGCGTCCTCGATCTTCAGTCGCGCGGCGTCCTTGGTGGCACCGACGCCAGGTGTCAGCGGGTCGCCATTGTAGAGCGTGATGTCGCCTACGTTGCCGCGCTGCACCCCGTCCTCGGGGCGGCTTGCCCCCTTCGGGTAGGCGTCTCCCGTGAAATAGCCGTCCTCGTGGGGATCGGAGTAGATGATGCAGCCGACGGCCCCGTGCTCCTGGGCGAGCTTGGCCTTGAGGCCGCGCCAGCCGGCCCCGTACCGGGCGATCACGATCCTGCCCCTGACGTCAACCCCCCGCCTTTCAAGGTCCGCGTAGTCGGGCGCCATCCCGAAGTTCACGTAGACGAGGTCGGCCGTCACGTCCCCGTCGGCGCCGTAGACATTGTAGGGTGGAAGGCCCCCGGAGGAACCCGAGGTCCTGTCTCCGTTGATCGCGCCCTCGATGAGCTTGGCTTTGTAGGGTACTGGACCGACAAGCTCGAGCGTCTCGCTCTTGGGGGTCGGGTAGAGGACGTAGAATGTCTCGATCCGGGCGTCCCAGCCCCACTCCTTGAACTTCGCCAGCGTGAAATCCGCGTTGGCCTTGTCGTGCGGCGAGCCCACGTGGTTCGGCTGTGAGGACATCTGCTCAAGCCACGCCCTGAGGTCCGCCGGATTCAGCGCCGCATCGAAGGCCTTCTCCGACTCAAGCTCGGTTGCCGCTGAGCCGGCCTTGAAACCGGAGAGCGGGGTCGTCTGCGCCTCCAGGACCCCGCCGAACATTCCGGCCATCGCCAGGAACGCGCCGCCGAGTCGCAACGTCTTCATGCGACCGAGAGAATCCCCTTGAGCGCCCGACCGCAAGCGCCCTTGCCGCCCGAGTTTAGGGTTTGCGATAAAGGCCGCAGGGGAGCAGCTTTCGCGCGTCCGGTGTTTCCCCGACGATGAACCTCCGCGTTGCCACCGCACTCCTCTGCTGCGCCGCCCTCTTCTCGGGGTGCTCGCGCTCGAACCCCCAGAAGCTGACGGAGCAACTGGTGGCCGCCGACAAGGCCTTCAGCGCGATGTCGGCCAAGGACGGCCCGAAGGCCGCCTTCGTCTCCTACTACGCGAGCGACGCAAAGATACTGAACCAGTACAGGATGGGTGTCGCCGGCGTGCAGGACATGTTCCTCCAGTATCCCGCCGATGTTAAGCTCACTTGGGATGTGTCGTACGTCGACGTGTCATCCTCCGCGGACCTCGGCTACTCCTGGGGCCGCTACAAGCTTGTCGTCGAGAGCAAGAAGCTGGGCTCAAGGCCCATGCTCCAGATGGGTTACTACGTGATCGTCTGGAAGCGCAACCAGTTCGGGCAGTGGAAGGTCGTCTTCATGGGAAGCAACCCCGACGGACAGAAGTAGCCCCTACTTCGTTATATTCTCCGAGGCGTAGGTCTTCCCGTCGGTGTCGAAGATCGCGATCTTCATCGAGGCCATGTCGGCATCGAGGGTAAGGAAGCCGAAATTGGATTCGGCGAAGATGGCTCCTTCCCCTTTCTTCGCGACCCTGCTGAGCGCGCCGCCGCCCCCTCCGCTCATGAAGAAGTGGACACCCTCCCTCGGCTCCATCTGCGCCATCGCGTGCTGGTGGCCGCAGAGGTAGGCGTCCACCCTTCCGCGGAGGATGGGCCACAGGCGCGCCTGCATGTACTCCATGTACTTGCCGGACTTCTTCGTGACCTCCGGGGCGAAAATCGGGTGGTGGCCGTAGACCACCTTCCACCGCGCGGTGCTTGCGGCGATGGCCCTGTCGAGCCAGAGGGCCTGCGCCTCCGAGATCTCCGTCGTGTCGATCGCGAAGAACTGCACGGGGCCCGCGAGGTAGGTGTAGTAGGGCGACGGGAATATCCATGACGGGCTCCTGTACGCGATCTCGGCAGCGGCGCCGTCGTCGGCGTAGTACTCGTGGTTGCCCATGGTCGGGTAGAATGCAATCCCGAGCGAACCATAGAGGTTCTCCCACCAGTCCCGCCACCGCGGGTCATCGATGCCGTTCATGCCGGTCGGATAGAAGTTGTCGCCGAAGGTGACGCCGAAATCGTAGGGATTAGCCTGGCCCATCCGGACAATCTCCGCCGCCACCGCCTTCTGGCCCGCGGAGCCCTGGCCGAAGTCGCCCATGCCGACGACGCGGACGGATTTCGACGTGTCCTTGACCGTGAAGAGGGGCACGGGCTTGCGCACGAAACCCGGCAGGGTTGCCCCGCGCTGGACCATCAGCCAGCGCTCGTCGGCCTTCGCCAGTTTTTCCAGGTCCTTGGCGTCGCCGGCCTTCCTTGCCTCGGCAATGCGCTGCGTCAGCGACTCCCTGATCCGCTTCACGGAGAGCACCCGCTCGGATTCCATGTAGGAAAGCATCAGGTCCCCGTCCGGGGTGGACTTGGCCAGCTTTTCCAGGGCCTCCGTGACGCCGGGTTCGTCGACCCAGAAGGAGTCGAAGGCCATGACCTTCAGGATGACGGCGATCGTCTCGGGCTTCTCCGAGGGAAGTCGGCCAAGCACGTACTGCGCGGCGTCGGGCTCGCTCGCCAAGGCCTGCATCACCTCGCGCTCAAGGTCCCCGCCCGAGAAGGCCGTCAGGGCCTTCAGGTCCTTGTCGCTGTCATGGAGCCATTTCCTCGCGGCAACGCCGAGGTCGGCCGGAAGCTTTGCCACGAGCTGGTCCATGGCCGGGGGCTGCGCCGCCTCGTCGGCCCGGCTGACCGAGGAAAGGCCCATGAGGACGACGGCGAGCGTGGAGGCGAAAATAACCTTTGATCGCATGCGCCATATTCGCCGGCAGACCAATCCGACTCCAGCCGGATTTGGGCCGCCGTCGCTTTGACGCTGTGACAATCCGAAGGCTGCGGCCGTCAATACGGATCCATCACCATGAACATGACCCATGCCGTCGTCGTCGTGACAAGGGTGATGCCCGCGATGCCGTAGGTCGCCGTCATGACGTTGGGACTAGGGCCCATGACCAGCAAGATGAGGAGATCCACCGTTCCGACGACGATCAGGAAATCCCTGGAGCGGTGTGATTTCCTCCGTCGCCAGGCCACGATCCTTCCCCAGCCCGACTTCTCCTCGGCGGCCCGGTTTTCCTGGAGTATCTCGCCCACGCTGACCGCATCCTCGTCGTGTGGCCTCGCCACGTCGTTGAAGGCTTCAAATTCGTTCAGCTTGAAGCCCTTCGGCAGCTGCGGCTCGGCGGATGCGTCGGGTGAAATCGGCCCGAGCGCACCCGTCGACCTCATGTTCTCCGCCTCGACATTCTCGGCGTGTATCTTCTGGACGCTGATGCGGGACTCGTCGCCTGGGCCCGCCGGCTTGTCCGTCGGGTCGATGACCCTCGGCTTCAGGACAAAGTGGTCCGTCCTGGGTTTCTCAAATTCCTCCATGGCCTAGTATCTATCCATCACCCCGTACATGATCCACGCAAGGATCACCGTCAGGAAGACGATGATGAACATGCCCAGGCCCACCAGCTCGCGGTTTTCCCTGAACGCGAACAAAAGGACCCCTGTGGCTGCGGCGGCGCAGCCCACGAGCAGCATGAAGTCCCGGTTCCGCCGCGAGGGCCTCTTGCGCGGCATTGCGATGACCTCGGGCTCCGCGGCCGCAACCCGATTCGCCTGGAGCATCTCGTGGACGGAGATTTCCTCGCCGATTTCCCCCCCGGGGGCAGGGTCCGGCTCGGGATCCTCCGCCGGGTGCCTGGGCTTGAAGGGAATCGGCGCCTGGCGCGGCTCCCGCTCGGCAAACCGGGTGCCCGTCGTGTCCGCCGGCTTTTCCGCGGCGTTTCGATTCTCAAGGTGCATCAGCTTGATGCTGATCGCGGTCCCGTCCCCGGTCTGCGCGACCGTCTCCGTCTGGACAATCTCCTTGGGCTTTAGCGTCAGACGCCGGGCCTTGGGTGTTTCGTCGTCCATGGGGGTGAGACCGCCAGTGGAGCCAAGTGCGCGCCCAAAGGCAACCGGGCCGTCAGCGGCAGACAGCGGCCACGAACCACTCCACCGAGTAGGCCGTCAGCTGCCCCGACGGTCCGCTCAGGTTCAGTTCGAGGGCGTGAGTGCCCCAGGGCATGGAAACCAACAGGTTGGGTACGCCCGCCTCGGTGAGCTTGGCACTGAGCCGCTCGCTGTGCCGGTACCAAACGAGAGTGTCAATGACCCCGTGGACGAGGAGGGTCGGCGGCGTCCTCGCGTTCACCATGAGAAGCGCGCTGGCGCTGTCATAGGCCTGCGGGACCTCAGCGGGGGTTCCACCGAGGAACCGGCGCATGAGCTCCGGGGAGTTCAGCGCATCGTCAGCGCTGCTGAATTTCCAGGCAAAGTTCATGTCCGAGGGCCCATACAGCCCGACCACGCCCTTCACGTCCGGGTCGTGCAGGGAATAGCCCGCAGCCTCGGAGATCTGGCCGCCCGCCGAACGCCCCAGGATAACAAGTTTCGAGGGATCCACGCCCCACTCCCTCGCGTGGGCCTTGACGAAGGCGACGGCCGCCGCGACATCCTCCCGCTGCGCCGGCCACCTCGACGAGGGGGCGAGGCGGTACGAGATGTCCGCCACGGCGAATCCGTCGCGCGCAAGGAGGTAGTTGAAGCTCGCCAGCTGTCCGCGGTCCCCATCGTCCCAGCCTCCTCCGTGGATCACGATGACGCAGGGCGCGGATGGGCGTCCGATCGCCGGATAGAAATCAAGCTGCTGCGACCCCGAATAGGTCCAGGTGCTCTTCGGGGCGGCGTCGGGCCACATGCGAACGAGGCCAAGGAACGAGAATGCCGGACGGGAGACGCTGGCCGGGCCGAACTGGCGCCCTAGCCTGGCCGGAAGCTCGCGACCTATCGCCCACGCCTGGAAGCAGGGCTGGACAAGGAGGATGAAGGCCACCACCGAGACACAGGCTGTGACAAGCGGAACGGGCCCGCGATCGGAGCCGAGCCACGCGTGTATGCCGATCGCAAGCGGCACGATGGCCATGAGATATCCAAACTGGCAGACCAGCACAGCGAACTTCCAGTCCAGGCGGTCCGGGATCTTGAAAACCGTCAAGAGCCCAAGGCCAAACAACACCGCCGCGAGGAAGAGCAGGAGCCACCGCATCACGGTCGCCGCCCGGGGGGCGTCGTCTCCTGCTGTGATTTCAAAGCGGCCATGGCGGATACTTAAAGTCGTGCCGGGCATTTGCCACTCATTCCGAAGCGTTTGGCTCAACGTGATTTTACGTAGTCATCGACCGTGACGCCGGCCAAGGGACGCCACTAATGTGGCAATCACCCCGAATGGCCCACCCAACGCGGACCGCAGACTCGACGCACAAGGCTCCAGCGCCGTCCACCCGCTGATGGAAACCGACCTCGCCACGGGAGCAATGTGGTACGGGGCGTTTGTCGCATCCACGGTATGCCATGAGGCGGCGCACGCATGGTCTGCGCTCAGGCTTGGCGACGACACGGCCGCGAGAGGAGGCCAGAACACCCTCAACCCCATCCCGCACATCAGGCGCGAGCCGATCGGCATGATCGTTGTCCCACTGATCTCCTGGGTGTCGAGCGGCTGGATCATCGGTTGGGCCAGCGCTCCCTACAATCGCCAATGGGCGCAGGAGCACCCGCGGAAGGCCGCCGTCATGGCCCTTGCCGGTCCGGGAACCAATCTGCTGATCGCCACCGTGGCGGCGCTCTGCATCCGGCTGGGCTACGAGTGGGGCGTGCTGGGCGAGCCGTCGTTCACCGGCATGTCCGACATCGCAACGACCGGCCACGGCGGCCCCCTTGAGTTCGTGGCGAAGCTCCTGGGGATCCTGTTCTCGCTCAACCTGCTCCTCTGTCTCTTCAACCTGGTACCGGTGCCGCCGCTTGACGGGAGCAGCGCGCCCCTCCTCTTCCTTCCACCCGCCGCAGGGCGCTCCTACGCGGATCTGATCCGCCATCCGATGTTCCGCATGGCTGGGCTCTTCGTTGCCTGGAAGGTCTTCCCGCTGTTCTTCCCCTCGATTCTTCGCGCCGCAATCCGCCTCGTCTACGCCTAACCCGACATCTTCAGATGAAATACCTCCTGGCCTCCGCATTTGCCCTGTTGCTGCCCTGCGCCGCCCTGTGCGAGGTAACCGACCCCGCGGCGCATCTTGCCGAGGACCGCGCCCTTGCGAACTCGATCCACTACGAGAGCGGGACCATCAAGCTCAACGGCGACATGGCCACGGTCGAGCTGAAGCCGGGCTACCGCTTCGTGAACGCCGAGGATACGGGCAAGATACTCTCGGGCATCTGGCACAATCCAAAGCAGAACGAGGCGCTCGGCATGGTCGTGCCGGAGGACTTCAATCCCCTCGGAGGTGGGGCATGGGCCGTCGTCATCACCTATACCGACGATGGCTACGTCAAGGACGAGGACGCCGGAAAGATCAACTACGGTGACCTCATGAAGCGGATCCAGGAGGGCACGCAGGAGGCCAACAAGACGAGGGTTGAAAACGGCTACCCGGCAATGGAGGTGATCGGCTGGGCCGAGACTCCCCGCTATGACGAGACGACCCACAAGATGTACTGGGCAAAGGAGATCAAGTTCGGCACGCATCCGGTGCACACGCTCAACTACAACATCAGGATCCTCGGCCGCAGCGGCGTCCTGGTGCTGAACGCCGTCGCCTCGATGCAGGAGCTTGCCGTGGTCCGGAAGGCGACGCCGAACCTCCTGGCGATGGTCGATTTCTCGCCGGGCCACCGGTATGCGGACTTCAAGGAGGGCACGGACAAGGTCGCGACCTACGGCATCGCGGCGCTGGTCCTCGGCGGCATCGCCGCCAAGGTCGGCCTCTTCAAGGCATTGTGGATCGGCATCCTTGCGCTGAAGAAATTCATCATCATCGGCGCCATCGCGGTGGCCCGCTACGCCAAGAAGTGGTGGAACAAGATCCGGGGCCAAACGACCCCTGAGCGAACCTAGGCGGGCACCTCAGAGCACACCCGCCTGTAGAGGGCCTCATACGCGGGAATGATCGCCGCCGCCGAGAACAGCGAGCGTGCTCGCAGCTTCGCCGCCTCGCCCAGCCTCGCGCGCAGCGCGGGATCGGCGATCAGCCGCTCCACCGAGCGGGCGACGCCCAGGGCGTCTCCCGCGGGAACAAGCAGGCCGGACTTGCCCGAATCCACCACCTCCGGGATTCCCCCGACCGAGGTCGCGACGCTGGGACAGCCGAAGCACATGGCCTCTAGGATGCTCAGGCAGAAGCTCTCGAGATCTGACGTGAAGAGCCCGATGTCGGCGGCCCCGAGGTAGTCCTCGATGTCCGTCACCTGCTCCCGGACGATGACTCGGTCGGCGAGGCCGAGCCTCTCGACCATCGGCCGGAATTCCGAGAAGTCGGCCCCCGCGAGGATCACGAGCTTAAACGAGTCCGCCGGCCTTATCAGGGCGACGCCCTCAAGGAGCACGTCTATGCGCTTCATCGCCCGGAGGTTTGACGAGTGCAGGATCATCGCCTCGTTCCCGATGCCGAGCTCGCGCCTTACTTCCTCTCGGGACCTGCGCGCCCTGCGCGGCTCGAAGAAATTATGGATGACGTCGATCTTCCGGTTCACCGAAAGGAGCTCCCGGGTCTCGCGCTCAAGGTATGCCGACACGGTCGTGACGGCATCCGACTTTTCCAGCGCAAACCGGATCGCCGGGCCGTAGCCCGGGTCGCGGCCAAGCAGCGTCGTGTCCGTCCCGTGAAGCGTCGTCACGACCCTTGGCGCCTTGTCGCGCGGGAGCATGGACTGCGCGAGTATGGCCGCGGTCGCGTGCGGGACCGCATAGTGGACGTGGAGGAGGTCGAGTCCGTGGTCGCGGCTCACCTCCGCCATCTTGACCGAGAGCGGGAGGGTGTAATCCGGGTACTTGAAGAGCCCGTAGCCATTGATGACCACCGGATGGAAGAAGATGTTTGGGGCGTCGGCCGGAAGCCGGAACGGCCGCTCGTAGCTTATGAAATGCGCCTCGTGGCCCCTGCGCGCCAGCTCCTCGCCCAGGGCCGAGGCAAGGATGCCGCTGCCGCCCACGGAGGGGTAGCATGTGATCCCGATCTTGAGCGGACGCGCCGAGGACATTCTAGAAGCGCCTCGAGGCGCGGGTCAGGGGCGCCAGAGAGTCGAACACCAGCGGATCGTTGGGGAAGAGCGCCTGCGCATACTCGACGCCGGACCTCAGGCCGAGGACGCGCGCCCTTGAGAGCTGCAGCTCGACGTAGTTTCGGCTTCGAAGCTGAGAGGCGTGAGCCGCCATCGAGGCCGTCCAGGTCCCGACATCCAGCGGCGAGGAGATGTCGACCACGATGGGCAGCATCCCGGCCGGCTCGGCCTCGTCGGTCACCGCATAATATAGCAGCGGGCCGATCGCGTGGGCCGGGGCTGGGCGAAGCTTCATCACCCCGCCGTAGCGCGCCAGGCGCGAGGCGTCGCGCACGATGCGGCCCAGGCGGTGGTGGTCGGGATGCTGGTTCTCCACGAGGCTTGGCGCCAGGACGAGGCCCGGGCGCACCTTTCGTATGATTGCCGCCAGCATGATGGAATGGGCGGGCTTTACCTCGAGCTGCGCGTCCCCGTCGAGCGTCACGAACTCGATCGAGGCGCCGAGGAGCGCCGCGGCCTTCCTGGCCTCGCGCGTCCTTACCGCCGGCGTGCCCCTGCTGGCCGACTCTCCCCTTGAGCAAACGACGAAGTGCGCCTTGCGGCCCGCGCGGGTTTCGCGCGCAATGATGCCGCCGCAGCCGAATTCAATATCGTCGGGATGGGCCCCGAAGGCGAGGAGCGGCGCCAGGCTGTCAGATTGCTTCGCAGTAGGCTTCATCGGAAAGGTCTATCGGATCGCGGGCCACAAAGGTGATGTCGGGGGCGTCCTCTTTCCGGAGGTAGGCCTGCTCGCCGGCCCCGCAGACATAGTGCGTGCAGTGCAGGACCGACTGCATCCAGCGCAGGCGCGAGTCGCGGGTCGGGCTCACTTGGGATTTCTCAAACGGCATCGCGGGCAGGGTCACGAATGAACTGCCGCCCTCGTGCAGTTGCAACGCCCCATCGGCAAAGCGCGCGCGCACCTTTTCGCCGCTGTAGGGCACATCCACGAAGAATTCCTCCACATCGCAGGCTGCGCTGCGCAGCGCAGGGTCGCCGGAGCGGGCCACCCGGATACCCTCAAGGAGCCCGAGGCTGCCGTACATCTCGAGGCAGAAATCAGCCACATTGCCAGAGGAGACCTTCCTGAAAGCGTCGATCCACCTTTGGTCGACGAAGGCGGGAAGCTGGCGCGCGGTGTTGTCCCTCCAGCCCGCCGGCACCTCCTTCGCGAAGAGCGGCGAATACTTGCGCTGGATCTTGTTCTTGAAGGTGAAATTGAGGGTGCTCGGCTCCTGGGTGGCGCGGTGTCGGAGCGTCGTCTGGGTTTCCCGAGGGTCGTGGTCGCTGTCGTGGTAGAAGAACACGATCTCGCCGCCCATCTCGGCCTGCAGCCTTCGCGCCGTCCTGACCTTGGCGGCGAGAAACCGGCGCGGGAAGAACCCGCAGGGTTGCTGGCCGAAGCATATGATCGGGCCGCTCACGGATGAGCCTCCGCCCCTTTGCCGCCCACGGACCCGATCATCGTCTGGGCTACGAGGCTGAAGATGACGCAGGCCACGCACCCGATCACGTTATACCAAAGATACGAGATGGGGAGCGTCGCATAGAGGACGAACACGAGGGCCTGCGCCGCCAGCGCGGACCAGAACACCGCCGTTCCGCCGACCCGCTTCAGGAAGAAGGCGACGAGGAACATGCCGAGGACGACCCCGTAGAAGATCGAACCCAGGATGTTGACCGCTTGGATCAGGTTCTCCGACAGGTTGGCGAAAAGGGCGAAGCCGATGGCCACGAGGCCCCAGAAGGCCGTGAAACACTTTGAGGCCACCAGATAATGGGCGTCGCTCGCGTCGCCCTTCACGAGGTGGCGGTAGATGTCCACCGTCGTCGTGGACCCGAGGGCGTTAAGTTCCCCCGCTTTCGAGGAGAGCGCCGCCGCGAAGAAGGCCGTGACAAGGAGGCCGATCAGGCCGTGGGGCAGATAATCCAGGATGAAGTCGATGAAGACATAGTCCGAGTCGTTCGAGCTCGACCCGGGTCCCGCGGCCTTGAGGATCGCCTTCGTCTGCGACCTGGCGTCCTCCACTCTCCCATGGGCCGCCGCCGCGGCCTCTCGCGCGGCAGCCTCGGCAACCGCATTTCCGGAGTGCCGCGCATCCATCCACTCCTGGAGCCTCGCCTTCTCGTCATCGTGCGCGGAATCGAACCCCGCCTTGAGGGTCTGGAGCCTGGCCCCCTCGCCGTGGGCGACCTGGTAGTTCCACGCGGCCTTGTTGAAGAATACGGGCGGCCGCTCGAACTGGTAGAAGACGAAGATCAGCACGCCGAGGAGCAGGATGAAGAACTGCATCGGGATCTTGAAGACGGCGTTGAACATGAGCCCGAGGCGGCTCTCGCGCAGGGAACGGCCGCCGAGGTAGCGCTGGACCTGCGACTGGTCGGTCCCGAAATAGGCCATGGCGAGGAACATGCCGCCCAGCACCCCCGACCACAGAGTGTACCTGCGGTCCATGTTGAGCGAGAAGTCGACAGCCTCGAGCTTGTGGAACCCTCCCGCGATTGAGAGGGAGTCGCCGAACGTGAGAGCGTGGGGCAGCTTCGAGAGGAGGACGAAGAAGGCCGCTATCATCCCGGCGAAGATGACGCCGATCTGGTACTTCTGCGTGAGGCTCACGGCGTCGCAGCCGCCCGCGACCGTGTAGGCGACAACGAAGAGCCCGCTGCAGATGATCGTCACGTCGAGCCTCCAGCCCATCACGGTAGAGAGGACGATCGCCGGGGCGTAGATCGTGATGCCCGCACCCAGGCCGCGCTGAAGGAGGAAGAGCGCCGCGCCCAAAATCCGGGTTTTCGGGTCGAAGCGCAGTCCGAGGTACTCATAGGCCGTGTAGACCTTTAGGCGCCGGTAGATCGGCAGGAAGAACGCGGCCACGACGATCAGTGCAAGGGGGGCGCCGAAGTAGTTCTGGACGAACCCGAGGCCGCTTTCGTAGCCCTGCCCCGGCGTCGAGAGGAATGTCACCGCGCTCGCCTGGGTCGCCATCACGGAAAGGCCTATCGTCAGCCAGCGCGTGTCGCCGGAGCCCTTGAGGTAGCTGCTCAGGTCGCTGCGGCCGCGGGTCTGCCAGACGGCATAGGCCGCGATGGCAATCATCGTCACGACAAGTATCGCGTAATCCAGGCCGTTCATGGAAACGCGCGGCCAAGTGCCGCGAGGAGGACAACCCAGGCAACGAAGACGACGATGACGGCGACGTAGACCTGCCTCCAGGTGCGCAGACCCGGCAGGCCCGTCTTCTCGTCGTCCTGCGGCTGCATCATTTCCCCAGCGACACCAGGTTCGCGAAGAGGCGGTAGGCACCCGGGACGCCGGCGGGGAACTGCCGGAAGAACGAGAGGCCCGTGTAGACGTAGTAGCCGCGGCCGAAATGCGCGACCAGCAGGCCGCCCTGAAGCGGGGCCTCACCCACGTCGCTGCAGGCGATGAGCGGCGTGAAATGCGCGCTGTCCCACTCGCTCGCGAAGTCCAGCCCGCGCTCCTGCACCCAGCCCTCGAAGTCGGCCGCCGTGATCTTGTTCGGCGTGTTGAAGACGGGATGCTCCGGCTCAAGGAAGGTGACCGCGGACTTCTCGTCGGTGACCCGGTAGCGCGGGAGCTCCCTCGAGAGCCTGAGCATGTAGGGCGCGAGATCCGGTGTCTGGAGTCCGCCCGGCGTGTTGTACTGCTCGATCACGGTGCCGCCGTTCTCGGCATAGGCGAAGAGCCCAGGCAGGTTGGCCGCGAGGTCGGTCCTCGTGTTGAAGGCCCGGACGCCGATCACGACCGCGTCGAATTTCCTGAGGTTCTGCGCCGTCAGGTCCGCGCCCGAGAGCGAGGACACATGGTATCCCATCTGCTCAAGGCTTGCGACCGTGCTGTCGCCGGCGCCGGGCAGGTAGCCGATCTCTCGGCCCTTGATCGCGACGGGCGCGCAGACGGCCTTGAGCCTCGCCGTCGGCTGCAGGGTGAGGAGCGGCACGTGCGGGTAGTTAATCGTCGCCCTATCGGTGTTGAAGTGTCCGCCGCCGATGTCCGCCCACGCCGTCACGGCAGCGGTCGAGGCCGCCGAGGGAGGCGTGACGGCGAACGTGAAGCTCGCCTTGTCCCCGGCACCCAGCAGCTGGAACGCCTGCTTCAAGGGAGATACCCTCCAGCCCGCCGGCGCCTCAAGGCGCAGGAAGCCCGAGTCATTGGGCCGGGCCGCGGTGACGGTCACCGTCACATTGCGCGGCGAACCCGGCTGAAAGAGCTGCACGTGAGCCGCGAAGGCCAGGGAGACGGGCGCCACGATCTGCGGGCGGCGCTCCGTGACGCCCCTGGCCTCGTCGCGCTCGGCGAACATGGCCTCGTGGCGAACGACAAGAACCTGGTCTCCGATCCTGAACGAATCCTCCACCGGGATGGCCGGAGGGTTCTCGGGCCTGCCGATCAGAGAGGGGTCACTGACGCTGAACATTCCCGGGGTCCCTTCCTGGCGAAGCCAGTAGGGCTGGCTGAGGGGGGTGTCCGGGGGAAGGGACCACGTCTCCTCCCTCGTTGCAGGCGCACCGGGGCTCATCGCCATCTCCTCCTTGTAACTGGCTCCCGCCTCCGGGAAAACGGCGCCCGTCCAAGTGACGGGATACTTGCTGCGGATGACGGCGACCTCGTGGACCTTCACCTTCTCGCCTGGGACAAACTCGGCGCTCGAGACCGTCGTCTCCACGCTCAGTCCAAGACAGGCCTGAAGTATCCTGTCCAGCAGCCGGGCCTTCTCCGCGACGATCGTGTCCGTTCCCGCGAGCCGCGCGAGGCCCGCCTTGATCTGAAGGAGATCCGGGACGCTGGCGGAGGGGTTTGCGGGGTCGAACCGGGCGATCGCCTTGTCCGCAAGCTCCCCGATTTCCGCTCCGCCCGGAACCCGCGCCCAGGTCGTATCGACACCGTCCATCGGGTCCTTTTCCGCAGGGGCGCCGTCCATGACCGTGAAGGACTCGACCCTCGCGCCGGTCCCCAGGGACGCGACCGAGAAGTTAGCGAACCCCTGCGTCTTGTGCATCGAGCGGCTCTTGGCGGCCAGGACCGCGAAGGAGGCGCCACTTACCGGATCGGTCCCGTCGATCGTGACATGGAGGACGCCGTGGGCCGGCTCGACGGGGCCGCCCCAGTTTGGCCCGTAGCCGTTCCAGAGTATCCGCTTCGGCTGCCACACGGTGACGGTCCCGCCAAGCTGCTCTGGAAACGCCTTCGGGTCGCCCGAAAGCTTGAAGGCCTCAAGCGCGAGCGCGGAAGAGGCTGTGTGGTGGCCGTGCGTCGCGCTGGGCTCCGGCGGGAAGCGCGTCACGATGATGTCCGGCCGGAAGGTGCGGATCACGCGGACGATGTCGGAGAGGACGCCCTGATGGTCCCACTTCGTGAGCGTCTGCCTGTAGTCCTTCGAGTAGCCAAAGTCCCTTGCCCGGCTGAAGAACTGCCGGCCGCCGTCAAGCCCCCGCGCCGCCAGGAGCTCCTGAGTGCGGATCACGCCGAGGAGGTCCCCGAACTCGGGGCCCAAGAGGTTTTGCCCGCCGTCGCCTCGGGTCAGCGACATGTAGCCCGTGCGGTAGCTGCGGCCCAGGGCAAGGTAGGTGATGAGCTGGGTGTTCTCGTCGTCGGGATGAGCCGCAACGTAGAGGACGCTGCCCATCTCGCGGAAGTCCCCCAGCTGCGCGAGAATGACGGCGGGCGCCGGTCCCGCCGCCTGGGAAGTCTGCCCTCCGGCGCCGGCCGCGATCCCCGCCGCCGCGAGGACGAGTGCGCAGAGGCGCATCCCGCCCGTTCGGCGGCCGAGGAAGGTGGGCCGCACGCGCGTCACTTCTGGCTGGCGATGACGGCCTCGTTCAGGCGCATGTACTCGTCCTTTACGACGGAACTCGGATAGTTCTTCGCGGCCTCCTCGGACTTCATCGCGGCGGCCACAGCGCCGTCCTTGTCGCCCTTCTTGGCCAAGGCGCGTGCCTTCTGATAATAATAATAGAACGAGTCGCTGGGATCCTGGACGACCGCCGCATCGAGCCAGTCGGCGGCCTTACCCAGCTCGATGCCGTGGTCGACGTAGAAAACCGCCGCCTGGCCATAGGGCCTCGGCTCCGGTCCGGCCATGGCCGCCTCGATCTTCGGGACGAGGATGCTGGTGGCGTCGACGCCGATCTTAACCGGCACGCGCGTCTTCTCCCAAGTGAGGTCGAGGGTCGCCGACTCGTTGTGGATATCGTTGAAGTCGATCGTGAACGTCTCGACGTGCTCGGCGATCGTGGTCGGGACAACCGTCACCCGCAGCGCGTCGTTCTTCTTGTCATAGGTGTACGCACCCCACTGCTTCTGCAGGTTCTGGAAGATGATGGTCCAGGAATCGGCCCCGGGGATCGTGAAGAGCTCGTAGGTGCCGGCGGCCAAGGGCGAGCCCTCGATCGTGACCGGCGTGCTGAAGGTGACGCGGGTAGCCGTGTTGGCGCCCGTCCTCCAGACGGTCCCGAAGGGATTGTTGCCGCCGAGCATCATGCGCCCCTTGGCGCTCGGGCGCGAGTAGGCGACCTCGATGTCCGTGAGGCCGATTGTCTGCTTGATGGTCTCGGAAGGGCTCGCCTGCGGAAACGTGAGCTTGTCGCCAACCAGCTTGACCGGCACGGAGTACTTCGTCGTCTCCCACTCGATCGTCAGGAGCGCGCTGCCGGACGGATCCTTCACAAAGGCGATCGTCAACTGGTCGACGGGCGCCGTCAGGGTCTCCTTCTTGAGCTCGACGCGGGCCAAATCGTGGCTGTCGTCCACGGGTTCGCCCCACTGCCCCACCGAGGTGCTGATGCCGAGGAGCGACTTGCCCGTGTCAGACGGGATTTCGTAAAGGGTGTACGCGCCGGCCGGGAGTGTCGCGGTGCCGATCGTGATCGCCCGCTGGGTGATGAGGGTCGTGGCCTCGTCGGCGCCCAGCCTGTAGGACTGACCCCACTCCACCAGGCCGCCCCAGATCTTGCGGGGCTCGCCCGACTTTGGGTCCTTGGTGTAGGGGCGCCCGTAGACCAAGGTCACCAGGCTCTGGCCGTGGCCCGTGCCGAGGCGCACATTGATGGTCTCGTGGGGGCTCCTGCGGGCCTGCTGTGCCACGAGGGGCATCGCGGTCGCCGCGGCGAGGAACAAGGCAATGGGGAGTCTAAGGTTTCTCATGGTATGTCCTGAGGTTTGGAGGCTGGGGGACTGTCCGTTTCCTGATTCGCGAACCTGACTGATAGTCGTAGTGCACGCACTTCGGCAAGATTTGCCAATCCGGCGGTTGTTTTGCAGGTTAAGTGGTGCCTGAGCGGGATTACCTCATGAGGCTGATAGATGAATGCGGCCGATTCTTCAGGGCAATCGCGGCCCAGAGGGAGGCGCGGCTGCCCGACACGGCCATCCAGACGGTGATCGAGGGGATGCAGCGCCTCTTCGGGCTCACCGTCGCGGATCTCTCGACCCTCGATGTGGAAGGCCTGTATGCGCAGCTCGTGGGCGGGGAGAACGAGGAGAATGCGAGGGAGAAGTGCATCGCCTTCGCGGGACTCAATTACCAAGCCGGACTCGCCTATGCCGAGAAGGACATGCCGGCCCTGGCCCAGCCCGCCTTCCACCTGGCGCTCGTCTTCTCCCTCAGGGCCCTTCCCAGCTATCCCGCAGGCGAGATCCCACCCTTCGCGCCGGACCCCGGCGTCCTGCGCCACCAGCTGGAGGGATTCGGTGTGCCCGAGTCCACGCTCGAACTCCTGGCGGAGTACGAGCGCAGGCTGAAGGTCCGCCCCTCCTAAGGCCGCTTGGCCTGGAGGAGCCCCCGGCCCTGCAGCCAGTCCGCCGCGCGCGCGGGCCAGGTCGTGACAAAGTCCTTCGTGAGACGGGCGCCGTAGCCGTGGCCGCCCGTCGGGTAGACGTGCAGCTCCATCGGCGTCCCCTGCTTCTTCAGCGCGATCGCGTAGCCGAGCACGTTCTCGACGTGGACCGGGTCGTCCTCCGCCATGACCATGAAGGTCGGCGGCGTCTGCCCGTCGATCGTGACCTCGGGGGCCACCTCGAGACTGCCGTGCTCGAAGTTGTCCTTCATGAGATAGGCGGGATAGATAAGGACCTGGAAATTAGGGTGGAAGCTCAGGTCGTCCATCGCGTCGATCCTGGGGTAGCTGAGGGCCCTGCTGGCACTGGCGACGGCGCTTAGGTTTCCGCCGGCCGAGAAACCGAGGACGCCGATGCGGTCGGGATCGAGATGCCAGTCCTTCGCGTGGGCGCGGACGGTGACGAACGTCCTCTGGACGTCCTGGAGCGGCGCCTCGTAGTCAGGGCGGCCCTCGCGGCGCGGCACCCGGTACTTCAGGAGGACGGCGTTAACGCCGATCGAATTGAGCCAATCGCAGATCTCCGAGCCCTCGAGGTCATACGCCAGGATGTAGTAGCCGCCGCCGGGGCATACGACGATGGTCGTGCCGGTGTTCTTGTCGGCCGGGGCCGGGTAGAAGGTCATCGTCGGAACGGAGACGTTGCCCAGGTGCAGCAGGACGCGGCCCGCGACAAACGGGTCGGTCGGCTTCGTCATGTCCTTCTCGGGGCCGATGTCCCCTTTCTCGCCCGGGGCGGCCGCGGGCCAGAGGTTCATCGCGGGCTCGGCGCCGAGGCAGATACCGGCTGCGATAAGGGCAAGCGCGTAGCGGAGGGGGTATGGGGTCATGGGCCTAGCCAAGGACGGGCACCCGGCGCAGTCGAATCCATTCCCTGAAGGCCGATGTTGCCATTGATGCGGGACCGCGCGTGTGGCTTCATGCACCGATGCCGGATCCCCGCATTCCAGTGCTCCTTTATGACGGCGAGTGCGGCCTCTGCAACGCGGTCGTGCGCTTCATCCTGCGCCATGACCGGGAGGGACGCATCCACTTCGCGCCCCTGCAGAGTGCGCCCGCGCAGGACTACCTGCGCTCGAAGGGACTCCCGCAGGACGATTTCGACAGCCTCGTGTTCGTGCCCGACTGGAGCAGCAGGGACAAGGAGGGATTCCTGCTGCGCACCGCAGGCGCCTTGGCTTCCTTTGCAAGCATGGGCCGGCCATGGGCGATCTTGGCTAAACTTGAGGTCATTCCCGTCTGGCTGCGGGACGCGGCGTACAAGCTAATCGCCAAGACCCGCTACGCGCTATTCGGGGAGTACGAGCCCAGGCCCCTGGAAAACCAGGAATGGGAGAAGCGTTTCCTCGCTCGCTAGCGCCCGGCGCGTGCACAATGGATCCCCTCGTGACCACGGAAACCATCAACGCCCCGGAAACGGCCGTCCGTCGAAAATTCTGGCAGCGCTGGTTCGTCGACCCGGTCGTGAAGCAGCTGACACAGGGTGTCACGCCCGAGAAGATATCCCTGAGCCTCTCGGTCGGGACCGCCCTGGCCCTCTTCCCCATCCTCGGGACGACTACCACCCTTTGCGTGGTCGCGGGCGTCCTCCTGAGGCTCAACCAGCCTTTCCTCCAGGGATTAAATGCTCTCTGCACCTTCATTTACTTTCCGCTCATGCTTCTCTTCGTGCGCCTGGGCGACAAGGTCGCGGGCAGCCCTCCCTCCAGCTTCAATGTCGTGTCGATGATCTCCCTGGCATCATATCACCCAAGGGAATTCCTGAAGGTATTCGGGGTTACGGCGCTGCACGCCGCGCTGGGATGGGCGATTGTCGCGCCGCTCTGGCTGCCGCTGGTCTACTTCGTCGCGCTTCCTCCCCTGCGGGCGGCGGCGCTGCGGCTCTCCAGGCGCTAGCGGCCTTGCGCGCCGATTGAGGCTCGGTAGGTTTTTCCCATGGACCGTTTCCCCAAGGCGCTTTCCGCCCTCGCCCTGTCGCTAGCCTGCTCGCTCTGCAGGCCGGCGCGTGCTGCCGAACTCACGACGCCTGCAAACGAGGCGAAGATTGACGCCCTGATCGCGCAGATGACGGTCGCCGAGAAGGTCGGCCAGCTCAACCAGCTGGCCTCGGACACCCTCACGGGGCCCGGACGGGTCGTGAGCGACGGTGACATGCTGATCAAGAAAGGCTCAGTCGGAAGCCTCTTCAACGCCGTGAAGGCCCCCAAGACGAACGCCTTCCAGAAGGAGGCCGTCGAGGATTCGCGCCTGCATATCCCGCTCCTCTTCGGCTACGACGTGATCCACGGCTTCACGACTCTCTTCCCCATTCCGCTTGGCCTTTCCTCAAGCTGGGACCCCGGCCTCGTCGAGCAGACGTCTCGCTTCGCCGCCGAGGAGGCCTCAGCGCAGGGCGTGCGCTGGACGTTCTCCCCCATGGTGGACATCGCGCGAGACCCCCGGTGGGGTCGCATCACGGAAGGCGCCGGCGAGGACACGTTCCTCGGTTCCGCCTTTGCCCGCGCCTACGTGCGCGGCTACCAGGGCACCAGGCTCGACGATCGCTCGTCGGTCGTCGCGTGCGCCAAGCACTTCGTCGGCTACGGCGCCGTCGAGGGCGGCCGCGAGTACAACTCGACCGAGATCTCCGAGCGCACGCTGCGCGACGTCTACCTGCCGCCCTTCCAGGCGGCGGTGGACGAGGGGGCGGGCACGCTGATGGCCGCGTTCAACGCGATCGACGGGGTCCCCTCGAGCGCCAACCACTTTACGCTCACCACGGTCCTGCGCGATGAGTGGAAGTTCCAAGGCCTCGTCGGGAGCGACTGGACCGCCATCCAGGAGATCGTCCTCCACGGGATCGCGGACGACGAGAATGTCGCGGCGAGGAAGGCCTTCATGGCCGGCGTCGACATGGACATGCAGAGCACGGTCTATCTCGCGCAGCTGCCCTCGCTCGTTGCCTCGGGCAAGGTGCCGATGGAACGCCTCGACGAGGCGGTCCGCCGCGTCCTGCGGGTCAAGTTCGCCCTCGGCCTTTTCGATCACCCGTACGTGCCGGTCCCCGCCGGGCTCAGCGTGGCGGAGAAGGCGCGCGGCCTGGAGCTCGCGCGGCGTGCCGCCGAGGAGTCCTTCGTTCTGCTTGAGAATCATCCCGTCAAGGGAACGCCCCTCCTGCCGCTCAAGCCCCCCGCCGGTATGAAGATCGGCCTCATTGGGCCGCTCGCCGACGATGCGGCCGACATGCTCGGCTCATGGACCGGCGTCGCCGACTCCAAGGACGTCGTCACCCTGAAGACCTCGCTGTCCAAGCGCGCCGCACTCGGGGAATTTACGCTCACGGTCGCGGGCGGCACCGATGTCGGAGGAACCAAGGACGACGGGTTCGCCCGCGCGGTCGAGGTCGCGAAGCAGTCTGACGTCGTCATCCTGACCCTCGGCGAAGGCGGCCACAGCTCGGGCGAGGCAGCGGCGCGGTCCCACATCGACCTCCCTGGAAACCAGGAGCGGCTCCTCGAGAAGATCGTGGCGACCGGCACACCGGTGGTGCTCGTGGTCTTCAGCGGCCGCCCCCTCTCGCTCCCGTGGGCGTCGAAGCACGTCCCCGCTGTGCTTGAGGCTTGGTTCCCCGGCCTGCAGGCTGGTCCCGCCCTCGCGCGCACGCTCTTTGGCGAGGTTTCCCCGTCGGCCAGGCTGACAGTCTCGGTTCCGAGGTCCGTTGGGCAGATACCCATCTACTACAACCACCTGAACACCGGCAGGCCGAGGACGGACCTCCAGGTTCCGGACACCAATCCCACCAACTCGTACTTCGTGACGGGTTACATCGACGAGAAGGATGGCCCGCTCTATCCGTTCGGGTACGGGCTCGGCTACACCTCGTTCGAGTACTCGGCGGTGAGTGTCGACGCCCAGATACTGAGCGCGGCAGCCATCAACTCCGGGGAGGCCCACCTCACAGTCACCGCGACAGTGCGGAACAAGGGACCGCGCGAGGGGACCGATGTCGCGCAGCTCTATATAAGGATGCGTGGAACGAGCGTCGCACGGCCGATCCGGGAGTTGAAGGGTTTCAAGCGCCTGCATCTCGCCCCCGGGGAAAGCCAGAAGGCCGAGTTCACGATTGGGCGCGACGAGCTCTCGTTCTGGAACCTCGACATGAAGTACGTTGCCGAGGCCGGCACGCTGTTCGTCTGGGTTGCGCCCGACAGCGAGCACGGCTCCCCTGCGAGGATCGAGATCCGCGACTAGTCTTAAAATTAGGTTGAGCAGGAATCGGCTGCGCCTAGATTCGGTGCGCACTCAGGGTGCGTCCGGGTCCGCGGAAAGGGCTGAGCCCACCTGCCAGTTGGTTGATGC
>DASRSJ010000168.1:0-13655 GCA_035656555.1 Opitutaceae bacterium
CGCCAGAACATCGTCCTGCAGGACGGCCTCCTTGTTAACAGCACGATGGATGCGATAGGCATCACCCGCTCCTCGCTCTTCCTCTTCGGCTCGAACGCGTCGCACGTGACCGCGCTCTACGGCTACAACGACCTGAACCGCGGCGACAACCTGAAGTACGGCGACGCCCACTTCTACGGCCTCTCGTCCTCCTGGGACTACGTGGATAGCACGGTCGACATCGATGTCGACTACGTGACCGCCCCGCACAACTCCGGGGGCGACGGCTTCTACGCCGGCGCAGGCCTGACGCGGCGCTTCGTGTTCATCAACCTGACGGCAAGGGTCCTGACCTCGCAGGCCGTCTACAAGCAGTCCTCGGCGGTAGGCACGGGAACCCTCCTCTTCTCCCAGCTCTCCTTCTCCCCTCCCCACGGCGACGACGAGATCTACGTGGACACCTTCCTCGGCCTGGACCACTTCACCTCGGCCGCCAGGGACGTGGAGGTCGGCGGCCCGCTGGGCCAGGTCGGCCTCCTCTTCGCCAATGCTGGGCTCGGCAGCTACGGGGCGCCGATCAGCAACCAGGCCTCCAACAGCGTGGGAACCGCCATTGGCTACCAGATGTACTTCGCCAAGCGCCGCAACCAGCTGATCCTGGAGGTGGGCGGGCGCTCGAATACGAAGGGCCTGGGCGCCACAAAGGTGGGCGTCGACGCCACCTGGCAGCAGGCCATGGGCCGCCACCTTGTCCTTCAGTTAGCCGGTTTCGTGGGCACGCAGGAGATGGTCGGACGGAGTTACGGGTTGCGTTCCGAGTTGGAGGCCAAATTCTGAGCCCAAGATGATCCTGGAGATCCTGGGTTGCGCCCTAATAGTGCTGGTCGCTGCGGGCGCCGGGATTGGGATCGTGCGCCAGCTGCGGCGCAACCGCTTCGAGGAGACGCGCGACCTTCTGGAGCTCGCCATCCTCCAGAACCGCCTGGACGCCGAGCGCGACATGCGCCTGGCGAAGAGCCGCTCGCTGCTGCCCTGGAACGGGCTTCGCAAGTTTGTCGTCAAGCGCAAGGTGGAGGAGGCCGACGGGCTCTCCTCGTTCTACCTGAGCCCCCATGATGGAAAGGCCCTTCCGGGCTTCATGCCCGGCCAGTACCTCACCTTCCAGCTTCGCCCGCCCGGCCAGCCGAAGCCGGTCATCCGCTGCTACAGCCTCTCCGACCGGCCCCGAGAGGACTACTACCGCGTCACGATCAAGAGGGTGGCGGCCGAGTCCGACGGGGCGCCGGCCGGCGTCGGCTCGAACTACTTCCACGACGGCGTGCGCGAGGGCGACATTTTGGACGTGAAGGCGCCCGGCGGTCACTTCTTCCTTGATCCGGCCGGCGACGGCGGCGTCGTGCTGATCGGGGGCGGCATCGGCGTCACGCCGATGCTCAGCATGCTCCACACGCTCCTTGAGCGGCGCTCGAGGAGGGACATCTGGTTCTTCTATTCCGTGAAGAACGGCGACGAGCACATCATGAAGGACACACTGCGCGCCATCGGCCGCGAGAACCCGAACATGCGGGTCGTCGTCTGCTACAGCCGCCCGAGGGACGGCGAGCTCGCGGGGGAGCATTACGACGAGGCAGGCCGCGTGGGCGCGGAGCTCTTCAAGAAGCTCCTGCCTTCGAACAACTACGACTACTACATGTGCGGGCCGGGCTCGATGATGGAGTCCCTCACGGTCGACCTCACCGGATGGGGAGTGCCCGAGAGCAGGATCCATTTCGAGACGTTCGGGCCCTCGAGCGTCAAGAAGGTCGGCGCGGCCACGCGCCCGCCGATGCCGCTCACGAAGAAGTGCACCGTGAACTTCAAGCGCTCGGGCAAGGTGGCGGAGTGGACGGGGGCCTGCGGCAACCTCCTGGAGCTTGCCGAGGAGGCGGGCATCCCCATCGCTTCGGGCTGCCGCGCGGGAAACTGCGGCACCTGCGCCGTCGCGATCCAGCAGGGCGACGTCGAGTACGTCCAGAAGCCGGGCTCCCCCCCGGACCCCGGCACGTGCCTCACCTGCGTCGCGACCCCGAAAGGCGACCTGGTCCTGGACGCCTAGCTACCTGAGGGCGGCGGCGATCCACTCGCGCTCCCTGGCGCTCAGCTTCTTCGGGTCCAGCGAATCGAAGACCTCCCTGGCCTCCTGCTTTCGGCCGACGCTCGAGAGCGCAGCGCCGTACGAGAAGGCGATGGGCCTGGACTTGCGCCACTCCTGAGCGACGGGGGCCATGACCTCCATCGCCTTGGCGCCTTGGTTCGCCCAGACCAGGACGAATGCATAGGTCGAGCGGTACACCGTGCTGCCCGGCTCGCGGTTGAAGTTGTCCGCGGCCATGCTCTCCACGTGCGAGAGGCTCCCCAAGTCCGTCAGCGCGGCGAAGTAGGCGAAATTATTCGCGATGTTGCGGTCCGTGGGGCGCATCGAGTTTAGCCGCATGAACGCGCGGTACTGGCCGACCGCGTCGCCCTCGACCTGGTAGAGGCGCGCCAGGGAACCCAGCGCCAGGAATGAGAGGTCCGGCCTGTCCGCGGCCTCCCAGAGGAGGGTCGCGGCGTTGTCCCAATAGCCCCAGGAGACCAGGGTGTCCCCCATGAAGAGCGCATGGGCGGGGCTCCTTCCGCCCTCGGCCTCGAGGCTCTTCCAGAGCGAGTCCGCCCTTGCCGTGTCGCCAAGATGCCTCGCGGCAGCCATGCCGTAAGCCCAGCCGACGAACTCCAGGTCGGCGCCCCACTGCGCCTTGTCGGCCCAGGCCGAGAGCTCGGGCCACTGCCCGTTGGCCCTGTAGGCCTCGGCGAGTCCCTGGGCGACCGGCGGCTTCAGCGACATGGACGAATCGAGCTCCGCACCCCAGCGCACGGATTCCCGGGCCTGGCCGATTTCGTTAAGCCAGCCGAGGACCTGCGCGGCCTCGTTCGGCACGGCCCGGGCGTGGTCCTCAAGGGGCTGGAGCATCACGGTAAACTTTGCCGTGTCGGAGGCCGCAAGCGCCTTCAGGCAAACCGGGATGTCCCCGAAGGTGCACTTCGGGTGCTTCCTGAGCCCCTCCGCCCAGAGGATGGTGCCGTCCTTGTCGCCGTGGGCGACGGCGTCGGCCAGGAGTGCGCGAAGCGCGTCGGCACCCCACTCCGGGTCCGAGGCCCACTTCGAAACGAGTGCCTGGCCGCGGGAGCGGTCAGCGGCCAAGCCGGTCTGCAGGCAGACGATCCCGAGCGGGACCTCGTCGGTTGCGACGGACTTGGAGCCCGCCTCGGTGTCGGCCTTGAGCGCGGCCTCGAAGGCGTCGCGCGCCTCGGTGAAGCGTCCCGATCTGCGGGCGAGTTCTGCGCTCACCCTCAGCGCCCTCGGCAGCTGCTTTGCCGCCAGAGGATCCAGGTAGCTCAGCGCCTCGCGCGCCTTGTCCTCGTCGCCGGCGAGGATCGCGGCCTCCGCCCATGCCACGACCTCGTCAGGCCCATATCGGCTGACGAGGGCCGCCCTCCTCGCGTAGTCCACGGAGGCGGCCTTGTTGCCCTTCCTCCACGCGAGCTCTGAAGCGAGGCCCCAGGAGGCCGGCAGGTCCGGCTCATTCTCGAGGGCATCGGATATCGCGGCGGAGGCCCGGTCGAGCCGGCCGGCCTCGAGCCACTGCCTCGCGATCCGCACCGCGTTCGTGCGCGCCCACCTGTGGTAGCCCCAGTAGCCGGCGCCAAGCGCGATGATCAGAATAGGCACGCCGAGCATGAGTCCCCTTTTCAGCCGCGGCTTCTCGTCCATTACGTCGAGGAACGCCCAGAGGTGGTCGCGCGCGCTTCTGGAGGCGAAGCGCTTCATCGAGGCCGAGCTCTCGCTTGGGTACGCGGCCTTGGGATCGCTGTCTTTGGGCTTCTTGGGCATCAGGTCAGAGCCCCAGGGGCTCCAGGTTCGAGAAGAATCTCGTCAAGGTCGGCTCGGAGGCAACCTCGCGCCACGGCCGGTTGCTTGAGACGCGCACGAAGAGCTGGTCCTTGGGGGGCGTGAAGCCGTAGTGCCACGCGAGCCCCAAAAGACGCAGGGCGGAATACGGGTCGACGTAGCGGATCGGGTGGCCGCCGTGCAGGTGCCAGAACCAGACGTACGTCTTGAAGTTGCCGCGCGCGAACCTGCGACATTCCGCCGTGGGCAGCGTGCGTCCGGACACATCGAGCTGGAGCCTGTCCGAGGGGACGGACTCGGCCTCCCATCCGGTCCCGGGCCAGCAGGCGTCGGGCGTGTGGGCGTCGACAAGGCTGACCGCGGCCTGGCCCGGGCGCCAGTAGGCCAGATAGAGAGTGACATGCTCGGCGGCGGCGCCCTCGCCCCTCGTGTAGACGCGCTCGAGAAGCGTGTGCGTCTGCAGGACGTCGCTGTACACGTCCATCGACGGCTGCTCCGCGCTCCATCCGGGCGGGGCCTCGGGCAGGAGTGCAGCCAGGTCCGGCGTGGCCGCGGCCCTCGCCTGCCTGTGGTTGTCGTGGCTCGAGAGCCCAAGCAGGCCCATCCCCACCGCCCCTACCAGAAGGCCCGATGCCACGATCCCCTGGAGGACGGAGCGGCCGGGTCGCGGCGGATCGCCCACGGGCGCCAGCGGGACGGCGGCGGACTCCCCACGGCTGAGCCAGAGGCCTAGCCCCGCAACGAGGAGCGTCGTTCCGACGAGGATCGAGCCGCCCGTGATGTCGTGCCATGGCCCCTCGATCTGGATGCCGGAATTTGCGACAAGGGTCAGGATGAGCGACCTCACGAAATTCATCGCCAGGCCGATCGCAGGCGAGAGAACGACCAAAAGCGCGCGGTTGCGGGGCCTGCGCACCATGAGCGCGGAGAGGAACAGTCCCGCGACCGTGCAGGAAATCAGGCTCCTCACGCCGCTGCAGGCCTCGCTGACGCCGACGCTCGTGTGGGCGAGCTCGATCACGTTGCCGACCTGGAAAGCCGCGATGCCGGCCGTCCCCAGGGCATGCGTCACACCGTGGGTCACCCTTTCCTGCAGGAAGAGGGCCAGCCTCATGTAGGTGCCCGGGGGCGGCTGGCTTGAGAAGATCCACAGGAGCGCGGCCACGCACGAGGCCCAGTTCAGGGGAATGAACCGCACGCGCTTGTCGGCGAAGCCGACGAGCCCCGCGCCGAGCACGAAGACGAAGGCCGCCGACAGCATGAATTCGGCGATGGCGACGGTCCACCCGAGGGCCGCGGCGTAAACTACCGCGACAGCAAGGCTCGCGAGGGCCGCCAAAACCATCGCGGCGCACGCCGTGATGGCCCATCCACCCGAGGCGAACCGCGGTGCCGGGTCGCGCCGGCTCTCAAATACGAGTATTCCCGCCAGCACGGGCATGAACACTCCGTGCGTGAGATTCGGGTCGTGGGTCCAGAGCGGCCATAGCATGAGCGAGAGACCCGCCGCCAGCGCGCAGAGTATGACCGCGTTCGCCTTTGCGAGCCACCCAAGCTCCCGGAAGGAAGTGCATCGCTGGATTGGCTTCATGCGCTGGGCCAAGCTTCCCCGAAACGCCGCGACCACGCAAGGCCGCCGCTGGAGTGGCTCAGGCCGCCGCGGCGGCGCAAGCCGCCTGCTTCCTGCGACGAACGACCAGGCCGTAGCAGCCAAGGACGCCGACCAGGGGGAGCCACGGTGCGACCTCGGGAATCGGCGCGCCGTTGATCTCGGCGTTGCTCGTCTGGTAGACAAGGAGGCCGCTCGCATTCAGGTCGGTCGCCGAGCTGGTGCCGGTGATGTTGTTCGTATTGTCGACGACGACGACGATGTAGTTCGTGCCGATCACAAAATTTGCGTTGTTCGCGGTGGGGCTGCCGTAGTTCTGAAGCGTGATCTGGGTCTTGTTGGTCCAGGCGCTGGTGGCCGTCGCCGAAACCTTGCCCGTCGGGACCTTGTTGCCGTTGCCGCTCGGATCCACGTAGACCGAATACTGGTCGTCGGCGGAAAGGGTCATCGTCACCTGGACGTCATTGGTGACCGCCGTGCCCGCCGAACCGGAGCCCACGACCTGGAAAGCCAGGGTGTAGATGTAAACGCCCTCTGTGCCGCCCGAGTTTCCGTTGCCGGGAAGATAGTCGCCGCCGGTATTCTGGGCGCTCGAGGTCGAGCTCGAGACGTAGGCACCCGGGGCGGTGATCCACTGCGCGGTGGTCGTGTTCGCCGTGTAGCCGGAGCCCGCGATGGAGGCGGGGCTGATGATGTAGGCCGCACCCATGTTCGACGTGCTCTTGCTCGAGCCGCCATCGGTCGAGGCATAGGTCACGTTCCAGTGGGCGTCGGTCTGGCCGGCCGACGCCAGGGAACCGTTCGCTAGTTCACCCGTATAGTAGAGCCCCGTGATATCCGTGGCGTTCTGCGCCTTAGCCTCCTGAGCACCCAGGATCATGGCCGCGACCGCGAGGAGGAGGCCGATGCAGCGTAAGGAACCTGTGGTGAAGCGGGTCATGTTTTAACTGTAGTTACCATCGACTCAATGCATGGGTAAATCAAAAGAGGTAAATACGTAGCGCTTAGCCACTTCTTTAGTTGTTCATCATAAGCGTCTTAAAAACCCAATTTCATCGGAATTCGTGAGACCAATACTTGGCAGATTTCGTTTCGATTGAGAGGACATCAGTTCGAGCACGTCCTGCACGCTGCTGGCAGGCCCCTCCCGGTCATCGCCCAAAGCACCGGAATCGTGCATTTTGCACTGCCATCGGCTATCGGTTCTTCCGATCCGCAACACGCCGCGAAGGCCCTCGGCGCGAAGACCCGGGTCTCGGAGACCGACCCACGCACCACGAAGTCAACGAGCGCATTGCCATCGCTGCCCACGGCGCAATTGGCGAGGACTGCGGTGAGGTTCTCGAAGCTGGCGCTCGCGTGCTCCCGGCTCCTCGGCGTGGCCTCTGCGCGCCTCCGCGGCCGACTCCGCATACGGCCCGCAGGGATCCTGCAGGTCCCGCACCAGGTCCGCGGAGGGCAGCGAAATCGGAGATGTTCGCTCACGTTATATACCCGTCGTCGCTTCCCAAATTGTGTCATGTTTTGCGGCGGAAAAATCCGCGACGCACCAAGGCGCCGGGGGTTTCGCACTATTTTCCCCGCATTCGTAACAGTCCATCTGTCTGGCACGTGGAATGCTTTTCGGCGTCCCCGTACCTATGAACCACACCAAAAAGATGGGGCTCGTCGCCAGCTTGACCCTGGCGGTCCTTACGCCTCTGAGCCGGGCGCAAACCGCAGAGCCGTCGTCGACGACGACAACTACAACCACAACGACTTCCACCCCGAGTCCTGCAGCCGGTCCCGGAGAGACCGTGCAGATGGAGAAATTCGACGTGAGCGACGTCCCTCCGGAGAAGCAGATCCTCCCGACCGCGCGTCCCTTCGCCTCGGTGTTCGGCACCGACGACCAGGTGATGGATATCCCGCGCAACGTCACGATCATCTCCCGCGCGCAGATGGACGTCATTGACATTCAGGACGTCACCGAGTTCAGCAAGCTGACCTCGAGCTCCTACACGGACTCGAACTTCGGCTCACCCGCCAATCCGAGCATCCGCGGCCAGTCGGCCGACGTGTTCCTGAACGGCATGCGCCTGTTCATCGGCGAGTCCGGAGACGGCATCCCGCTTGATTTCAACTCCGTGGAGTCGGTCAACATCATTCCCGGCCCCGCCACGGCGGTGCAGGGTGCCTCGAACTACGTCGGCGGCTTCGTCGACCTGATCTCGAAGCAGCCCTTCTTCGACGGCCAGAAGTCCTCGATCAGCTACACCTACGGCTCATACGACACGAACCGCTGGACGATCGACACCGGCGGCCCGATCAGCAGCAAGCTCGCCTACCGCCTCAGCTATTCAGGCGAGGACAGCGACGGCTACTACTACAACTGGATCCGCCAGACGACATCGGTCTACGGCGCCATTACCTGGCGCCCCAGCTCGAACTACGAGGCGTTCGTCGACGTGAAGGGCTACTGGGCGGACTACCGCGAGAATTTCGGCATCAACCGCCCGACGCAGCAGCTGATCGACGACGGCCTCTACATCCCCGGCACGAACGTCAACAACGGCACGGCCGCCACTGCGGCCGACCCGCAGAACGCCGCCAACGTCGAGGGCAGCAATACGATCGCGTTCGGCACACCTGTCCCGGTCGACTACCGCGAGACTGCGCAGGGCCCCGCCTCACACGCCCACGGCATGGCTTACAACGCCCAGGTGATCCAGACGCTGCGCCTCGCCGGCGACGCGAAGATCGTGAACAACACGATGTTCAGCTACACTAAGCGCGACACCTTCAACTCGGACGGCTACTCCGAGATCATTGACCCGAGCTGGTACATCGACAACAGGACCGAGTTCATCATCAACAAGCCCACCTGGGAGGTTAACATGGGCCTTGAGGAGAAGTACCAGGCCACACGCGCCTACGATGACTTCTTCTTCGAGCCGGTCAACGTCTGGGACCTCTCCTCGGTCAGCAAGCGCACGACGCTGAACTCCTACCTTGCGACAGGCGGATCCGCGGGCTTCCTCGGCGAGGCGGTGCCCGGCTTCGAGGACCGCACATTCACGCCCGCCCTGGGCAGCTTCGACGGCGGCAAGACCTACATCAGCCTCAACGACGACTCCAACAACTCGTCCGCGACCGTCATCTCGCCCTTCATCCAGGGCTCCTGGAAGATGACCGACAAGCTGAGCCTCATCTCGGGCGCGCGCATGGATTTCATGCACGTCGAGGACGCGGACCCGTACTACACGAGCGCCAAGGCCCAGCTCAACCCGGTCGAGCCCAACCTCAACCTGAGCTTCCTCTACAAGTACACGCCGACCTGGACCACGTACCTCACGTACAACTACAGCCAGAACTTCTCGGGTGACGGCGGCGACGGCGGCGGCTTCGGCCTGTACGCCGATGCCAACGGCCAGCCGACGCTGCCCAGGAGCCTCTTCGCCGAGGCCAGCCAGCTCTACGAGTACGGCAACAAGTTCCAGCTCCTGAACGAGAAGATGTTCATCAGCACGGACTTCTTCTACCAGACCCGCCAGTACAAGCCGCAGGGCTCCTCCGTCGAGCAATACCAGTTCTACGGATTCGAGTTCGCCGCGAACTACCAGCCGGACAAGCACTTTTTCGGAACGCTCGGCTACTCGTTCATCAACGGCAGCCTCCCGGCCAGCGCCGACCCGTTCCAGGCCTACTCGACGCAGCAGCTTCCCGGCGGGCCGCCCGACCCGAACACCACCCCGCTGCAGACGAGCGGCCGCTACCGCGCGCCCGGACAGCCGCTGCACACGTTCAACGCCCTCGCCTCCTACTCGTTCGACAACGGTTTCGGCGTGGAGTCGAACGTGCTCGTGACGAGCCCGATGAACAACGACTACCAGGGCTACCTGGTGATCCCCTGGCAGTACTCGCTCGATGCGGCCGTCTTCTTCCGCACCAAGCACTGGGAGTACCGCCTCACGGGCAAGAACCTCACGAACCAGCACAACTGGGAGCCGTCGGTCTCGACCTACGCGCTCGAGGGCATCGTGCCCCTGCCGACGATCACGGTCTACGGCACCATCAAGTACAAATTCTAAGGCTGCCCCGAGGGGCCTGACTACGAATCGCCGCTCGGCTTGCGCCGGGCGGCGATTTTTTTTGCGCCCGATTTGCGACCGGCTTGCTAGCCCCGGGGCGGCCCGCAGACTTTCAACCTGATGACGACCGAACCCAGAGGGAGGACGACACTGCTTCGCAATGCGGACATGCTCGTCACCATGGATGCGGCGCGCCGGGAGATCCGCGGGGGCGGCCTCTTCATCGAGGGAAACAAGGTCACTGCCGTGGGGCCGACGGCCAGCCTTCCGCAGACCGCGGACGTCGTCCTCGACATGGCGGGCCACATCGTCGTTCCCGGCCTCGTCAACACCCACCACCACATGTTCCAGAGCCTGACGCGCGTCCTTCCAGGCGCCCAGGACAACTCCCTCTTTGGCTGGCTCGAGGCGCTCTATCCCGTCTGGTCGCGGATCACTCCGGAGATGATGGGGGTCTCGACGCTTGTCTCCATGGCGGAGCTCGTCCTCTCCGGTTGCACGACCTCGAGCGACCATCAGTACCTGTTTCCCAATGGATGCCGCCTCGAGGACGCCATTGAGTCCGCGTCGAGGATCGGCATGCGCTTCCACGCCTGCCGCGGCAGCATGAGCGTCGGCCGCTCCCAGGGCGGCCTTCCTCCGGACGGGCTTGTTGAGCGAGAGGACGCCATCCTTGCCGATACGCAGAGGCTGATCGAGTCGTTCCACGACGCTCGCCGCCACGCGATGCTCAGGATCTCCGTTGCCCCGTGCTCACCCTTCTCCGTGAGCCCGGAGCTCATGCGCCAGTCCGCGGCCCTGGCCCGCTCCAAGGGCGTGTCGCTCCACACCCACCTGGCGGAGAACGACAGCGACGTGGCCTACACGCTTGAGAAGTTCAACATGACGCCGGCGCAGTACGCCGCGGAGACGGGCTGGGTGGGCCGGGACGTGTGGCATGCCCACTGCGTGAAGCTGGACGAGCACGGCATCGACCTTTTCGCCGGGACCGGCACAGGAGTCGCGCACTGTCCCTGTTCCAACATGCGTCTCGGCTCCGGCATCGCGCCCGTCTGCAGGATGGTTGAGCAAGGGGTGAAAGTCGGCATAGGCGTCGACGGCTCCTCCTCCAATGACGGGGCCCACATGCTGGGCGAGGTGCGCCAGGCGATGCTGCTGCAGCGGGTGGGGCTTGGATCCTCCGCCATGACGGCCCGCCAGGCCCTCGAGCTTGCGACGCTCGGTGGCGCGAGCGTGCTTGGCCGGGATGACATCGGCGCCCTTGCCCCCGGAATGTCCGCGGACTTTGCGGCGTTTGACCTGCGCGGCGTCAACATGGCCGGTGCGCTTCACGATCCCGTGGCGGCCCTCGCCTTCTGCGCCCCGGAGAACGCCTCGATGGTGGTGATAAACGGCCGCTTGGTGGTCGAGAATGGCCGCGTGGCCACGCTCGAGCTGGAGCCCGTCCTTGAACGCCACAACCGGCTTTCCCTCAGGCTCGCGGCGGGCTGACCTGCCGCTCAGCGGGCCGGTGCTGCCCTGGACTTAGAGAGGGGCAGGACTATGTTCAGGAGAAGCGCCGTCAGGCCACCGGCGGACACGCTCGACTCGAGGAACGTCTGGAACACCGCGGGAAGCGAGTGAACCCAGTCCGGCTGCGAGGCGGCGCCGAGTCCCACGCCCAGGGACAGGGCGACAATCAGGCCCTCGCGGTGACCGAGGCCGTTCTTCATGATGAGGCGCAGCCCCGAAACTGAAACAAGGCCGAACAAGAGAGTGGCCATGCCGCCAAGGACCGGCGGCGGCATCGCGGTCACCCAGCGGGCGACGGCCGGGAAAAGGCCGAGCGCGACGAGGATCGCGGCCATCCACTTGCCGAGGTGCCGACTGGCCACGCCGGTGATCTGGATGACGCCATTGTTCTGGGCGTAGGTGGTGCTCGGGAAGGAACCGATCACCCCTGAGACGAGGCAGGTGATGCCGTCCGAAAGGACACCGCCGCGGATGCGCGCCGAGTAAGCCGGACCCTCGGTCTCGAGGCCTGAAAGTTGGGAGGTCGCGGTCATGTCCCCGAGGGCCTCGAGCAGCGAGGCGAGGTAGATGAACGCGAATGGCAGCGCGAACTTCCACTTGAAGGCCAAGCCGTGGGGGAATATCCGCGGGAGGGTGACCCAGGAATCGCTGGTGCCTGCCGGGCTGTGCAGCCACCCGCAGAGAGCGCAGACCACGTAACCCGAAAGGACACCCCACAGGATGCTCGAGAGCCGGATGCGCGATCCGCCGATCGATTGCGCAAGAAGGACGACGGCGATCACCGTGAGCGCTATTGCGCCGCCGGCCCATACAGGCGCGGTCGCAGATACCGGTCCCGTGATTCCAGGCATGGCCTCCGGGATGATTGAAAGTCCAATCAGGAGGACAACAATGCCCGAGACAAGCGGCGTGAAGACGCCGCGCAGCATGTTCAGGAAAGGAACGAAGAGGAACAGTGTCGGGGCGCAGGCAAGGGACATGCCGAACATAAGCGGCAGTCCGCCTTCCTTTCCGGCAGCGATTAGCGGAGCGAGAAAGGCGAAGCTTGTCCCCGCAACGCTCAGGAGACCGGAACCGACGATGCCGAACCTGGAGGTCTGCAGGAAGGTCCCCAATCCCGCGGCAAGGAGCGCCATGCTCACCAGGTAGGAAGTGTCCGCTGCAGGGAAACCCAGGGCGTGGGAGAGTATCAGCGCGGGAGTGACAACGCCCACCACCATCGCGGCAACCTGCTGCAGGCTCACCAGGACGGCGGATCCCAACGGCAGGTGCTCCTCCGGTCCATACAGCAGGAGGCTGGCGTTCCCGACGCTCGGGGGGGGTTCTTCCATGCCCCAGCACTAGCACGGTGCGGGCCAAATGTCTGCGGCTACGTTGCCCTGGCCCCCACCGGCGCCCGGTCCAGTCCTGCCTTGCTTGGATGACACGCCCGGACAAGCTGCGCATACCCCCCAACCCCAAATGAAGTTTACTGAAAACGCCTCCAGCCGTTTGAAGCACAACTCCGCCACGTTTGCCGCGATCCTCTGCGTGGCGACGACTGGCCTCCTAGCCAGCGAGTATCCCGAGATGAAGCGCCTCGTGCCGGTCCCGGCCGACCAGCCGATTCCGATATTCGACTTCGTGCGCCCACCGCAGTTCGGCGCCGTCCACCTGAATCACACGGGAACGACCGTCGGGGCGATCGTGCCCGGCAATGCCGATGCGAGAAGTCTCGTCACCTACAACCTCTCTACCCAGCTGCTGGACGGCGTGAGCGCCCCGCAGGGCGACCAGGAAATATCCTCGTTCGAGTGGCTGGACGGCGATCGCCTCGCCTATCTGGACACCTTTGGCAAAGGGGAGTCCGTCGGCGTCCTCTTCCTTAGTTCGGCCGGCAAGCTGGCCGAGGCTGAGACAGTGGGCATCCAAGGAGCGGCGGGCGTCGTACAGCTGCTCGGCAATACTCCGGAAGACCGTTCACAATTTCTCGTCAACCTGAAGGGCTTCAATTTCAGGTACGATCACCCGGAACTCATCAACGCCAAGGCGCACGGCTCGTTGATCACGCGCTATCCCGACCTGAAGACAGACCACGGCTTCAACATCGTCTTCTGGCCCAACAAGGTGAATCTCCTGGAGTACGGAATCACCCAGGAGGACGGCATTCTGGCGCTGCACCACCTCGAGGGAGAGAACTGGGTCAAGAGTCCCATCGACGTCGACCAGGTTGACGTGTTTGATTCGGGCGACAATCCCGGGGAGATCGTCGGCCTAGGGGCAAGGGATGGAAATTCCCCGCGGCCCCTGGAGTACATCGACGTGGCGACTGGCCAGGCGAAGGAAATCCTTCTTCAGGATAAGGGTTATGATTTCCACGGCACAATCTACCGCGACCCCGTTTCGCACAATATAGTGGGTGCGGCCTATGACCGTGCCGCTCCCCACATTGTTTGGTTCACGCAGGGTTATCGGGATCTTCAGAAGGTCCTGGACGGTCTCTTCCCGAACCAAGTCGTCCGCATCGTCGACATGGACGACGCCGGCAAGGTTGTCCTCATCTCGAGCTGGTCCGACC
>DASRSJ010000169.1:0-13957 GCA_035656555.1 Opitutaceae bacterium
CTTCGCCTGCATCCGCTCGCTGAAGGCGAGGGAGCGCGGATCCAGGCGCTCGCCGTAACTGTCATGATCCAGCTCGATCCAGCCTGTTACCTCGCGGGTCGCGTCCCAGCCGAGGCTTCGGTGGGTGAGCCGATGGATGCCCTTAACGAAAAATCCGGCGCCCGCCAGGAGGGTGAGGGCCATCGCAAGCTCCATGACAACCAGTCCCTGCCGGAGCCAATGCTTCGACCTGTCCGAGGTCGAACCCCGCGCGCTGGACTTAAGCGCCGCGTTCATGTTCGCGCGCGAGGCGATCCACGCGGGGACGGTGCCAAATATTACTCCCGTCATGAGAGCGGTGCCAAAAGCGAAGCCGAGGACCCTGAGGTCAAGCGGGAGATCCACATCAAAGAATTTCGAAACGTAGGCGTTGCTCCAGCTTGCCAAGAGGAGGGACGCGGCGCCTCCGGCCAGCGAGAGCACCACGCTCTCGAGGAGCAGCATTCCCACCAGCTGGCCGCGCGAGCTGCCGAGCGCCATCCTGATGCCAATCTCCTGGGAGCGCCGGGTCGTCCGGGCAAGCTGGAGATTCGCCAGGTTGACGCAGCAGATCAGGAGCACCAGGCCGCAGAGAGCCATGGTCGTCCAAAGCAGCTGGATAGAGGACGCGTCCACATCGGTCGTCGGCATGCGAATAACCCGCAGGCTGCGCTCTGCATTCGATTTTGGATGGTCCTTTGCGAAGCGCTGGCCGAGCGTCCTTATCTGCGCCTGCGCCTGCTCAAGAGTAACCCCCGGCTTCAGGCGGGCCACGACCGAGTACCAGCCGTAGTCCCGGAACTCCCGGTTCGCGCGCATCGGCTCCAGGCGAAAGAAGCACGCGCGCATGTCGAAGAGCTGCGGGTCATCAACAGCCGCGGGCATGACGCCGATGACGGTGTGGACTTTCCCGTCGAGCTTCACTGTCTTGCCGATCACGGCGGGATCAGCGCCGAAGTGCTCGCGCCAGAAGGCGTTGCTCAGAAGCGTCACCGGTTCCTCGCGCGCGGCCTCGTCGGGTGTCGGCAGGCGCCCCAACTCGGGCTGGACGGCGAGGATGCTGAAAAAATTGGCCGTCATTCCGACTGAGCCCTTGCGGACCGCAGGCTGACCGGGCTCCGCGAAGCTCTGCTGCTCGCCAGGACGGTACGCCGCCATCGCCGAGAAGACCGTGTTCTGCTCCTGCTCGTCGAAGAAGTCACCGGGTGCATTCCCCGATGTGGGATTCGTCGGCGTCGAAGACCAAACCTGGACGAGCGTGGACGGGTCGCGGTACGGCAGGGATTGCAGCAGCAGCCGGTTAAGAATCGAAAATGCAGTCGTGTTGACCCCGATCCCGAGAGCGAGCGTCAACAGGGCGACAACGGTGAACCCCGGGCTCTTCGCGAGCTTTCGGACAGCGTAGCTGATTTTCGAATTCATGCTTTTCCTGAGATTGAGGCACGGAGCCCTGTCTTTGCGTTCCCGTCACTATGCAGAGTGTATGCCACGACTCATGAATTATATTATTACCTGCTGTGTAATACTTTAAGAATACGTTCTGGGCCGCCGGAAATCGAATAATGAGCGAAGATGGGATTGCCCGTTCCCGGAGTTGGGACAGGCCAGGCCAATGTATCGAGCTGCGCGCGCAACCCATCCAATTCTGTTCGCCAAGGGGCCGATGGACGCTTTGCTCGCAAAATGGGATTCTTCGACCGACTCGCGGGTAAATCCACCCCCTCGGGTGCGAATGGCGCACCTGTCGTACCCGGCTCGGAACCCACGGGCGTTTCGGCGCGCCTCGTCACGGCGCGGGAGAAGCTGGAGACGAAGGATCTCGCGGGCGCGATGGCGATCTACGAAGCCGTGCTCGCTGAGGCCGGCGACAGGGCCGACGTGCTGGTGATGGTGTCGGGCGACCTCGGATCCACCGGCAACATCCCCCAGATCATCGACTTGATCGCTCCCCGCTATGACGCGCTGAGGCATGGCCCCGCCACGGGCATCAATCTGATCCAGGCCTTCCTCGCCGTCGGCAACGCCGACGCGGCGCAGCACGTCCTCGACATCCTCTATTCCCTTAAGAAGCCAGAACTCGAGGAGCGCCTCCACGGTTTCTCCAACGCCGTCGCCGAGCTTCTCCAGAACGGCGTCGTGAAGGGCATCCCCCACTTCGCCTCCCAGCAGGCCAATGCCGACGGCTCGATGCCGCAGCCGGTCTTCGGCGTGGCCCTGGTCTCGATCAGCAAGCCGATCTGGTCCTACGGCCTCGAGTCGGTCGCGGACATGCTCCCGAAGAAGGAGGGCAAACTTCGCAAGGTCGCGTTCGCCCAGCTCGCGGTCCCCGGCGGCTATCCCGACCTGGAGGAGGCGAGCAAGCTGCCCGAGGATGAGCTCAGCCGGCTCTCGCGCGCACTTCCCCTCTGGTTCGCGGAGACGTTCTACTTCTCGCCTCTCTATTCCTCCGTCGCGGCGCTCGGCTGCCTCCACGAGGCCGGCGCAAAGCGCCCGGCCATCTTCCCGACCGAGTGGACGGTCGACAACCTGAAGAAGCTGATCGAGACCTCGCCCGACGGCCTCGACTACATCTTCACCGGCACCCTGACGCGCGAGCCGGGTGGCTACGCGCTGATGCTGCGCGTCTGGGAAGTGAAGAAGCTGCGGGAGAGGAAGCAGTTCACGATCCACTGGACGGCCGCGACAGCCGACGCGGAGCTGACAAAACTCCACGAGTACATCCGCGCCTTCATGGAGTGGGCGCCTTACCCTGAGGGCAGCGGCATCCCCTACGCTCCTCCTTCCGCCCCCACCGTATGGCTCGACATGCTAGGCGCCCTCCTGGGCCTGTTCCTGGTGGAGAAAACGCTCCAGACGAAGGAGCTCCTGCCGCTCCTCGCGCCGACCTTTGACGCCTTTGCACCGCATGCCTTCAGCCCGCCGGCTTCATCGCTCGCGTGGCTGTCGTTGCGGATGAAGGCCGCCTCGCTCGGCATGGAGCCCACCCTCTCCGAGGTGCTCCTCAGCCGTCACTCGGCCGTCACCCAGGCGCGCACGCTGGTCGGCTCCTGACCTGGGTCTCCCAGGGAAGGATTCCAAGCCATGCACCAGCCGACATCAGACCTTCGCATCCGCTCGACGACTCCCTTGCCGGCGCCGGCGGACCTGGAAGCCGAGATCCCGCTCGATGACGCGGGCGCTTCCCGGATTGCCCTGGCGCGCCGCGAGGTGTCGGCCGTCATGGCCGGGCGAGACGACAGGCTCCTTGTCGTGGTGGGTCCGTGCTCCATCCACGATCCCGCCGCCGCGATGGACTATGCGGGCCGATTGAAGGCCGCCGCCGACGCACACGCGGGCGACCTCCTTATCGCGATGCGCGTCTACTTCGAGAAGCCGCGCACGGTCGTCGGCTGGAAGGGCCTCATCAACGACCCGGACCTCGACGGAACCTTCCAGATTGGAAAAGGGCTCAGGACCGCGCGCCGCCTGATGGCGGACGTGACGGCGACGGGCCTGCCCATCGCGACCGAGTTCCTCGATACGACGCTCGGCCAGTACTACGCGGACCTGGTCAGCTGGGGCGCCATCGGCGCAAGGACGGTCGAGAGCCAGGTCCACCGCGAGCTGGCCTCGGGACTCTCGATGCCGGTCGGCTTCAAGAACCGCACGGACGGCGACCTCCAGGTCGCGGTCGACGCGATCCGCTCCGCGAGGCACGTGCACTGGTTCCCATCGCTTGCCCGCGACGGATCGCCGGCGTGCATGCAGACAACGGGCAACGACGACACCCATCTCGTCCTTCGCGGCGGCTCCCGCGGCCCGAATTTTTCCGCGACGGATGTCTCCTCCGCGGTTTCCCTCCTCGAAAAGAACAAGCTTCCGGCATTCGTCATGGTGGACTGCAGCCACGCGAACAGCGGCAAGGACGCTGAGAAGCAGACGTCAGTCGCGACGGACCTGGGTGCGAGGATCGCGGCGGGAGGGCGCGCCATCGCGGCCGTCATGATAGAGAGCAATCTCCTGGGGGGCGCGCAGGACTACCGCGCGAACCCGCTTGTTCGCGGGCGAAGCGTCACCGACGCATGCCTGTCCTGGGACAGCACGGTGCCCGTGCTGGATCAGCTGGCGAAATCCGTCCGGGACCGGCGAGCCTTAGCTCGCTGAGGCCTCGGGGGAAGCCTCTGGCGCGGGCGGCTGCTCTTCCTCGGCGGACTTCTTCTTCTTCGGGCGGCGGCCCTTGCCATCTTCGTCGGAGTACTTCGAGGCCTTGGCGTTAAGCCAGAGCTCGCCCTTTCCGTTAAGGTTCAGCCAGAAGATCTCGCCGGCGTGCTCCGCGAAGACGGGCTTCTCCCTGGATTTCTCCGGGATGCGAAGGCCGGAAGACGTGAGGGCGCCGAGGAGCTCGTCCTTGGACTTGCCGATCTCGGAGGCCAGGCGCTCGACCGGGGCCGCGACGCTGCCGGTCTTGGTCTCCTTGAGGAGAAGGCGGACAGCCGCGAAGACATTTCCGGCAGGGGGCGTGGCGCCGTCACCGGAGGGTGCTGGGGCCTGCTGCTGCTCGGGGGCGCCGTCGGCGCGCTTCTCGCGCGCGTTGATCCAGACGCCGCCGCGGCTGTCCTTGTTGAGCCACCAGGTCTCGTCGCCGATCTCGGCGAACACCGGCGGATCGCCGGCGGCGCCGTGGGCGCTGAGTCCCATCTTCTCGAAGGCCTCGACCAGAGTGGCCTCGGAGCACTTGAGCGCGCGTGAAAGGAAGCTCGTGCTGCCCGAGCCGCCCGGCTCGCGGCGGTTCTTGCGCATGAGGGGACGGATCCTGTCGAGGAGTGCCGAGCCCTCCGGGAGCGATGCGGCCGGCGCGTTCGGGTCGCCCTGGGGTTCCTGGTCGCGGCGCTGCCTGCGCTCCTCGTGACGGCCCTCGCGGCGATTCTCGTGGCGGTTTTCCTGGCGATTCTCCTGGGGAGCCTGTTGCT
Source organism: Opitutaceae bacterium (assembly GCA_035656555.1). Lineage (GTDB taxonomy): Bacteria > Verrucomicrobiota > Verrucomicrobiia > Opitutales > Opitutaceae > Palsa-1447. Next base: position 4,968 of record DASRSJ010000169.1, read on the forward strand.
GGTCGCCCTCGGGGGCCTTCTGCGGCTCCTCGGATCCCTCAATCTTCGTTCCCTGGACCGTGCGGAATATCGGGCGGGTCTTCTCCTTGGTGTTGACCCAGATCTCGCCGCGGCGGTTCACGTTCACCCAGAACAGGTCGCCGTCATAGTCGACATAGGTCACCTTGGCATCCTCGTCCTCGGGGATCTCAAGCCCGCACTCCTTGAGCGCACCGAGGACCTCGCCCTCGGAAATCTGCCACTTCTTGGCCAGATAATCCACGCCGACCGAGAAGCCCGGGCCGCGCTGGTTCCTGCGCATATGGGGCCGCATGGCCTCGAAGAAGGTCGGAAGCTCCTCCTCGGAGCCCAGCTTGTCCCAGTCGTCCTCGGGCGTTTCGGGAGCATCCGGATCCCCGTCGCTGTTCGTGTCTCTGAGGCGGCGGAGACCGTCGGTCTCGCGCGCGTCGCCCTTGGGGGCCTCGGGCGCATCCGCCTCGGCAGCCGGGGCCGTCGACGTTGCGCTCTTAAACTTGGCCTCAAACTCGATCCTCAGCTTGTCGGCCTCGACCTTGGCGGCGGCCGCGGCGGCGTCGCCAAGCGTCCAGTCGCGCTGGGTCGGGCGCCTTGCAAGGCCCGAGAAGGCCAGGGCGTTGTCGGGTTGTCCCCGAAATTCGACTATCTCCCACTCGTCCGTGCCGAGCTGGTTGAGAAATGATTCAAGCAGCGCCGGAGTTGCGAATCCGCCCTTGCCGCTTGAGATAACCTTGTATTCCCAGACTGCCATAATGGTTTGTGAGGGTAAGACATCCCAAATGGCGGTCCCATTGCCGAGCCTATAATTGGCAATTCGCTCGGCGGCCGATGCCTACGGTTGATTCGGCCGGCGATAACTGGCCCAATTGCCGGCACGATGCAGCGCCTTGACCAACTCCTTGCCAGCCTAGGCTATGGGTCACGCCGCGAGGTGTCGGAATGGGTCTGGGACGGCCTGGTTTCGGTGAAGGGGATCCCCGCCAAGGATGCCGGCGCAAGGGTCAACCCCGCCGAAGTCACGATCGAGGGAGAGCCCCTGGATCATCCGGGTGAGCTCCTCATCCTCCTGAACAAGCCGGCCGGCGTCGTGTGCTCCCATGACGAAAGGGAGGGGCCCAGCATATATACCCTGATCCCCGAGCGCTGGCGGCGCCGCAATCCCGCGGTGACCAGCATTGGGCGCCTCGACAAGGAGACCACCGGCCTCCTTCTCCTGACGGACAAGAGCGGCCTCGTCCATCGCCTGACCTCTCCCAAGCACAAGGTGCCCAAGGTCTACAGGGCCACGCTCGACAAGGACATTCCCGAGGGCATCGAGAAGGTCTTCGCGAGCGGGACGCTGAAGCTCGAGGACGACGACAAGCCCTGCGCCCCGGCCATCCTGACGAGACTCGGGCCCCGGCAGGCCGACGTCGTCATGACCGAGGGCCGGTACCACCAGGTGAGGCGCATGTTCGCCACGCAGGGTTGTGAGGTCATCGGTCTCGACCGCATGAAATTTGGTCCGCTCGAGCTCGGCGATCTTGCGCTCGGCAACTGGATAGAGCTTCCGGTCAATAGCTTGGACAATATCTGATGCTGGCGTGATCGCGGGCGACAGTCGCCCTTATGAGACGACTCGAAGGAGTCGCGGGGCTTGCAATGGAAGATGATTAGGTGCCTAATCATATTTCTCACCATGAACAAACCCGTCGCAGACGCCGCCTTTGTACCCGCGGAAACCTCGAAGAGCTCTTTTAAGGCCTCCACAAAGCAGATGGTCATCGGCACCGTCGCTGTCATCGGCCTCGTCGTGGCCGTCGTCTACGGGGTCGGCCGCTGGCGCTTCGCCCAGGTGCACGAGGAGACCGACGACGCGCAGGTCGAGGGCGACATTAGCCCGGTCCTGCCGCGTGTGTCCGGCTACGTCTCCCAAGTGCTCGTGGTGGACAACCAGCGGGTCGAGGTCGGCCAGTCGCTGATGGGGATCGATAGCCAGGAGCTCGACCTGAGGATCAAGCAGGCCGAAGCGGCGCTGCAGAACTCGGTCGCCGACAAGGCGACGGCGGACGCGGTCCTCGCGACCGCCAGGTCCCTCGAGGCCACGGCACGGGCCAACATCGACACGGCCGAGGTCCGCCAGAGGAAGGCCGCGACCGACCTGGCCCGCGACACGTCGCTCGCCAAGACGGGCGCCATCACCGACACCCAGCTTATAGACACCCGCGCCCTGGCCGACACGGCCACCGACCAGCTTGAGTCCGTGAAGGGCGAGGCCAGGACCGCCGAGGCCCAGATCAAGGTCGCCGCCGCCCGGGTCATCTCGTCGACGACGATGTCCGAGGAAAAGGCCGCGGACCTGGCCTACGCCAAGCTCCAGCGCTCCTACGCCGCCGTGCCCGCGCCGATCGCCGGCGTCGTTTCCAGGAAGAACGTCGAGCCGGGGCAGTTCGTGCAGGCCGGCCAGACCCTGATGTCCATCGCGTCCGACACCAACGTGTGGGTGGTCGCGAACTTCAAGGAGACGCAGCTGACGCACATGAAGGCCGGCCAGGACGTGGACTTCGAGGCGGACACCTATCCCGGCGTCATCTTCCACGGGAAGGTCGAGTCGATCTCCGGCGCGACGGGCGCGCGCTTCGCCCTCCTGCCCCCCGACAACTCGACCGGCAACTTCGTCAAGGTCACGCAGCGCGTGCCCGTGAAGATCGTCCTGGCCCAGGCTCCCGACGCCGAGCACCCGCTCAGGCCAGGCATGAGCGTGGACGCGACGGTGTCCGTGCAGTAGCCCGCCGCCATGGCCGAGCAAGGATTCAGGAAGCTGATCATCACGATCACGGTGATCGCCGCGGCGATCATCGAGCTGATCGACACGTCCATCGTGAACGTGGCGCTGAACGACATGAGCGGCAACCTGGGCGCCACGCTCGAGGATGTCGCCTGGGTCGTCACGTCCTACGCGATCGCGAACGTCATCATCATCCCGATGACGAGCTTCCTCGCGGCCAAGTTCGGGCGCCGCAACTACTACATCGGCTCGATCCTGCTCTTCACCGCGGCCTCGGTCGCGTGCGGCAACGCGCACAACATCTGGGAGCTCGTGGCCTTCCGCTTCATCCAGGGCATCGGCGGCGGCGCCCTCCTCTCGACCTCGCAGTCGATCCTCTTTGAGACCTACACGGTCGCCCAGCGCGGCTTCGCCTCGGCGCTCTTCGCGGTCGGGCTCTTCGTCGGACCGACGATCGGGCCCACGATCGGAGGCTGGATCATCGACAGCTACTCGTGGCCCTGGATCTTCTACATCAACCTTCCGATAGGCCTGGGCGCCGCATTCCTCTCCTGGCTCTACGTGAAGGAGCCCGAGCAGGCGCGCAAGGTGGGCACGATCGACTGGCTAGGCATCGCGCTCCTGATCATTGGCCTTGGCGCCCTCCAGACGGTGCTCGAGCGCGGCGAGACGGAGGACTGGTTCTCGAAGCGCTACATCCTTTACCTGACGATCACGGCCGGCCTGGCGCTCGCCGGCTTCATCGTCCGCGAGCTGACCGCCGAGCACCCGGTGGTTGATCTGCGGGTCCTCAAGAGCCGCAAGCTCGCGGTCGCCGCGAGCCTCACCTTCATCCTCGGCTTCGCCCTCTTTGCGACGGTGTTCATCGTGCCCGTGTTCACCCAGCGGCTCCTCGGCTACCCGGCCATGAAGACCGGCATGCTCTTCCTGCCGGGGGCCCTGGTCGCCCTCTTCTTTCTGCCGGTCATGGGCAAGGCGCTCGAGAAGGGATTTCCCGCCGAGTGGATGGTCATCATCGGCTTCGGCGTCGTGGCGGCCTTCGCGCTCAAGCTCTCCGTCCTTAACCTCAGCGCGACGTCCCAGGACTTCTTCTGGCCGATCATCATGAGGGCCATAGGGCTCAGCCTGATCACGATCCCCCTGACGCAGCTCGCGGTCTCCGGACTTCAGCCCCGGGACATCCCGCAGGGCATCGCGCTGAACAACATGATGCGCCAGATGGGCGGCTCCTTCGGGATCGCCTTCATCAACACCTTCCTGGACCACCGCACCGCCTTCCACCGCCTGACCCTGGTCTCGAAGCTCGCGTCGGGCGATCCCGCCACCGAGGGGCGCCTCTCCGCGCTCGCCCACGCCATGATGGCGAAAGGGGCCAGCTCCATCGAGGCGACGCAGCGCGCCCTGGGCATCCTTGAGTTCACCGTCCAGCGCCAGTCGAGCCTCCTGAGCTACCTCGACGCCTACCGCCTTGTGGGCCTCCTCTCTATAGGCTGCATTCCCCTCATTCTTTTTGCAGGCAAGAGAAAGACGATTTCCAAGGCGGCGGCAGCCGCAGCCAAGGAGTCGCACTGACCCGCCGGCAGGAACCACACGCCATGAAATACTCCACGCTCCTCGGCCTCGCCCTTGCCATGACAGCCCCGGCCGCGTTTGCCGACACCCCCCAGCCCGGGCCGCTCACGCTCACCCAGGCGATCGACACTGTCGTCTCGCACTACCCTTCGCTTGATGCCGCGCGCGCGGCCGTCGACGCCGCCCGCGCCCGCACCGTGGAGGCCAACTCAAGCCGCCTGCCGCAGGTCAGCGGAAACGGCGGCTACACCTATAATTCCGTGCGCCCGTACGTCGCCTTCGCGCTCCCCGGCCAGCCGCCGAGCGCCATCTACGAGAACGTCCAGGATTCCTACAACGTGAACATCACGGCGCGCCAGCTCCTGACGGACTTCGGCCGCACGGACAAGCTGGTCGACCTGGCCCGCTCCGGGCAGATCGCCGCGCAGGATGCGCTTGAGGAGGCCCGCCACCAGCTGGGCTACCAGGCCATCCAGTCCTTCTACGGCGTCATCCTGCTGCGAAGCTCCGCAGCCGTCGCCCACGAGGAGATCGCGGCCCTGGAGGAGGCGCTTCGCATCTCCCAGAAGAAGTTCAATGCCGGCAGCGCGACGAAGTTCGACGTCCTTACGACCCAGGTCCGCCTCTCCAACGCGCGCAACAAGCTGACGGACACGCAGGCCGCGCTCGAGAAGCAGGAGAACGGCCTTCGCCGGTTGCTCGGCTGGGATCTCTCGGCGCCCCTCGAGCTGCGCGGCGATTTTGACGCCGCCGCCCCAGCCCTCAGCGAGTCCGAGGCGATCGCCGACGGGCTGCACAACCGTCCCGAGATGAAGGTCGCGCTCGACGACGAGCACACGTCGCGCCTGCACCTTGACGCCGCGAGCAGGGAGCGGATGCCGACCCTCGCGGCCCAGGCCTCCGGCGGCCTGGAGGACAGCGTTGCCCCCGCCCTCTACGACAACAGGGGCTACATCGTGGCCGGCCTGTCTCTTGAGGTCCCGATCTTCACCGGACGTCGCATTACGGGCGACCGCATGGAGGCTGACGCCGGCGTGCGCTCGGCCGAGGCGCGCGAGCGCGAGCTCGACCAGACGATCACGACCGACGTCGCCGATGCGTATTCCGACCTGAACGCCGCAAAGGCGAGGCTCGGCAACGCCGATTCGCTGGTCGACCAGGCCAACGAGGCGCTGGACCTCGCCAAGACACGCTACACGAACGGCGTCATCACGAATTTCGAGCTCCTCGATGCCCAAAGCTCCCTCAGGTCTTCCGAGCTAAGCCGCCTCCAGGCGCGCTACGACTGCGTGCTGGCAAGGCAGGCTGTGGCAAGGGCTGCGGGCGTCGCTCCCCAGCAGTGATTTCCCTGTAGCCGGGGCGGTTGACGCGGGGCTGCCCGCGTGAGACCTTGCACGCATGTACACGATCATCGGCGGCGACGGGAAGGAATATGGTCCGGTCACCGCCGCTCAGATCCGCTCGTGGATCGCGGGAGGCCGCGCCAACCTCGAGACGAAGGTCAAGGAAGCCGGATCCGACACGTGGCAGACCGTCGCCGACTTCCAGGATATCATCGGCCCGTCCTCGGCCGCCGCCGTGCCAATGGGAGACCCCGGGATTTTCCAGGAGGTCGCGAAGCTCGACATCATCAGCTGCTACGAGCGCAGCTGGGCGCTCCTTAAGGCCAACTTCTGGCCGCTCGTGGGCGCGAGCGTGCTGATGAGCATTTTCTACGGGTTCCTCATCTACCTGCAGCAGAGAGGAATCCTCTTCGTCTCGCTGATCTTCGGCGGGGCTCTCGCCGGCGGCCTTTACTACTACTTCCTGCGGAAGGTCAGGGGCCAGGCGACGACGATACGCGACCTTTTCTTCGGATTCACGAAGCCCTTCATGTCGCTCCTCGTCGCAGGAATCCTGGTCGCGATCCTCATCACGGTGGGCATCTTCTGCCTCGTCCTGCCGGGGATCTATCTCATCGTCTCCTACGTCTTCACGCAGATGTTGATCGTGGACCGCGGGCTCGGCTTCTGGGAGGCGATGGAGGCGAGCCGCAAGGTGGTGACGAAGCAGTGGTGGCGCATCCTGGGCCTCGTCCTCCTGAGCGTGCCCTTCATGCTTGTCGGGATCGCCGCCTTTGTGGTCGGGATCTTCATTGCGCTGCCGCTCATCACGGGCGCCGTGGTCTATGCCTACGAGGATCTCTGCAATCCGTCACGGAAGACCGAGACGCCGGTCGCGCCGACCGCCTAGGGCTCAGACCGGCTCGTCCTTGAAGACAAAGCGGTCGAGGGCAATCTTGCCCGGGCCGAAGCAGAACACGATCACCGCGGCGTAGAGGTACAGGAACGGGTCGGCGCCCGTGAACTTGTCGGGATCCTTGAAGATGCCAACGAGCGCATCGTGCTCGGCCGTGTAGTAGGCGACGCACATGACGCAGATGAGGGCCGCGGAGGCGAACCGCGAGAAGAGCCCGAGGATCAGGAGGATTCCGCAGGTGACTTCCGTGGACGCCGCCATGATCGCGTTGATATGCGGCGCCGGGATGTGGAGGCTTGCGAAGAAGTTCGTCACCTTGTCCAGGTGCTGGAGCTTGCCCTTGCCGGTCAGGAAGAACTGCCAGCCCCAGTAAAGGCGGATGACCAAGAGGACGGGGCACTGCAGGATGCGACCAATTTGCACAAGCAGGCCATGGATCTTCGAGAGGATGTTCATCGGGGTAGTCTGGTTATGCACCCGCGAGCGTGCGGGTACAGAGTCAAGATGCCCGGCGCGGGGATTTATTCCCGCGCTCAGTGAACCAGCCCAGCGCCATCCACGAGGTGAACCACCCCTGGATCTTGGACGGCCTCACTTTGGGCCCGCCGGCCTCGATGGCGCGGGAAAGAACGACTCCCTGGGAAAGGGCCTCCAGGATCTTGAACGCCGCGGGGTCCAGCCGCTTGTAGAAGAGCCTATTGTGGTGCCGGTGCACGGCGACGAAGGTCGCGGAAGGCTTCGGGAGCGCGGGCCTGCGCAGGCGCTTCGTGGCGACCACCTTGGAGTCCGGCGTGTTGCTGGCCTCCGAGCGCATCACCTCGCGCCGCTTCACCGACATGACGTAGGTGTCGACCGGGTGCCTCAGCGAAAGGAGCGTGATGTAAGGCTGCAGCCCCAGCTTGAGCTTGTTGGGCGGCGTCCTCGCCAGCACCGCGCCCGGCACGACGGGCTTCGACTCGCCGTCGAAGGCGACAGTCTGCGCCCACTCAAAGCGGGCGATCTCGATCGCAAGCGCGGTCCGAGGCGCCGTGAAAGCGGGGTTGTCGCCGAGGAACTTCACGAGGCGCGCCGACAGGTCCCTCAGCGTGAAGGACTGCGACGGGCGCTGCGTGAGGTAAGCCTTCGAGAGCTTGGCAAAGGCCTTCTCCCCGATCGCGGCCTGGAGACCCGGGCAGTCGTCCCTGAGCGCCTCGTAGATCCGGTACCAGTACATCTGGTTGTAGAGCTGGAGACGCTCGAACGAGCTCAGCCTGTCATTCGGCTTGATGAACTCCGAGGCGACCTTGGACATCGAGCGGCCGTCGATCCACTTCGCCTTCAGGTTGTCATCTGCGTCGAGCGGCCTCACGACGGCCGTCATCATCATCCGCTGGAAGGAGCGCAACTGCTCCGTGGTGTTGATGCGCGCCGGCGCGTGCTTCGGCGGCTTTTTCACTTCTTCGCCTTCTTCGCCCCGTCGATGAACTCGTTGGCCTTGAGCGCCTCGTTGTGGACCTCGTCGAAGGACGGGATCTTGTCGTCCCACTCAAGGAGGGTCGCGGAGACGCCGCACTGGCGCGTGGCGTGGGCGTACATCTTCCAGACCGGGTCGAGCACCGGGTGGTCGTGGGTGTCCAGGATGTATTTCTCGAACTTCGTGTGTCCCGCGACGTGCATCTGCCCCACCCTGTGGTGCGGGATGTTGTTCAGGTAGTCGTACGGGTTGAAGGAGTGGTTCTTCGAGGAGACGTAGATGTTGTTAACGTCGAGGAGTATCCCGCAGTCTGCGAGCTCGACCACCTCGCTCAGGAATTCCCACTCGGTCATCTCGGACGCGTGGAACTCGGCGTAGCTGCTGACATTCTCGACGCAGATCGGCACCTCGAGGAAGTCCCTGACCTGCTTGATCTTCTCGGCCGTCCGCTTCGCGGACGCAAAGGTGTAGGGCATCGGCAGCAGGTCATGCGTGTAGGTGCCGTCGACGCTGCCCCAGCAAAGGTGGTCCGAGAGCCAGGGCGTCTTCGTGCGCTTCACGAGCGCCTTCAGCTTCCTCAGGTGTGTCCTGTCAGGCTTGTCCGCGGACCCGAAATACATCGACACGCCGTGCTGAACGACCCGGTACTGCTCGAGGATCTGGTCCAGGAGCTCAAGCGGACGACCACCGTCCACCATGAAGTTCTCCGAGATGATCTCGAACCAGTCGACGACGGGCTTCTTCGAGAGGATGTGCGCGTAATGGGGGACCCTCAGGCCGATGCCGATCCCATAGTCGCAATTCCCGTTGAATCTATTGGCGGGCATATACAAAAAACGCGGCCGGCGGTAAGCCGGCCGCGTTGCTCAAAAAAATCCGATCAGGACTTGTTCGTGCTGCAGCCGCCCTTGCCCTTGCAGGAGTTCTGGCCCTTGCAGCCGTTGT
>DASRSJ010000170.1:0-5167 GCA_035656555.1 Opitutaceae bacterium
CGCGGAGACCGGCAGCCGGTCGGAGTTCGCGAAGGCGGTGACGAGAGCAGGCAGCGCCTTGGCGCGTGCGATGGTTGAGCGTGACATGGTATATTATGGTTCGTGTCTGGGTGTGAGTGGCGGCCGGGTTAGAGCATCTTGGGCAGCGTCGGCGAAACGAGGCCCGCCCGGAGGAGGTAGAAGTCGTTCTGCAGCTTGCCTGCCTCAGCGAGGAGTGCGTCGAAGTCCGCCTTGGTCGGCGCGCCCGCTGTGGAGTGCAGGCCCGCGATCGTGCCGGACGCCGTCTGGGTCGGGGCGGCGAGAACGATCACGCGGATGGCCTTCGTGGGTGAGAACTCGACGATGTCCCCGGCGCTGACCGTCGTCGTGACGGCGCGGCCGATGAGCCAGTAAGCGCCGGCGGCGACCGGCTCCGCCTGGACCTGACCGTTCACGTCCGTGTAGATGTCTTGGCCGGCTGTGATCGCGCCGCTGCAGGTGGCGCGCTTGGTGCCCTTGGCTGCTCCAAGGAGCTCCACGACCACGAGATCACCGATCGCGTCGGCGGAGTCGTAGTTGATTCCAAGCGGTTGATCGGAAGCCAGGGCGGTCGTCGCAATGTGCAGCGAGTCGCTACCCTGCTTTGCCAGGAGGAACCTGTTGGCGATGACCGCGTCTGCGTAGTACGAGATCTTGCCATCCAGGTGCTCACCCTCGGCGACGTTCGCCAGGTTGAAGACCGGAGGGCAGCCGAAGGCAGTCCTGCAGAACGTGACTGCGGAACGCCGCAGGGTGGGGACCAACTTCGGAAAGAGGGTCTGGACTAAGACCAGGGCGAAGAGCCCGGCGAGGATGATGCGGAAGAGGATATTCATTGGATTGATTTCTGGGTGTGGGAGGATCTGGAGCGGAAGAATTACTTCGCGCCGGTGTCGGCCTTCGCGGGCTCGGGAGCCTTCGTGGCGGCCTTCTTGCTTTGCTTGGCGAGGAACGCGTCATGTGAGGCCTGCGCCTGCACAACCTCGCGTGCGCTCTTTTCGTCGAGGCCGGCGTTCATCTTGGAACGGACGGCGGTCTCGGTGCTGGAATCCGACTGTGTATCTGAGGGCATGGTAGTGGTGATGATGGTGGGTTCGCTGATCGGGAAACGGCTGGGTTAGGCCTTGGCCTCGGGCTGCTTCATGGCCTTGAAGAGGCCGGCGTTCTTCGGATCCTTCTGGACGGCCGTGAAGGCGGTCTCGTAGTCCTCGTCCTTCTCGTCCATGCGGGCGTTGACCAGGTCCATGACCTGCGCCTGGCGATCGGCGGCCTCGCCGGCCTTGTTGGCCAGATCGCCGGTGGCGGACGTGGTCTTCAGCCTCTTCGTCAGCTTCGAGAGCTCGACGGACTTCGTGTCGAAGCTGTTGCAGAGCTCGGTTACCCAGGAGTCGCGATCGGAGGCCGCGAGGCGTCCCTCGATGACGGCGGAGTTGACGAGCAGGATCGCGCGCTCCTTGCGCTCGGCAGCGACCTGTCCCCTGAACGTTTCGAGCTCGGTGGCGGCGGTGGCCTTGGCGTTCGCGAGCTCTACCTTCTCGCCTTCGAGCGTGGCCACCTTGGTGGTCAGCGTCGCATGCGAGGTAGCGAGCGTGGTGTTGGCGGCGACGGCGGCATCGACCGAATTGGCGAGGTCAGCGTCGGAAGCGTCGGCCTTGGGCGTTACGCCGAGAGCCAGGAGGAGCTTGAGCAGGTATTCTTTCATTTTTGGATCTGTGTTTTCGTTGTGGGATGAATTCATGAGCGACGGGCCGGGGATGTTTCCCCTGGTCACGAGGCCGACTGATTTGAGCTTGAACGGGCGAACGATGGGCTTTCCGGCGTCGTTTTTGCCGACCTGCATGGTCGACCAGAAGGGCGACAGTCGGTCCTTGCCGTCCTCGACCAGGCGGCCGCCAGCAGTCGTCAGGATCGGGCGGCCGAACATTCCGTCATCCCTGGCCTCCAGGTCGGCAAAGGTCCCGTAGGGCGTCTTGTCGGGGAAGATGTTGGCGTACCCCTCGGCATCAGGGTGACCGTCGTAGATCGTCAGGCCGACGACGGCGCGCTTGATCCTGCCCCAGACGCTCTTGAACTGGGCGACGATCTTCTCGGCGTCCTCCTTCTCGAAGCGTTGGATGGGGCCCTTGGGGTGCGGGTGGTCCCCGTATTTTGAGATGAGCGCCCAGCCGTCCCCGGCCGCCAAATCGTTAGCCAGGTGGATGGGTTCGGCCTCAACGCCGATAAGCTCGGTCACCGTGAGGTCTTCTGAGTTGGCCAGCAAAAGAGGTCTGAGAACGCCCACACGATGGCTGCAAGGGCGGCTGCAAGGGCTGCAAAGCCACGATCGGACCCCTAGGAATAGGATGGGGCCTCTCAAACGAACGTGGGGCAAAGGAATCGGTTTCATGGGTTAGGTTGTTTTTCGGGCCTTGGCGGCCTCCGCGAAGCCCCCGATGAGGGCAGTCCCGATGATCTCCTGGAGCGGACTGGCGAGATCCGGGGCGGAGGCCATGACCGTGTGGTAGAGGTGGCTCGCGTCGGCCTTCAGGCGGTGGGTCTCCAGGGCCAGCGCCGCCGGATCGGCGCAGTTCGCCAGGGCGGCGATCCTTAAGGCGACCGGCCTGAAGACGTCGCGCTTGGCCGCGAGTACCTGGGCGGCAGCGTTGGCCTTGAAGATCGCCTCCCGGCCATTTGCGGAGGCATTGCCCAGGTCGGCCTTTGGGGTCTCAGGGACGGTCAGATCCTCCTGCTGCAAGATAGGGGCAGGCTTCTGAAGCAGCTCCTCACCCTTGCCTGGGGCAGGAACGGCCAGCTCCTGGCGGGCATAGTCGACGCCGATCTCGACCCCAGCGGAGAGCAGGAAGCTGAACTTATTGATGATGTCGGCGTTGTTCTTGCGCTCCGGGACGATGATCTTGGTCTTCGCCAGGACCTCGTCCGTGCCGAAGAGCTCGCGGATCACCACCCGGTCGATCTGGTTCAACGTCTCTGAGATGAGCTCAGCATCGTCCTCCTCAAGAACGTCGGCCTCATCGCCCTGGAGGCTGGCTCCGTGTCCCTGGCTGTGGGCGCCCGAGCTGATGGTCGAAAGGTCGGCACCGCGGCATAGAGTCGCGATCGCGCGGTCCATCGCCTGAATGAGCGGATGGAAAGGGCCGTCCCCGGTTCCACCCTTCGTCTCGATCAGCTTGATCTGCGCGTCCTGGCTCGTGACGACCGCATACTCCTGGGCGAATTTGCTGACCGCATCGACGACGTCGTTCCAGGGCGGCGTGTCCTTGGCGGCCGTCGTCGTCGCGTGGACGCCTGGCATGCCGAACCGTTCGTTATAGTTCAGCCAGTCCTTCAGGGACATCGACTTGAACATATAGCAGACGGCGAGCGGCTCCATGAGCCCTTCGCCCACGGTTACCAGCCAGCCCTCGTCGTCCATGGCTTCGCCGGTGATCGAGCCGAAGTAGTTCTTGATGAACCTGAGTTTTCCGGTCGTGGCCTCAAAAAAGCTCAGCGGCACGTAGTTGAACGTCGCTGTGAGGCGCGGGGCATTGGTAACCGGGTCGAAGGTCGGCCTGTAGACAACCTCGTGCACTGCGTAGCGGAAGCCGACCGACTCCATCATCTGCTGGACCAGGAGGCGGAAGCCGCCCTTCTGGTTTTGATCAAGGACGTTGGTCGCCCGGATATTGTCCCAGAAATATCGCAAGGCGGCCTGATGCTTCGCGGCGTCAGCCTTCTTCGATTCGTCGAGGCCGTCATTGATCACGACCTCGTAGCCGTGACGGGCGATCGCCTTCTCGCGCTTCCTCAGCGTGACCGAGATCATGTAGTCGCGCCTCTTGATCGCGGCCGCCATGAGCGCGAAATCGCGGATGAAACCAATCTCGAACATGTCGAGCTGCTTTGAGAGCAGCTCCGGCTTCAGATGGCGGATCGGGTTGAACCTGGAGCGCTTGACGAGCTCCACCACCTGGGGAGAAACGTTCTGCGACGCCAGGGGAGCGGGAGCGTCGACGTTCATATGGGCATTCTCCTTCCGCCTGAGGCTTCGCGGTTTCGCCCGCGCACATTCACAGAGCTCATAGCGAACACGCCGCCACCTGTCGCCCTGGCACGCCAGGCGAGTGCGCCGGCGGTGCAACGATCGCTGTGGCCTTCCGCAGTCCTCGGCGCCGAGTACGTGTACTCCCCGTTGCGGACAATTTGCTTCATAGCGTGGAGATCCTCGCGAACAGCGACGGAGATCGGCACGCGAATTTTGGTCGGAGCCTCGAAGGCGCGGCGGAACTTCGGGAACAGCTCGCGCTTGAAGCCGGCCGTGAAGGTGCAGAGCTCGATCTTCCCGAAGAGGTGCTTCTCGGGATTCCACTCACCGTGCTTGCGCACCAGGTAGTCGCCGAGGCCTATGCCCGGCCCGGTGTAATCGAAGCAGACCCGGCGGGCTCGGCGGATCCTCTTATCGAGCATCGCCTCCTGGTCGGGCGTCGACATCCCGCGTTCAGCGAGGACCTCGCGCGTGATCGATACGTCTCCAACCTGCTCAATCGCCCAGCAGACCGTGGGATCGTTCGTGCGGCCGAAGTCTATACCGAGATCCACCGGCGCGCCCTCGGTGGCGTCCCAGAACGCCGGATCGCAGAACTCATGGGCATCCGTGCTCTCGGCCTGGGCGATGATCTCGTAAGGCAGCAGAACGTTCGAGCCGTCCAGAAACTCGACCTCACACTCCTGGGCGAAGCCTTCAGGATCGTCCATCGCCTCGCGCAGCTGCTCGATGTCGACCGGGAGTCCCATCAGGACCGCGTGGTAGATCGTGACGAGATGCCTGGACCAGCGCATCTTCTCCGTATCCTCCTTGGTCCAGATCTTGTGGGCGGCGCCTCCCTTACCATTCGGTGTGGTCGCAAGGCGGACCTTCTTCTCGCCTCCTCTCAGCGGATTCGTAATCGATGGGAGGACCGCGCGCCATGTCGCAGCCGGGTTCTCGAAGAAGTCGAACTCGGTGAGCAGAAGGTTTGCACTCCTGCCACGGACGGTGTCGGGCTTGCCTGGGACCGCGCGTATCCGGGACTTGTTGGAATAGAGGACCTCCGCGCTCTTCAGCAGGGTGTTCGAGTCGCCCTCGCGCTCCTCCTTGTAGTCGTCGATATAAAGTCCCCAGGCCTCAGACCAG
>DASRSJ010000171.1:0-14279 GCA_035656555.1 Opitutaceae bacterium
GTGTGCAGGCCGAGAACCCGCTCGGGTCCTCCTGGGCCAGCTTGCCGATGTTCACCGGGCTGAATCCGTCTACGTCCTTCTGGGGCGAGATGCGGCTGAAGACTGCGCGCTCGTCGAGGTGAGCGGGCAGGGGCGACTGCACAAGGATCCCGTCAACGCCCGTATCGCCGTTCAGGTTGTCGATGAGGGTCTCCAAGGCCGACTGCTCAATGGTCGCAGCGGGCAGGAGATTGCGGCTCTCGATCCCGATCTCCGCGGCCGTCAGTCCCTTTTTCTTCACGTAGGACACCGAGGCCGGGTCATCCCCGACGCGCACCAAAGCCAGGCAAGGTGGGCGGCCCTTGATTAGGGATACCTCCGCCTTCAGTTCGGCAATGATATCGGCGGCTATCCTGTTTCCGTCGATGATCTCCATCGATTACTTCAGGCGAAGTCCCTCGGCGTGGATGACAAGGTCGTCTGACTTCTTGACTGACTCCAGGAAGCCGAGGACGACGACGGAGTGGCCGGTGTAGCTGTCGATCTGGTCAGTTAAAAGGAGCTTTGAAAGGTCGAGGTAGGCCACGCGCTTTCCGTCGGAATCCACGAGCTGCCAGTCGTAGGGCCTCTTGGGCATGAGGAGCGTGCGTGTGCCGGTGAGCGTTCCTTCGAAGAGCTTTGAGAGGCCGGCGTCATCAGTCGGGGGCTGCGGTAGGGGAGCCGCGGAGGCCACCGGAGCCGAGGGAGCCGGAGCCGCCGCGGTCTCAGGAGCCATGGGGGCCGTGGCTGCGACGGCACTTCCCTGGATGTAGCCTACCAGCGTCTTCTGGAGCGTGATCTGGGTCCACTTTCCGTGGAGGCCGGTGATGTCGGCCTTGTCGCCCTTCTCGTAGGTCGCGAAGGCACTGCCCTCGTCCTTGGGGGAAAGGTAGATGCTGGAACCGGGAAGGATATCGAGCTGCTTCGTCAGGTCCTTGTTCTTCACATAGCCCTGGAAGGGACCCGAAAGCTCCACGGCGATCCACCCTGCGGGGCCGGAGGCGGCCTTGTCGGACACGGCGGGCTGCTGCGAGCCGGCGGGAAGAACCGAGATCACGGGCGAGGAGGCGTCCGGCCTGCTCTGCACTGCTGTCGCGACGTTCAGGGTCGCCGCATTAAGGGCCGCTCCGCCCGAGAGGGCCGCCGCGGCGAGGATCATTTTAATCGTCATGGAGTTGGGTTTTCTTCTCGTTCGTGGCCTGGAAAGGAGCGCTCGGGGTCCTCGGAACCACGAAGAGCATTTGGATCTCTTTTGAAGCAAGTTGTTTGGCGCCCTGCAACGGGATTCCCTTCAGCCGCACGGCGCCAATCTGGTAGCGCCGCAGGCGCTGGACCGTGTAGCCGAGTGCCGAGAAAAGAAGGCGGATCTCGCGCTTCTTTCCGTGGTGCATGTGGACGTCCAGCTCCTTGCCGCTTCCGTCAGGGCCGGCCTTGATGATGGCGGCCCGCTCGACTTTGAGGCGCTCGCCCTCGAATGTGAGCCCGCTCACGAGGCGCTTGAGACGCGTTGAGGGATAGGGCTCCTTGAGGGAGACATGATAGCGCTTCACGACCTCGTTTGAGGGATGCATGAGGCGGTTGGCCAGGTCTCCGTCCGTTGTCAGGATCACGAGACCTTCGCTGTCCTTGTCGAGGCGGCCCGCGCAGAAGAAACGAAAACGGTTATACTCCCTGGGCAGGAGCTTGAAGATAGTATCAGGGTTGTGTGGATCGTCGTTGGAGCAGATGAGGCCGCGCGGCTTGTTGACTGCGAGCGTGATCTTCGGCTGGGCCAGCGTGCGCACGAGTTTTCCGGACACAGTCACGCGGTCCACGCCCGGGGTCACCTTGGTGCCCGGTTTCGCGACCTTGCCGTTCACCCACACTTCGCCCTGGAAGATCAGCGCCTCGGCGTTGCGCCTGGAGCACATCCCGGAGTCGGCGATGTATTTCTGGAGGCGGAGGGTGCCCTCGTTGTCCGCCTCATGTTCGTTTGTGTCCTTCACGTGGAACAGGAGGCTTACCGCCGCGGCAAGGCATGGCAAACGCAAAGGCCCGCCATGGTCAAAGACCTTCTCAGACTGCGAGCGGCTTGAGGCCCGCTTCGATTTCCTTGCGGCGTCCCTCAAGGAACGGTGGGAGCGCGAGGCGTTGGCCGAGCGAGTCCATGGGCTCGTCCGTGGCGAACCCCGGCCCGTCAGTGGCGATCTCGAAGAGAACGCCGCCTGGCTCCCGGAAATAGAGGCTCTGGAAGTAGAACCTGTCGACGGGACCGCTGGTCGGCATGCCCATACCCTCGAGCCTCTCGGCCCACGCATTGTACTGGTCCTCGTCGGGCGTCCTGAAGGCGACATGGTGGACGCCGCCAGCGCCGAGTCGGGCAGGGGGCAGGTTGGGGTCCACGACGACGTGAAGCTCGGAGCCCGGGCCCTCGCCGGCCATCGTATAGACATAGACCGCCGACTTGGACTCATCGGCCAGGGCATAGGTCCTCGAGGACTTCATGCCCATGACGGACGTCAGTACCCTGTCCGTGGGTTTGATCTCGGGGACGCTCACGCGGATGGGGCCCAGTCCCCGGATCTGGTTCACGGAGGGGACCGTGCTCTTGTCCCAAGGGTTCGCGGAGCCGACCCCCTTGTCGTCGACGAGGCTCAGGCGCTGGCCCTCGTTGTCGTCAAAGTCCAGCACCGAGCGGCCGTCGTGCTCGACGATCTCTCCGTGCCTGACTTTGAGCTCCATGAAGCGGTCCTTCCAGTACTTCAAGGCTGCCTGTCCGGAGACTCTGAAACCGGTCTGCACCACGCTGCGGGTGCCGCGCCTCTCGGGAGAGGCCGGCCAGTCGAAGAACGTGATGTCCGTGCCCGGCGTGGCCTTCCCATCGGCGTAAAAGAGGTGGTAGGCCGAGACGTCGTCCTGGTTGACGGTCTTCTTGACGAGGCGAAGGCCGAGGACCTGGGTGTAGAAGTTGTAATTCTCCGGCGCTTTGGCTGTCACCGCCGTAAGGTGGTGGATACCCGTCAGTGCCAGTCCGCTGTCTTCCATGGCCGTAAATGTGCAGCGAATGAACCGGCTTGCAAGCAGGCCGGCCGAACCGCTTTATTGCCCGCTCCATTTCAATGTCAGATCACGCCGAAACCTCAGCCTTCTCCAAGGACAACCCGTTCGAAGCCCGCATCACGGACAACCGCGTCCTGAACGGCCCGGGCTCCGCCAAGGAGACCCGTCACCTGGTCGTCAGCATCGCCGGAAGCGGCCTGCACTACAAGGCAGGCGACTCGCTCGGGGTATTCCCGTCAAACAGGCCTTCGGAGGTAGATGCCATCCTCGCGGCCCTGGGCGCGACCGGCCACGAGCCGGTGATGCTCCCGAAGGCGACGGCTGCGATCTCGCTGCGCGAGGCACTGACATCGAAGCTGGCGCTCGCCGGACCGACGAAGCGCATCGTCGAGACGCTCTGCGGCAAGGCGCAGAATCCCGCGGAGAAGGGCAAACTCGAGGGCCTCATCGTCCCCGAGTCGAAGGAGATCCTCATGAACTGGCTGGATGAGCGCGAGTTCGTCGACCTTCTGGTGGAGTTCCCGAGCGCGAAGCTGACGGCCCAGGAGCTTGTGGACCACATGAGGAAGCTGATGCCGAGGCTCTACTCGATCGCTTCCTCGCCGAGGCTGCATCCTCAGGAAATCCACCTGACTGTCGCCATCGTCCGCTACGAGACGAACAACCGCGACCGAGTCGGCGTCTGCACCACCTTCATGTCGGACCGGGTCACAGTGGGCGTCACGCCGACCCCGGTCTTCGTCTCGCATTCCCATTTCGGGCCGCCCGAGGATACCTCGAAGGACGCCATCATGGTGGGGCCGGGCACTGGCATCGCGCCGTTCCGCGCGTTCATCCAGGACCGCGCTGCGCTCGGGGCCAAGGGCCGCAACTGGCTCTTCTTCGGTGACCAACGCAAGGGTACCGACTTCCTCTACGAGGAGGACTGGGCGAAGTACCAGAAGGACGGGATCCTGACCCGCCTTGACACCGCATTCTCACGCGACCAGCTGACCAAGGTCTATGTCCAGGACCGCATGCGCGAGAACGCCGCGGAACTCTGGGCCTGGATCAAGGGTGGCGCATCGTTCTTTGTGTGCGGCGACGCGAAGCGCATGGCCAAGGACGTCGACATCGCCCTCCACGACGTGATCGCGGGGCAGGGCGGGATGACGCCTGCCGAGGCCATCGACTACGTTAAGCTCATGAAGAAGGAGAAGCGCTACCAGCGCGACGTTTACTAAACCCCATGATTACCTTCAACAACCGCACGGCCCTGGTGACGGGTGCCGGGCGAGGCATAGGCAAAGCGATTGCAGAAACGCTCGCCAAGGCGGGCGTGACGGTCATCTGCGTCTCCAAGTCCGCCGAGTCGTGCGGCGCGGTTGCCGCTGCCATCGTGCAGGCCGGCGGAAAGGCCAAGGCGCTCGCGGTCGACGTGGCTGATGGTGCGGCTGTGGCCAAGGCCTCCGAAGCCCTCCTGGCCGAGTTCCCGACGATCGACATACTTGTCAACAATGCGGGGATCACCCGGGACGGCCTCCTCTTCCGCATGAGTGACGCGGACTGGAACGATGTCATTTCCACAAACCTGAGCAGCTGCTTCCACTGGACGAAGCACCTGGCACGCCCGATGACGAGGGCCCGCTGGGGCCGCATCGTGAACATCACCTCCGTCAGTGGCATCATGGGCAACGCGGGGCAGGCGAACTATTCCGCGGCCAAGGCGGGCATGATCGGCCTGACAAAGTCTCTCGCCCGGGAATTTGCCGGCCGCAGCATCACGGTGAACGCCGTCGCTCCGGGATTTATCAAGACGGACATGACAACCGAGTTCGTGAACAAGCCTGAGCTCGCCGCCAAAATCCTCGAAGTGGTTCCCCTGAAGCGCTTCGGGGAAGCCGCCGATATTGCAAATATGTGCGCCTACCTATGTTCTGAAGAGGCGGGCTACGTCACGGGCCAAGTTTTTACCGTTGACGGCGGCATGGCAATGTAGAGCCTGCGTTTAATCGGAATTTACCCAAATGGCTGACCAAAAAACCATAGACCAGCGTGTTAAGGAAATCATTGTGAACCAGCTCAACGTCAATGAGGAGCAGATCACACCGACCGCTTCCTTTCTTGATGACCTGGGAGCCGATTCACTCGACACCGTCGAGCTGATCATGGCCTTTGAGGAGGAGTTCAAGGACGAGATCAAGGGAGAGATCCCGGAATCCGACGCCGAGAAGCTCCAGACGGTCGGCCAAGTGACCGACTACATCAAAGCCAAAGCCGGACAGAGCTGATCCGTCCTTTGACGGAATCCGGCAGCCCCGCGCCTTCCAAACCTGGAAACGGTCGTAGGCGCCGTACTAGTCCATGAATGACCCGATGCCCGACCGCCGCGTGGTGGTGACGGGCCTCGGCACGGTCACCTCGATCGGCCACACGGTCGACGAGTTCTGGGCAAGCCTGGTCTCCGGTAAGATCGGCGTCGAGAGGGTCACGCTCTTCGATCCCTCGGCCTTCGCCTGCCAGATAGGCGCGGAGGTGCGCAACTGGGACGTGAACCAGCTGATGGACCCCAAGGAGGCCCGTCGCAACGACCGGTACACCCACTTCGGTTTCGTGGCTGCGAAGCAGGCTGTGGCCGACTCCGGCCTCGACATGGCGAAGGAGGACGGCGACAGGGTCGGCGTCATCATCGGCTCCGGCATCGGCGGGATGCACACCTACGAGACGCAGCTGAAGGTTCTTGCCGAGCGCGGACCCCGCAGGGTCTCGCCCTTCACGATCCCGTCTCTTATCGGCAACATGTGCTCGGGCCTGGTCGCGATCGAGTACGGCGCCCGCGGCCCCAACTTCGGGATGGTCTCGGCCTGCGCCACGGGCACACACTCGCTCGGCGAGGCAGCCCACGCCATCAGGCGCGGCGACGCCGACGTGATGGTAGCCGGCGGCAGCGAGGCCGCGATCACGCCATTCGCCTACGCGTCGTTCTGCTCCATGAAGGCCATGAGCACGAGGAACGACAGCCCCCAGACCGCGAGCCGGCCCTTCGAGAAGAACCGCGACGGCTTCATCATGGGGGAGGGCGCCGGCGTCCTCGTCCTGGAGTCCTACGAGCACGCGAAGGCGCGCGGGGCCAGGATCTACTGCGAGCTGGCGGGGTATGCGGCGACCTGCGACGCCTACCACATCACGCAGCCCGATCCCGAGGGGAAGGGGCTCTCGATGGCCATGAAGAGGGCCCTTGCCAGCGCGGGCGCAGCGGCGGATTCCGTCGACTACATCAATGCCCACGGGACCTCGACCCCGTACAATGACAAGTTTGAGACGCTCGCCATCAAGAAGGTCTTTGGCGACCGTGCGGCGTCGATCCCCGTCAGCTCGACCAAGTCGATGACCGGGCACCTGCTCGGAGCCGCCGGCGGGATCGAGTCGGTGATCTGCGTGAAGACGATCGAGAAGGGTGTCGTCCCGCCAACCATGAACCTCGTCGAGCCGGATCCCGACTGCGACCTCGACTATGTGCCGAACGTCGCCCGCCAAGTCGCTGTGAAGACGGTCCTCAGCAACAACCTCGGTTTCGGCGGCCAGAACGCCGCCGTCGTCTTCCGCGCAATGTGAGGTACACGGCCCTCCTCGCGTCCTCCCTCGTCCTCGTGGGTTGCGCCCCGAGGCAGGGTGATGTGCCGGCGGAGATCCCGAGTTCGCTGGCGGCCAGGCGCGAGATATGGCAGGCCATCGTCCCGATGGCGCAGGCCCGCAGGATCGACCCGGGCTTCGTGTACGCGCTCGTCAAGATCGAGTCCAATTTCGACCCCCACGCGAGGCGCGGAGAGGCCCGCGGCCTCCTGCAGATCAAGCCCAGGGCTTGGAAGGATGTCTCCGACCTTCCCTACGAGACGGACTCCTGGGAATGGCGCAGTAACCTCTTGGTAGGCATCGAGGGGCTTTCTCGCATGAAGGCCGAGCTGGCGGCAAAGGGCAGGTTTTCCTATCCGGTCCTATGGGCCTGCTACCACTACGGCTACGATTTCGTGGCCGAACATGGATTCGACATGAGCCGCATTCCAAGGCCGTCGGACCCCGTGTCCCTGAAGATATGGAGGGGCGAAACGAGCCCGATTAAGCCTCCCCAATGGCCGAGGCAGGACGGTTCCTGACCCCTAGAAACAACAAAGCCCGCCGGGCCGGAGGCCGAGCGGGCTTTGTGATAAAACTTTGTGGATCAGGCCTTCTGGACGAGACCGGCCTTGAGGGCCTTGACGGAGACCCAGACCCGCTTGGTGCCACCGTTGGCCATGCGGATACGGACCCTCTGGAGGTTCGGACGGAACTTGCGCTTCGTGATGCTCGTCACGTGCGTTCCGATTCCGCCGCTCTTCTTGGTCTGGCCCTTACGGTTGATAATGCTCCCTTTTACGGGACGACGACCTGTGATTACGCAAATTTTGCCCATGGTGTGATCAGTTAAAAGGAAGACGTTAGCGGCTGGCCGATGCACTAAGCAAGGTGAATCTTAGTCGGGCAGTCCCGAAAGGCGGCGTTCGGCAACTCATTGAGCCGAGGTGACCTTGTAGAGCATGACGCCATGCGCAGGAATGGTCATGTTCAGGTCCTCCCGACCGGAATCCATGATGTCGGGAAGGTCCTTCTCACGCCAGAGATCCCGGACGTGGAGTTTGGGCGAAAACCCGATCCTGGCCAGTTTCCCAAAAGCGAGCGTCTGGGCCTGCGTGTCGCGGTTGAAGAAGCCGAGAGCCTTTGAGCCGTCCTCCAGGTCCTTCATGTACACGTCAACGGAGCCCGCTGTCGCCACGAGGACGGCCTGCCGTCCCAAGGCGTCCTGGTCGAGCGCGAGGACCTCGTCGTTGGTCAGCAGGCCCAGCGTGAAGGGATCCAGCCGCTCGAGGTCGCAGCCTAGGAGAAGCGGCGCGGAAAGCATGCACCAGAGGCTGATGTGGCTGTACTGCTCGGCTGCCGTCAGCTGAGTCGGATGCAGGTGGGCGCTCCAACCCACGTAGCCCACGACCAGCATGTCCGGGTCGTTCCAATGACCCGGGGCGGCATAGGGTGCCCACCGGTCCTGCGAGAAACCGAGTTCGGAGACGCCGTAGAATCCCCGGGCTGATCCGCTCTCCGTCCACACGTCCCTGATGTCGCCCGTCGTGCGCCAGCTGTTCGCATAGTGGGCCAGGTCGGCCGCGATCGGGTAGGGCGCCGCATTGGAGAGACTGAAGAGGATGTCACGGCCGGACTTCCTGAGCGCCTGCGACATCTCGATGATGTGGGGCAGGTCGTTGGGCTTCCAGTCGTACTTCAGGTAGTCAAAGCCCCACTGCGCCCACTGCCTGGCGTCGGCATTCGCAAATGAATATTTCCCGAGGTGCCTGCCGGCACTCTTGCCGCCAAGCGCCTGGGACCATGCGCCGTCCGCGTTGTCGCTCGAGCCGCCCACGAAGCCGGCATACGAGGTGACCCAGGGCGTCGAGTATATCCCCATCTTTAGGCCCAGACCGTGGACCGTGTCGCAGAGTCCCTTGATGTCAGGAAACTTCGCGTTGGCCTGAAGCGCGTGGCCCTCGCCCGAGCGCATGCCTTGCCAGGTGTCGTCGATGTTGACGTAGGTCCAACCGTGCTCGGAGAGCCCGGAGGAGACCAGGGCCCGTGCGGAGCGGGTCACCTTCTCCTGATCCACGGAGTCGGCCCAGCAGTTCCAGCTGTTCCAGCCCATGGCGGGGGTCAGCGCGATCGATTCCCCAATGACGATGGCGAAATTGCGGTGGTCCTCGCCCTTGGAATTGCGCGCATGAAGGACGAGTTCGCTCCGGCCCACCTCGCTCAGCGAACCCGTGATGACGCCCGAAGCCGCATCAAGGGTGAGTCCGCCGGGAAGGTGATCGGCTGAGAACTCGATCGGGCGCACGCCGGTGGCCGGGATCCGGTAGAGGAAAGGGGAGCCGGGCCTCGCGCCGAAGACCGAGGGACCGTTGATGTGAGGGGTCGCCGCCGGCGCCGGAGTCAGGATCTCGGCGTTCGCGTCCTGGGCCCTGCCAACGCGGCAGAACGGGGCTGAGAGGAGGACCGCAATGGCGGCAATGAGGCGGGTCTTCGGGGTGTTCATGGGGTAAGGGGAGATGAGGGGGTTACGGGGATATTTTCTCTGCGGCACCAGAGAGCCTGGAATTTCTGACCCATGTTCGACGGGTGCAGGAGCTGCATGAGGGAGAGCTTTTCGCGGCTGAAAGAGGCGCCCTGCGACGCCATTATCCGCTCAATGTATGAACCGGCATGGTGGATAAAGAAAGCCTCCTGCGACTCGACTTTGGGTGAAATGAAGCCGGCCCCGGAAAGCGCGTTCCCGATCCAGTCCCAGCAGACGTGGCAGGTCAGGTCCTGCCCCCCGGGAAAAGCCAGAAGATCGTTTCCCTGGACGTGGCGCCGATAGGACCTCGCGGTCCCGACGGGCGTGTTGTGGGCGAGCTCCTCCCAAGTCTTGCCGTAGTCGAAGGCGACGAAGAGACCGTTCCAAGGCTGCTCCGCGATGGATCCCGCGAGAGCTGCAGAGGCCAGCGGCGCATCGAAGACGTAGCCCTCGGGGGCATCGGCGGGCAGCGCAATGTCGGAGGGAACGACACTCGGGAGTGCAACCTCGGCGAGTTCGTTGCGGCCGATCGAGACTCCCAATTCACGCCATCCCTCCGGCGCCTTCCTGAACCTGCGGAAGGGCTGGGCGTCGAAGAGCTCGTTTGAGAAGACGATCGCCGGCCCTGACACATTGATGGGCTCCCCCACGCCCACGAGACGCGAGGAGCGAAAGGGATGCTCGACTCCAGAGAGGATGCCCGAGGCGCGCTCGGCACCGATCTCGACGAACTCGTGAATCCCAGCGTCTGCGCTTCCGAGGAGTTTAACGCAGGCTGCGCTGACGAGTTTCCCGAAAAGGGGGGCCGAAGAGGTGGCCGTCACAAAGTCGGTGCCCTCGGCGTACCCGATCCTGTGCTCGTCCTTGCGGTAGTAGCCTAAAGCGGGGTCATAGAGGGCCACCTCCATGAATTCCGCGAAATTGATCTGCGTCCTGCCGCCGGCTCGCTCCCGCAGGGCGCCCAGCATGGCGGGGCTTGGGCGGGACTCGTTCGAAGGCTGCATTTACAACCGACAGCGGATGAACACAGTTTAGGGCATGTTCAAACGGATTCTGATCCTCCTCGGCGCCGCGGCGCTGGGCTTTGGCGCCTGCGTCATCTCGGCGCGGGTGGCCGGCTCCTGGAGTTTCCTTCCGAACCGCGACCTCGACAAATCGACGTCCTACATCCGCGACGTCCTGAAGACGGTGAACGAGAACTACGTCGATCTCAATGGCGCGGGCTACGAGTCCCTAACCCGGCTCTCGCTCCACGGCATGGTGGACTCGCTCGACCCGCATTCGCAGTACCTTGAGTCAAAGGACAACCAGGAGCTCGAGGAGGACCTGGACGGCGAGTACGGTGGGATCGGAGTGGAGGTCGAGATGCACAAGGGGGCCTACTCGGTCATCTCCCCGATACCGGGCTCGCCGGGCGACAAGGCGGGAATCCGCCTGGGTGACGAGATCGAGACCATCGACGGCAAGGCCGTCATCCAAGGCGTCCCGATGGACAACGTCGTCGACAAGCTCCGCGGCAAGCCGCACACGCACGTGAAGGTGACGCTCCTTAGGCCAAGTGACGGCAGGCACCTCGACCTGGACCTTGTTCGAGAGGTGATCAAGGTCGAGAGCGTGAGGGGCGCCCGCATCTACGACGGCTCGACGGGCTACATCCAGATCACGGAGTTCTCGGACCACACAGGCGAGCAGTTCGACGATGCGCTAAACGACCTCCTCAAGAAGGGTATCGACAGCCTTGTCATCGACGTGCGCAACAATCCGGGAGGCCTCCTCGACGCGGCCGTGGAGGTGGCTGAGCCATTCTTCAAGAAAGGCGACCTGATCGTGTACACCGAGGGCCGCAAGGCCTCGGACAAGGAGACCTACCTTTCCGAGACGGAGGGGGATCCCCTCAGGATGCCCGTGGCCGTCCTCATCAACGGCGACACGGCGAGCGCCGCTGAAATCGTGACCGGGGCCCTCAAGGATGCGTGCGGCGCCGTCGTGGTGGGCGAGCGCTCGTACGGTAAGGGCTCCGTGCAGACGATCTTCAAGCTGAAGAATGGCGAGGGCCTGCGCCTGACGACTGCCCACTACTTTACGCCCAGCGGAGCCATGATAAACGCCCATGGGGTGTCGCCCCAGGTCGAGGTCGTCATGACCCAGGACGAGGACAGGAAGATCGAGCGCCAGGTGTCCCGGCCGGACATCACCGATCCCGCGGACTTCAAGGAGCGCTTCGGATTCGCGCCGATCGAGGACCGCCAGCTGGACGCCGCGCTCGACGTCCTCAGGGCAGCGCGTACATTCGGCCGGTGATCCTCGGCTTCGAGAGCTCCTGCGACGAGTCCGCCGTCGCGATATTCGACCCCGCGAAAGGCATGGCAGGGGAGTGGATCCATAGTCAGATTGCGCTTCACGCCGAGCATGGCGGGGTGGTGCCGGACATTGCGACCCGGGAGCACCTGAGGCGCTTTGGCCCCC
Organism: Opitutaceae bacterium; assembly: GCA_035656555.1. Classification (GTDB taxonomy): domain Bacteria; phylum Verrucomicrobiota; class Verrucomicrobiia; order Opitutales; family Opitutaceae; genus Palsa-1447. The sequence goes on from DASRSJ010000171.1 coordinate 11,639, forward strand.
TTCTGGAGCTCGCCCGGGCAAACCCCTCCTGGGGCCATATCGACAAGGTGGCGGTCACGCGCGGGCCGGGACTGGCTGCGTGCCTCGCCATCGGGGTCGCTGCAGGAAAGGCGGTTGCCGCCGCGCTCAATGTCCCGGTCGTCGGGGTCAATCACCTGAGAGCCCATGCCTGGTCGCCCTTCATCACCTTCCTCGAGGAGACGCCCGGATCGTTCTTCACGCGCTTTGCCTCGTTCCTCCCTCACCTTGGCCTCATCGTCTCGGGCGGCAACACGATCCTCTTCTCCATCTCCGAGGACCGGGTGATCACCGAGATATCAAGCACGAGGGACGACGCCGCAGGCGAGGCCCTCGACAAGGGCGCCAAGCTCCTCGGCATCGGATACCCTGGCGGACCGGCGATCGAGAAGCTGGCCCAGGGCGGCAAGGCCAACGCCTTTGATTTCCCTAGGGGACTGCGAGGGACTGGGGAACTGGACTTCAGCTTTTCCGGGCTGAAGACCAGCCTTCGCTACAGGATCCAGGCCATGCCCGAGGACGAGGTGAGAAGCGCCTTGCCCGATCTCTGCGCAAGCTATCAGGCGGCCGTCGTCGACGCCCTTTCATCAAGGGTCGAGCAGGCCCTGGCGCAGGGAAGCTACCGAAGCGTCGGGCTCTCGGGAGGCGTCGCCAACAACTTCACGCTACGATCGGCGATAGACCAGAAGGCGAGGGCGGGAAGGGCCCACTTCATGGCCGCCATGCCGAGGCACACTGGAGACAATGCGGGCATGATCGCGTTTGCGGCGTGGATCGACTCGGCCGACGCCTCCCGTTTCTCGGGAAGCGCCCTGACGGTCGACCCGGCCGCCTACTTGTAGTCGCGACGCAGGTTGCTCGGGAGTATCCCGAGCTCCTCGCGGTACTTGGCCACCGTGCGGCGGGCGATGCTGATGCCCTTTTCCTGGAGCTTGGAGACCAGCTCCTGGTCACTGAATGGGGCGGCCTTGTCCTCGCCAGCCACGAGATCGGCAATCATCTCCTTGACGCTCGTGTTGGAGACGGACGCGCCGCTGTCGTTCTGGTAGCCCGGTGTGAAGAAATACTTGAACTCGAACACGCCGTGCGGCGTGCGGATGTACTTGTTGGCGATCGCGCGGCTGACGGTGGTTTCGTGGACGCCCACGACGTCGGCGATCTGCGTCATCGTGAGCGGCTTCAGGTGAGAGACCCCGTTCTCGAAGAACGGCATCTGCGCCTTCAGGATCTCGCGCGTGATCCTCTCGATCGTGCGCTGGCGCTGCTCGATCGAGTCGATCAGGAATTTCCCCGAGCGCATCCGGTCCTTGAGATAGTCGCGTTCATCCTTGGACAGCACCCCCTTGGCGATCAGGTCGCGGTAGGTGCTGGAAATGCGAAGCCTCGGGATATAGTCGTTGTTGAGGTGGATCTTCCACTCGTTACCGTCGTGCTCGACGACCACGTCAGGGACGACCACGCGGTTCTGGTCATCGGCGAACTGCCTGCCGGGCGCAGGATCCAGCTTGCCGATCTCCTCGATGGCGCCCTGCACGTCGTCCGAGGCCGCCCCGAGCTTTCGCGAGAGCTCCGGGATGCGCCTGCGCGTCAAAAGTTCAAAGTGGTCCCGGATAATGCGCGAGGCGAGCGAGTCGCGGCGGCCCTTGGCAGACAGCTGCGCCAGCAGGCACTCCGCGAGGTTCTCTGAGCCGATGCCCGCCGGGTCGAATGACTTGAGGGCCGCCACGGCCTGCTGGACGGAGTCCAAGGCGATGCCAGTCTGTAGCGCCACGTCGGCGGCCTTCACGGTCAGGAAGCCGCGGTCGTCGAGGCTACCCACCAGGTTCTGCATGGCCACCATGCCGTCCGCCGTCAGGTCGGTCATTTCTGCCTGCCTCATCAGGTGTTCCTGGAGGGAAGTCTCAGTCGCGACGGAATCGAAGAAGTGCTGCCTGCGCTCCGCGTCCTCGGCGGAGTAGGACTGGGCGCCGCCGGCCGAGGCCATGTAGTCGCGCCAGTCGTCGTCGATCTTGCCGAGGATCTCGAACTCCTTGGAGAAATCCATCTCCTCGCCCTTGCCGTCCGGGACCTGGTCCGGCGTGCCGTCGGCACTGGCTGCGGCGTCATCGCCATTGGCGTCGGAGTTGCCGTTGTCGGGCTCGGGCTTCTCGGAACTCATTCCTTCCATCGGCTCCTCCTCAAGCGTGGGGTTGGACTGGAGCTCCTCCTGGATGACCGAGCGCAGGTCAAGGGCCGCGACCTGGAGAATCTTGAGAGACTGCCTCAGCTGAGGCGCCAGAACCAGCGACTGGCTCTGCCGCTGGCGAAGGTCCTGACTAAATCCGCCCGAGCTCATGGGTTCCGAGGCACGTTACGCCTCATGGTTCCGGCGGCCGGGGTAGTGCTGAAAGGGCGACGGGGGGTTCGATGTCGCGGACTCCGAAAAGGTCCCTGATGTAGGTTCCGAGCTTCTCGTTGGTGGGTCCGTAGCCGTCACTGTAAAGGTAGAGCTCGAGGGCGTTGAGCATCTCGGCGGCCGACTGGTAGCGCTGGTCCCTGTCTCGCCTGAGGGCCCTCTGGATGATGGCCTCGAGCTTCGGGTCGATGTCCGGCCGCAGTTCCGAGAACTTCGGGATCGGCATCG
>DASRSJ010000172.1:0-14284 GCA_035656555.1 Opitutaceae bacterium
CAAGATGCTGGTGACTCTGGCCGGCGCGATGTCGACGGCCGAGCTTGGCATCTCGCTCGCCGAGATGATCCGCAAGGACAAGGTCCACGCCATCGTCTGCACGGGAGCCAACCTTGAGGAGGACGTCTTCAATCTTGTCGCCCACGATTATTACGAGCGCGTGCCGGATTATCGCCAGCTGACCGGCAAGGACGAGGAGAAGCTCCTCGCCAGGCACATGAACCGGGTGACGGACACGTGCATCCCGGAGATGGAGGCCATGCGCCGCATCGAGGACGCAGTCCTGAAGGAGTGGGTCGCCGCCGACAAGGCCGGCCAGAGGTTCTTCCCGCACGAGTTCATGTACAAGGTCCTCCGCAGCGGAAGGATCGACAAGTACATCCAGATCGACCCGAAGAACTCCTGGCTGCTCGCGGCCTGTGAGAAGAACCTGCCGATCATCGTCCCGGGCTGGGAGGACGCGACGCTTGGCAACATGTTCGCGGGCCACGTCATCTCCGGCGACGTGAAGAACGTCCACACGGTTCGCACGGGCATCGAGTACATGATGGAGCTCGCCGCGTGGTACACGAAGACAGCGAAGGAGCTCAAGAACGGCGAGGGCTCGATTGGGTTCTTCCAGATCGGCGGCGGCATCGCCGGCGACTTCCCGATCTGCGTCGTGCCGATGCTCCACCAGGATCTCAAACGCACGAACATCCCCCTCTGGGGCTACTTCTGCCAGGTGAGCGACTCGACGACCAGCTACGGAAGCTATTCCGGCGCGGTTCCCAACGAGAAGATCACCTGGGGCAAGCTCGCCGCCTCGACGCCGAAGTTCGTGATCGAGTCCGACGCGACGATCGTGGCGCCCCTCATCTTCGCCTGGGTCCTGGGTCAGTAAGCGATGGCGAACCGGCTCGCGAGCGCGACCTCGCCGTACCTCCTCCAGCACGCGGATAATCCCGTGGACTGGTATCCCTGGGGGCAGGAGGCCTTTGACGCCGCCAAGGCGCAGGACCGGCCCATCTTTTTGTCGATCGGCTACTCGACCTGCCACTGGTGCCATGTGATGGCCCACGAGTCGTTCGAGAACGAGGCGATCGCCTCGGTGCTGAACGAGAGCTTCATCGCCGTGAAGCTCGACCGCGAGGAGAGGCCGGACGTCGACCGCGTCTACATGGCGTATCTCCAGGCTCTGACGGGCCATGGGGGCTGGCCGCTCAGCGTCTGGCTGACGCCGGAGCTGAAGCCCTTCTACGCGGGCACCTACTTCCCGCCGGAGGACAGGCAGGGCAGGGCGGGATTCCCGACCATCCTTCGCGCCATCGCCAGGGGCTGGAAGGAGGACAGGAGCCGCCTTGTCGAGGAGGGCGACCGCGTGGTCGCCTCATTGAAGGAGCGGGCCGACGAGAAGGCGGTACCCGAGTCCGGCGCGGTGGCGACATTCGCGACGGCCGCGGGCCTGGCCTTCGAGAAGGGCTACCAGTACTACGCCGAGAGCTTTGACCCGAAGGCCGGCGGCTTTGGCGGAGCGCCAAAGTTTCCCCGCACGGCGAACTTCGATTTCCTGCTTCGCTGCGCGGCCCTCCAGGGTCTGACGAGCGAGGCCGGGATCGAGGCCGCGGACATGGTGGCGCGCACCCTTGCCGCAATGGCGCGCGGCGGGATCCATGACCACGTGGGCGGCGGCTTCCACCGCTACTCCGTCGACGCGGACTGGTTCGTCCCGCACTTCGAGAAAATGCTCTACGACCAAGCCCAGATCGCCTCGTGCGCCGTCGGCGCCTGGCAGGCGACCGGGGACGAGAGGCATGCGTGGCTCGCCCGGGACATCTTCGACTACGTCCTTCGGGACCTCACCGACAAGGAAGGCGGCTTCTACTCCGCCGAGGACGCGGACTCGGCGCCCGCCAAGGGGGCGGAGTCGGTCGAGGGCGCGTTCTATGTGTGGACGCTGGATGAGCTCGAGGCGGTCCTCGGGGGCGACGCGGCCTTCGCGGCCGCCCACTACGGCATCCGGGGCGAGGGCAACGTGCCCAGGGAGCGCGACCCCCACGGGGACTTCACGGGCAAGAACATCCTGGCCCAGGTGAGGCCGCTCGGCGACACCGCGGCCATGCTGCGCCTGGAGCCGCAGGCGGCGAGCGACCTGCTCCTCTCCTGCATCGCGAGGCTGCGGGCCTCGCGGGCGACCCGGATCCGCCCGCACCTGGACGACAAGGTCGTCACGGGCTGGAACGCCCTCATGATTTCGGCCCTGGCCAAGGCAGCCGTCTCGCCGGCCGAGTCGCTCTCGGACCTTGGCGCGGATTACCTTGCCGCGGCGCTTAAGGCCGCGGACTTCCTGCAGAGGGAGCTTCTCGACCTTCCCGGCGGCCTGCCAAGGCGTTCTTGGCGCCGCGGGGCCAAGTCCGGCCCCGGATTTGCCGAGGACTTCGCGTTCCTCATCCAAGCGTGGCTCGACCTCTACGAGGCGACCTTCGACGTGGCCTGGGTGAAGCGCGCCGCGAACCTCCAGGCAGCGATGGACGGCCTCTACTGGGACGCGGCAAGGGGCGGCTACTTCAACTCGGCGGCGGGCGCGTCCGACGTGGTCGTGCGCCTGAAGGAGGATTACGACGGCGCCGAGCCCGCGGCCAGTTCCGTGGCGGCCCTCAACCTGTTCAGGCTTTCCTCGCTCCTCGGCGACGAGTCCCTTCGCGACCGCGGCAGGCGCACGATCGCTGCGTTCAGGGGCCGGTGGGAGGAATCCCCTCATGCGATGCCGCAGCTCCTCTGCGCGTTCGAGGCGGCGCTCGAGCCGCCTCGCCATGTCGTCATCACGGGAAAGCCCGGGTCAGCCGACTTCGACGCCCTTGTGCGCGTGGTGCACGAGAAACTCGGGCCTCGAAGGACGCTGATCGCGATAGACGCCTCGGCCGAGGCGCGTGCGGAGTTCTCCGCCAAGTCGCCCTGGCTGGCGAGCATGGGCAAGACCGACAAGCGGGCGACCGCGTATGTCTGCGAGGAGTTTGTTTGCAGGGCCCCGGCCAGGACGCCGGACGATCTCAGGAAGCTTCTCGTTCCGGCACAGCTAACTTCATAGCAGGCAAGTCCTCCCGAGAGCTCATCGGTATGCGCTTCTAATCGCAGAGCGCCTGGATAGCCTTTTAGATCAACATGACGGACTTCCTCGTTTCGTTGATCTCATTCCTGGACCAAGTGCTTGGAGGAAGCCTCGGCGGGGCGATCCTTCTCGTTTCATTTTCTGTCCGCATCCTCCTGCTGCCGCTGTCGATTCGCCTCGCCCGCAGGGCGCGCCGAAACCAAGCCCTCGCTCTTTCGTTCCAGCCCGAGATCAACGCGATCAAAAAGAAGTACGAGAATAAGCCCGAACGTGTTTACGAGGAGACTATGAAGGTCTACAAAAAGCATGGCTATAGCCCATTCGATACCGTCGCGATGCTGGGCGGATTCATGCAGTTTCCAGTCTTCGGTCTACTCTATCGATCGATTAAGCGCGCACTCGCTTCCAGCAGGCCATTTCTCTGGATAAAGAGCCTGTCGGTTCCGAACGTGGTCTTGACGTTGGTAATACTCTCCCTGGCCGGCCTGACGGTCTACATAGCGCCCAGCGCCTCCGAGCACGTGCGCGCGATGATGGTGGTCGTCTCGATCATCATCACGTCCCTCATCGTTTGGAAGCTGGCCGCAGGGCTTGGCCTGTACTGGGTGGCCTCGAACTGCGTAGGGCTCGTCCAAGCTCTCTGGCTCCGACGGGACGTCGTTAAGAAGCCGGAGGCTGTTTAACCGACGCATGCCTGCGCGGCTTGGGATTTACACCGGCCTCTGGATAGGCTTTGTTCGAATTCGAACCCCATGAAAGTCCTAGCTGTCGAAGACGACAATGTGTCCCGGGCCATTCTGAAGCGCGCCCTCGAGGGACTGGGGCATGAGGTGATCCAGGCGCGCGACGGCGAGGAGGCCTGGACCCTGTGGCTCAGCGAGAAGCCGAGGGTCGTCGTCAGCGACTGGCAGATGCCCAAGCTCGACGGGCTCAAGCTTTGCAGGCGGTTCCGGGAAATGCAGGGACAGGACTACGTCTACTTCATCCTGCTGACCAGCAGCCATCCCTCGGCGCACAACCGGCGCGCGGCGTCGGAGGCCGGAGTCGACGACTTCCTGACGAAGCCGATCGACGTCTCAGCGATGTGGATGAGGCTGCGGGTCGCCGAGCGCATCCTCAAGTACACGACCCAGGTCCACCAGCTGGAGGAGATGATGCCGATGTGCTCCTACTGCAAAAAGATCAGGGACGACAAAAATTACTGGCAGCAGATCGAGAGCTACATCAACGAGCGGACCGGCACCGAGATCAGCCATTCGGTGTGCCCGGAGTGCTACCAGAGGGTCGTGGTTCCGGAGCTGGAGCGCCTGAAGACCGCGGTGCCGAAGGCCAAGGCCGCGCCGAAGGCGAAGACCGTCAAAAAGCAGCGCTGAGCTCCTGCTGGGCGCCGGGCTCGACCGAGGCCTCGCCGAGCGTCGTGCACTCGACCGAGTCGTTCTTGAAGAGCCTGAAGCGGATGGTCGACGTGGCGTCGTTCGTCTCCCAGCGCCACTTGCCGATCGAGACGAACGTGAGGGGAACGCCCTTGTCCCACGAAAGTCCCGGGCCGTCGCCGCGGATGAAGAGCCTGTTCCCGATCCCGATATAGGCCGTGATGATGAGGCGCGTGGCGCCGTCGGCGGACACGGCAGGCTCGGAGATTTCCTGCGAGATCACGGGTGCAGGCTCCTCGGCCGGCGACTCGAGGACAAGGTCGGCGGCCGCCGTCACGATTTCGGGCTCCGGCTCCGGCGTCGGCGCGGCCGCGGGCTTTTTCGGAGCGCGCTTGCGCGGCGGAAGAGCGACCGGAGGCGTGGTCTCCATCGGATCGGAAGCCAGGGGCTCGGCCGCAGACGTTTCCGCGGGAGCAGGCTCCGCGGCGACCTCGGCCTTCGCGGGCTCGACCTGCACAGGCTCCGGCACGGGCTCGGGAGCCGCCTCGGGGGCGGCCTCGGCAACCGGCTCGGGCTTCGGTACCTCTGCGACAACTGGGGCGACGACAATCTCGGGCTCCGGTTCCGGTGCGAGGGGTACCGGCGGGACGAAGGGAGTCTCGGAGGCCACAACGGCCGGTTTCACTTCGGGAATCGTATTCGCGATGACGGGTGCCGGCTCGGGAATGACAGCCGCCGCTGCAACCGCCGCCGCTGCGGCGGCTTTCGCGGACCTGCGCGTCTCGGCCGCCTTTGACTCCTTGGCCGCGGCCGCCTCGATCTCGGCCGTGGCCTTGCCAAGCTTCGCGACGAAGGCGTCCAGCTTTGCAAGTGTGTCGCTGTCGCCGACCTTTGCCTTGGCGAGCTGCTCATCGAGCTCCGCCACCTTGTCGGCGATCTGCTTGGCGAGGCGCTCGGTCTTGCTGTAATTATCCTGGGCTGCCTCGGAGATCCCGTTGAGCCCGGTGGCTGCGATCGAAACCTGCTCCGAGGCGGCGGCGACCGTGACGGCCAGCGCCTGCAGCGAGCGGTGTCGGTTGTCCAGGGCCTCGTCCTGGCGCCTCGCATACTCGGTCACGAAAGGGATGACGCCGATCACGACGGCCAGCATCACGCAGGCGACGGTCGAGATGAGCGCCATTCCGGCGTAGGGATGGTCGGCTCCGTCGTGGATGAACCAGGCCACCGTCAGGAGAATCGCATCCCCGAGAAGAAACATCCACTTCTGCAACTTCGGGGTATCGCTCGGGAGATTCATGAGCTGCGCCCTAAATCTCTGCGTCCCAGCCGCTGCGTTTTCAACTCGGAAAGAGGGATTACTTCATGCCGGGCACGAATTTGCCCCGGATCGCTGCCAGTAGCCGCTCCCACTCCACGGGGTTCAGGTCGTCCTTGCGGCCCGGCGCCACCTGCCGGTGGTCGGTCATCCGCTCGATCGACCAGGAAAGGGGCGACCACCGCGGCTCAAGCCACTCCAGCGCCGACTCGATCTGGGGAGGCGTAAGGGGGGACTCGTAGGTGTTGCCGGCAAAGGATACCCCGAGGAGGAAGTCGTTGCAGTTCTCCCGGCCGAGGAACCACGAGACTCCGGCATGCCACGCGATCTCGGTCTCCGGGACCATGAGGCAGCGGGTGCCGTCCGGATGGATGAGGACGTGGTAGCTGACGCGGCTCTCGGGCCGCTGCATGAGATCGATCGTCTCCTCGAACCCGAGGCTGCTGTGGTGGAAAAGGACGCCCAGGCGCTCGTGGGGCCGGTCGGACTTGTTGGGCGAGGGCTGCTCGGATTCCCCGAAGGTCATGGCCGGCCTATATCCTCATCCACGATGCGACGGCGAGCGGGGCGAGGACGGCGACCCTCACGGCCCCCTCGAAGGTCAGGATGACGAGGATCCACTTCAGCCCGCAGTTCCTGCGGAAGGAATACCCGGTCGCCGTAACGGCGAGCAGGATGATTCCGTAGACGCGCACATAGGGGGAGAGGAGAAGCGACACCATCCAGAGTCCGTAGATGATGATGTTGAGGCTCCAGATGGCGGAGATAAGCTCGGAGGGACCCATTTCCCTGGGATTGGCGCCCCGCGCAATCTGCTTAATCCCCACATAGCGCTCGCTCATCACTAGCTGCCAGATCTCGAAGACCAGGAAGAGGGGGGAGAGGAGGGCGAGCAGGCCGATGCTGTTCACGGTGTCACGGTGATTGGGGCGCTCATCGGGGACAATCCCCTTCAACTGACTTGCGCTATCCCCTGCGATCAGTAATTGTACCCATACGGTGCCAATCAGAACGGTCATTATAGATGATGAGGCCGTCTTCCGCCAGATGCTGGCTTCGGCGCTCAGCCGGGTGCGGGGACTCGTGGTCTCGGGGTCATTCAAGGACGGCAAGTCCGGGCTGGATTTCTGCCTCAAGGACCCGCCGGGACTTCTGGTCGTGGATCTTTACCTTCCTGGAGTCCATGGACTTGAGGTTGTTCGCGAGGTCCGCGCCAAGCTCCCGAACACGAGAATCCTTGTCCTGACCGGACACCCCGACGGTGACCTGCCCGCAAGGCTGATCGCCCAGGGCGTCCACGGCTTCGTGGACAAGAGCGCACCCCTTAATTACGTCCTCCAGGCTATCGAGTCGGTGATTGCGGGCGGCATGTTCTTCGCGGCCCACATCCCGCCGAAGCAGACCGTCGGGGCCAACACGCAGCCGAAGGTGGAGCCTTCGGTGAAATCCGGCCCCCAGACGACTTCGGTGAACGCGGTCCAGATCCTCTCGGCCCGCGAGCTCGAGGTGGCGCGCCTGGTCGCGGAGGGCTATTCCTCCAAGGAGATCGCCGATCGCCTGGATTTGAGCGTGCGCACGGTCGAGAAGCACCGCGCGAACATCATGGACAAGATCAACGTCAAGGAGGTCGCGAGCCTCGTGCGCTGGTGCGTCCAGTCGGGTATCGTCAAATCCTGACGTCCCTCGCGCAGCCTTAGGAGGCTCCGTACTGCCTGAGCGCGGGTTCGACCTCGGTGTAGCCGGCCTCGATGGAATCGAGGTCCTGCTGGGTCAGCACGGCGTCGCCCTTGGTGAGCCGCGCCTCTATCGCCGCCAGCCGCTCTGAAAGTTCTGTCGCGCCCATGTGCAGCGAGCTGCTCTTCACTCCGTGGATCAGGCGCAGCTGGTCTTCTCTGCTCCCGTCGACCAAGTTGCGAAGGGTCTCCGGAAAGCTGCTGAGGTACAGGCGCACGATCTCCTTCGTCGCCTCCTCGCCGAGGACGGCCGACAGCGCGTCCACGGACTCGTTGGGGGGTTGCTGGCTCACACGCAAATGGCCGCTGAAACGAGCCCTTTCCGCAATGAGAATAAACGCTTAGCGCCTGCGGCGCTTGGCTTTGCCCGCCGCTGGGGACTCCGGCGCATCCTCGGCGGCGCGCAGGACCTGGGGCTCGGGCGGGCGTGAGCCCTCGGGATAGAGGTGCCACTTGCCGTCCGACTTGTGGGCGTGGATGTCGGGCATGAAGCGCAGGTCGTTCTCGACCAGCATCTGGAAGTATTGGCTCCGGCCCAACCTCAGGGCGCCGGCGCGCTCCTCGATCCGCGCCCACATCTCATGCGTGAAGGAGATTCCCTGGGAGCGTGTGGTTTGGCCCATGCGCCACTGTTGCGAATCGTTGAAAGCGTGTTGACGCATTTCGATTGAAAACGATTTCCAACGATAGACATTGCGATGACCACCTCAGGGCGCTCCGCCGGGCTAGTTGCCGCGCAGGACTGAACTCGGCTCCAATGCCGTCGCGCGGATCGCGGGAACGACGCACGCTACGAGACCCACAAAGGAGATGATCGCGGCATTGGCCGCGAAGATCAGGGGATCGTGCGCCGATATCCCGTAGAGCATCTGCTCGACCAGCTTCGCGAGGGACAGGGAGGCCACGATGCCGATCACGACGCCAAACGCGATCAGCCGGAAGCCTCCGCCAAGGATCAGCCGCAGGATGTCGCCGCGCTGCGCGCCGACGGCCATCCGGATCCCGATCTCCTGCGTGCGCTGGCCGGTGGAGTAGGAGATGACCCCGTAGAGGCCGATCGCGGCCAGTGTCAGCGCCATGAGCGAGAAGGCGCTCAGGAGCCTCGTGATCAACCGCCGCGGGGCGACCGCGTCGTCGACAAGCTTCTCGAGCTCATAGTATTCGCCGGAGGGCATGCCCGGATCAAATTTTGCGAGAGTGGCGCGGATCTCCGGTGCGAGGGTCGCCATCGGGAGCGCGCTGCGAACGACGAGCTCGATGGCGCTCCAGTCCGAGGTCTGCTCGATGTTCAGGTACATCTCCCCTTCGCCGGGAGCCTCGAGCGTGCTGTGGCGGACATCCCCGACGATCCCGACGACGGTCGTGCCATTCTTGTACAGGGCGAGCTTCTTGCCGATCGCGCTCCCGTGGGGCGCGAGTGTCCTGGCCAGCGTCTCATTGACGATCACCGTGTTTGCGCCGGAGAGGGTGTCCCGCGAATCGAAGTAGCGGCCTTCGACGAGCGGGATCTTCATCGCCTGCAGGTAGCCGTTGTCGATTATGCGCGGAAGGGCGGCCGGATATTGCCCCTGGGGATATTGGACGCCGACTTCGCCCGCACCCCACGTCCTGTTTCGGCCAAGCGGCAGGGTGTCGCTGATCCCCGCGGCCTCAACGCCCGGCAGCTGCGAGACCTGCCGCACGGCGTCGGCCAGGTAGTGGCTCGCCTCCGCCTGGTCCTTGAAGTGGCGCGGGGGATCGATCCTCCACGCCATCGCGTGCTCGGGCTGGAAGCCCAGGTTGACGTTGAGGAGGGAGTTGAAGCTCTTCAGCAAGAGCCCCGCTCCGATCAGCAGCACGCAGGCCAGCGCTATCTCCGCGACGATCAGGGAATCGCGAACGGCGGACGCGGAGCGCCCGGCGCTCCTCTGGTTGTTGCCGCCCTGGGAGGCGTTGTTGGCGTCGGCCGCCAGGTGAAGCGCTGGCAATATGCCGCAGGCGACGCCGGCAATCAGTGTCAGCCCGATCGTCACGGCGAGCGAGAGGGGGTCGACCGTCGCGCCGCCAAGAAGCGGCACGCCGAAAGTCTGCAGGCGGGAGAGGATGTCGGTCGTCCAGGCGGCCATCGGGATTCCGACCACGCTCCCGCCGACCGCGATCAGCATGCTCTCCGTCAGTGTCTGCATCATCAGGTGGGACGGGCGGGCGCCGACGGCGATGCGCACCGAGAACTCCTGCCTGCGGGAGTTGAGGCGGCTCAGCAGCAGGTTCGAGAGATTGACGCACGCGATGACGAGGATGCAGGCCACGGCCCCGACGAGGACGAGGAACGGCTTTCGGAATTTCCCGCGCAGCGCCGAGTCGAGCGGGCTCGCGACGGCCCCGAGCGCGCCGTTGTTCGGGTACTTCTTTTCGTTGAGCCGGTTGGCGGCGGAAAGGTCGTCCTGGGCCTGCGCGAGGCTCACGCCCGGGCGCAGGCGTCCAATGGCGAAGAGCGTGTTGCCCCACTGCTGCGTCTCGGGCGCAAGCGGGAACGGAACCAGCATGCCCACCTCGGTCCCGGGGGAGAAGATGGAGGTGAAGTCGAAGGACTCGGGCAGGACGCCGACCACGGTCGCCGGCTGGTTGTTGAGGGATATCGTCCGGCCGATGACGCCGGGGTCTGCCTGGAAGTGAGCGCGCCAGTAGGCGTTCTGCAGGATGACGGCCCCCGGGGCGTTCATCCGGCACTCCTCCGCCGTGAAGTTGCGCCCGTAGAGCGGTGTCACTCCGAGGGTGGGAAGCAGGTTGTCGGATATGCCGACACCTCTCAGCCGCACGGGTTCGCCTGAACCGGTGAGCGTGTAGGGAACGTAGTCAAAGAACGCAAAATAGGCGCCGATCGACTCAAAGGACTTCGTCGTGTACTCCCGCCATCCAAGAACGGAGTTCACCTGGGACGTGCGGGCGGACAGATCCTGCGCGTACTGCCTCTCGATCCACACGAGGCGCTCCGGCTCCCGAAAGGGCAGCGGCTTCAGGAGGACGGCGTTGATGATCGAGAACATCGCCGTGCAGGCCCCGATGCCCCCCGCGAGCGTGGCGATTGAGACGAACGTGAAGCCAGGACTCTTGCGCAGCTGACGGAACGCGAATCGCAGGTTGGAAAGCATTGGGCCATTCTAGCATCGCACATACCAGACGCCTGAAAATGGCTAACGGCATAGAAGCTAACATCTTCTATGTTTATAGTGACCTTGGGATTTCCCAGGGAGGACGCAAAATGGGATTCGGCTTTCCCTATATTGGGACGCCCTTAAGGGGCCGCCTTGTTCAGGACAAAATCCCTCACACGGGTGAGGCAGGCAAACCCGAGCCTCTCCAGGATGGGCCGGCTGGTGTCGCGGGCATCGACCGTGAGGTAGGCAAAGCCTGCGCGGGCCGCCTCGCGGGCCCTTGCGTCGACGAGCGCCTTGTAGATGCCGCGCCCGCGGTAGGCCTCGAGCGTTCCGCCGCCCCAGAGGCTCGCGAACGACCTTCCCTTGGGCATCTCCAGCCGGCCGGAGGAAACGGGCTTCGCGCCGTCGTAGGCGACATAGAGAGCAAGTGTCGGGTCATCGAGGCGCGGACTGTAGGCTTCGATCCGCCAAGACTCGTCGCTGCCAAAGACCTCGCTCCCGACGCCGACATAGTCCCCGAGGCCGGAGTGGTCCGACACGCGCCGGATTTCGATGCCCGGGGACTGGGCCGCCAAAGGGCGATCGTCCGAAAGACGCAGCACCATGAAGGTCTCCGGCTCCTGAATCTGGAATCCCGCGGCGAGGAGGCGCCCGGCGATGTCGAAAGGTTGGTCGTGGTCGTAGACCTTCCACTGGAGCTCGCGGGGAGGGTTGCTGAACTGCCTCGCCTGCTCGGCGATCGCGGCGTCGGCGGAGGACGCCGTCAGGTCCGAGTGGAAGATGAAGTTGAAGTTTCCCGTCCCTCGGAGAACGCCGCCCGCGAGTTCATAGGCCATGCCGGGCTCCGGCGGCGGGTTCGCGCGCATCTGCGCATCGTAGAGCGCGAGGAGTTCCCGGGAAGGCAGGGATTCCACGGGGCAGGGCGTCTATCCCGCGGGAAGGCTCAGTGCCCGCCCTCGAGGTCGCCGGGCTTGAGCAGCGGGGCGAACGCCGCCTTGTTCGCGGCCTTCATGTAGGCCTCGAGCGGCTCGACGGTCCCGTCCTTCACGCGGTTCATGAGGCTCGTGTCCATCAGCACCATGCCGTCGGCGCCGCCGCTCTCGATGATCTGGCGGATGTTGGCGATCTGCCCGCTCCTCACCGTGTTGGCCAGGGCCTCGTGGGTGAGGAGGATCTCGTGGACCGCGACGCGGCCCTTAGGGATCTTCTTGCAGAGGAGCTGGGCCACGATGCCCGAGAGGCAGCCGGCGAGCATGACGCGCACCTGGTTCTGGTCGTCGGCCGGGAAGGCGTTGATGATGCGGTCGACAGTCTTAGGGGCGTTGTTCGTGTGGAGCGTGCCGAAGACCAGCATGCCCATCGAGGCGCAGCCGAGGGCCAGCTTGATCGTCTCCAATTCGCGCATCTCGCCGACCAGGAGGATGTCGGGGTCGTGCCGCATCGCGCCCTTCAGCGCCGAGGCGAAAGACTTCGTGTGCTCGCCGACCTCGCGGTGGACGATCACGCTCTTCTTCACCGGGTGCACGAACTCGATCGGATCCTCGATCGTGATGATGTGCTTGCTCAGGTTCGTGTTGATGTAGTCGATCATCGCCGCGAGCGTGGTCGACTTGCCGCTGCCGGTGGGGCCCGTCACGACGACCAGGCCCTCGTTCAGGTGGCAGAGCTTCTTGATGGCCTCGGGTAGGTTGAGCTGCTCGAACGAGAGGATCTTCGCCGGGATCTGGCGGAACACGGCCGCCTGGCCCCAGTGGTTGTAGAGGTAGTTGCCGCGGAAGCGGGCGAAGCCCTCGATCTCGTGCGCGAGGTCCAGGTCCTTCTTCTCGAGGTACTCGTTCCATTTCCTCTCGGGAACGATCTCCTTGAGTATCCTCGCGATCGCGGCGGCGTCCATGATCCTGTCCCCCAGGGCCACGATGCCGCCGGAGATGCGAGCCTTCGGCGGCTGGCCCGTCATCAGGTGCAGGTCGGAGCCGCCCTTGTCCACCATCTGCTTGAGGAGGTTGTCGATCTCGGCCATGGCTCAGGTGATCCTCGCGCGCAGCGTGCGGTTGGTGATGTTGGAGAGCGCCGTCTCCTTGGAGACCTTCTTGTCCTGGTAGAGGGCCAGGATGACGTTGTCCATGAGGCACATTCCCTCGCGGACGCCGGTCTCCATGGAATTGCGAAGGCCGGTGGTCTTGCCCTCGCGCACCAGGTTCGCGATGGCGACCGTGTTCACCATGATCTCGCAGGCCATGACGAGGCCGCCGTTCGTCGCGGGAAGCAGGCGCTGGCAGACGATGCCGCGCAGGCTCTCCGCGACGCTCGCGCGGATCTGCGTCTGCTGGGCCGCGGGGAAGACGTCGAGGAGCCGGTTGAGCGTCGTGGCCGCGTCGCTCGTGTGCATCGTGCCGATCACGAGGTGGCCCGTCTCGGCAGCGCTGACGGCCATCTCGATCGTCTCCAGGTCGCGCAGCTCGCCGATCACGATGATGTCCGGGTCCTCGCGCAGCGCGCCCTTCAGCGCAGTGAAGAAGGTCTTTGTGTGGTCGCCCACCTGGCGCTGCGTGACGTTGCAGCCCTTGGAGACCTGCACCACCTCGATCGGATCCTCCACCGTGATGATGTGGTCCTTCCTCGTCTCGTTGAGGTACGCCACCATCGAGGCCAGGGTTGTCGTCTTGCCGGCGCCCACCGGGCCCGTGATCAGGACCAGGCCGTTGTGGTAGCTCAGGAACTTCTTCAGCGTGTCCAGGTGGCTCGCGAAGCCGAGGTCCTGCATGGTCCTCGTTTCCTTGGGCACCATGCGGTAGCAGCCCGCGGGGCCCTCCTTGTGGTACATCAGGTTCACGCGGTAGCGCTCCGAGGCGCTGACCGCCAGGGCGTAGTCCAGGTCGCGATCCGCTAGGAAGGTTTTCTTCTGCTCGGGGGAGAGGAGCGCCGTGTTGAGCTTGAGCGCCTCGTCGGAGCTCAGGGGCTTTTCGCTGATGTAGGAGATCTCGCGGTCCTTGCGCACGAACGGCCTGCGGCCCGTGCAGAGGTGCAGGTCGCTCGCCCCGAACTTGACCGATGAGGCGAGGAGCCCCTTCAGGGTGTCGCCCATCTCCTTATCGTCCTTTGAGCTCAGGTTCTCGACGGCGATCGAGGGCGGCGGCCCGGCGGGCGCCTTTCGTATCGGCATCGGTATCACCTCCTCGACGAGGTCCTCGGCCGAGAGGAAGGGATCCTGGGGCGGGGGACCCTTCTTGGCCTTGAGCGCCGAGTGGCCCGCGATCGTCTCCAGCCCCTCGAGGTCCGTGACGATGTCCTCGTCGACCAGCTTCTGGGCGAACTCGAGCATGCCCAGCCGGCCTCCCAGGCGCGCCTTGACCGACACGGCCTGGGCCCGGGTGAAGAGCCCTTGGTCGATGCCAAGTCGGACAAGCCAGAGGGTATCGGGATTCATGCTGAGGCAGGACGCCGTTCCCCATCATGTTGGCAGGGAATGGCGTGCCAAGCGAGAATCGACCCCTGGGACCGGACGAATGAATCCCGCGAAGCGCCCGATGCGTAGTTAACCAACTTGAAAGCCGCCCCTTGTCGGCCGATTTTGAGGATCAAGGGATGAGGCACTACAACTCAAAGACCGCCTGGCTCGGGCTCTCTTTCGGCATCGC
>DASRSJ010000173.1:0-3724 GCA_035656555.1 Opitutaceae bacterium
GGAGCGCCTTGCTGTAGCGATCCAGATTGTCAGCGATCAGCGCCTCGTCGTTCCAGCTCCCGAATCCGTTCGTGACAAAGGAGGCGTTCCCGTAACCAAGTGGCATCACGACGACCATCGGGACGGCACGGCCCTCGGCGATCAGGTTGTCGAGGATGAGGTTGGCCTGCCCGATGTTCACCCATGACTCCGCGATCTGCGCCCAGCCGTGGAGGAGATAGAGGACCGGGTAACTCTTGGCCGCGGCAGCGTCATATCCGGGCGGGGTGTAGACATAGTAGTCCTCGGCGTTTCCGGGGAGTCCGGTCACGGCCTTGGTCTCGTAAACGTGATGGTGCACGGTCCCGTGCGGCACATCCTTGAAATCCCAGGGCTGCGGCGCGCCAGGTACCAGAACGGTGTTTGCCCGGAAGAAAGCCATGCTGACCTCCACCGATTGGTTGAGGGGATCCAGAAGCCCCGTGCCGTCCACCTTGAAGCTGTAAACGTGCAGTTCCGGGGCCAGCGGTCCGGTTGTCAGGGTCCATGTCCCATCGGTTCCCTTGGCCATCGGGCTGTCGCTGTGGGTGTAGTCCAGCCCCACCGTCACCAGCTTTGCGGTCGGGGCGTAGTAGCGGAATGTAACGCTATGGTCCGGGTTAACTTCGTGGGAGTTGTAGGAGGGCTGCTGGGCGGACGCGGTGGCCGCCAGCGCGGCAATTCCGGCTCCGAGGAGCATGGTGCGGTAGGCTTGGATCATTGGGTAAGCTTTGAGCCAGATCCGTGCCATTGCTAGGCAAGTTAGGCTGGGCAATTGCCTGAAAGGCATGGTCCCGTTGCCGAGCGCCGGGAGACGTGTATCGTCTGGCTATGGCCTCGGCAGCAAAGGGAGAAAAGCGCCACGAGGAGGATGTTGCCGACCGCGTCGCGCCTCCGGGTGAGGTCATCTACGAGGCGATCTACCGGGAAGGCGCGCACGAGCTCAAACGCGAGAACGGGGCGCTCGCCCTGTCCGGCCTCGCTGCCGGCTTGTCGATGGGCTTCTCCTTTCTCACGGAAGGACTGCTGCGGGGCATACTTCCCCAAGCGGTGTGGACTCCGGCGGTCGCAAAGCTCGGCTACGCCGTTGGCTTTGTCATCGTCATACTCGGCCGCCAGCAGCTTTTCACCAAGAACACCCTGACCATCATCCTGCCGCTGCTGAATAGGCGCGGCGGCACGCCCGCCCGGCTGACGGATGTGGCGCGTCTGTGGGCCATCATCCTGGCTGCCAACCTGTGTGGTGCCGCTGCGTTCGCGGGCGTCATGAAAATTCCGGGGCTGTTTTCCCCTGAGACGCACGATGCCTTCAATGCCATTGGTACGGAGGCGCTATCGGGGAGTTTCACGCTCATCCTCATCCGTTCCATCCTGGCCGGCTGGCTGATCGCCCTGATGATTTGGCTTTTGCCGTTTGCCGAAAGCGCCCGCCTTTGGGTGATCTCGGGTCTGGCCTATGTCGTTGGCATCGGCCACCTGCCGCATGTCGTCGCGGGGTCGGTGTCCACGGTCTACGCCGTCTTTTCTGGGGACATCACCTTCGGGCGCTATTTGGCCGGCTTCCTTGCACCCGCCCTGCTTGGCAACGCTATTGGAGGAGTGGCTTTGGTGGCCGTGGGAGCCCATGCCGAATTTGTCGAGGAAGGAGGGCAAAAGAAATAGTTCATCTGAGGGTGAGGAATTTGCCCATTTGCCCCTTGGAATGAACCGGGGTCGATAAGTCGGCCAAGCGAGTGAGTATTTTGGGAGGATCGCCGGAGCGCATCAAACGCCTGCCTTGCTGGCCTCGATCGCCGGCAATGGCGTAAGCTACACACAAAAAGGCCCTTGGAGTGGATCCAAGGGCCTCAAATTGGGTGCAGGGGTTGGATTCGAACCAACGACCTTCAGGTTATGAGCCTGACGAGCTACCAGGCTGCTCCACCCTGCAACAAAGGGAGGGTCAACGTGTTTACTGTCACAGCCCCTGTCAACCCTTTCCCTAATTGAGCCGGACGCGGGCCTCGGCGTTGCCGGCGGCCGGGTCGTCGAGTGCAAGGACGACGTATGATGTGGTGAGGTGCTTGATCTTGAGGAGCACGAGCTTGCCCTTGACCATGACGGTGAAGACGTCGCCCTCCTTCCGGAGCTCTCCATTGACGGTGATCTCGGTCGTGTCGTGCATCGTCACGACGCCGCCCATGTGGATGGTCTCGATCGCGTGCTTGAGGAGCACGTCGCCGGATTCCGCCGGCGCCTCGGGCATCGGAGCCGCGGTTTCGACAACCGGGCCCTTGGTCGCCTTCGAGGCCGAGGTATCGGTTTCCAGTGATTCCTCCATCATCGAGGCGGGGAGGCGGAAGGGGTTGCCCTTCGAGTCGAACGCCACCGGCTTGATCCTGTAATGGTACAGTCCGTCCATCTGCGCGCGCAGCCTGTGGAAGCGCATGCTTAGCAGGTTCTCGGCCTGGGTCGCCTTCGCGGCCTTGGCCTTCATCGCAGCCACGACTGTCACGGTCGGGATGCGGTTCACCCTCCAGCTGATGCCCCATGCGATCATGAGGAAAACCAAGGCTAGGACCTGTTTGGTCTGCTTGTTCATCGCTTGCCCAGGAGCTCGACGTTCATTTCGAGGATGACGCCCGTGCCGCCCGGCTCTGCCCGGCGGTAGTTGAGCTGGGTGATGTAGGCCAGGCGGGGCCCGGTCTCGATCGCGTACAGGAAGCCGCCGGTCTGCTCGTAGCTGCCGGTGACCCGGATGTTGAAGGGGATCCTCTTATAGACGGCCTTGGAGTCCGAGATGATCGAGTTCGCAGGGCGCAGCTCGGCAATGTGCACCTTGGTCTGCTGCTCGATCTTGTAGAAGTACCAGAGGTTCTCGGCCAGGTTGTCCTCAACGACCAGGTTGTCCTCGATCCTGCGAGTGACCTCGAGCGCCGCCAGGCGCTCGCTCTTGACCGACGGCCCGGAGATCATCGTCGAGAGCTGCAGGTCCGCATCCTGGAGCAGCTGCTTATGCTCCAGGTCCAGCCACTTCATGTTTCCGTAGACGTACCAGCAGATGCCGAAGCAGATGATCACGAGCGTCGCGCAGAGCGCGCTGAGCGGGTGCTTCCGCACCGTCGCAATCCACTGCATGAAGTCAGCCAGCGTCATATCGAGCGGGGCTTCAGCTTGAACGTGATCGAGTACGTCATCATCTGGTCGTCCTCGATGGACCTGTCCAGGGCGGTCACGTTGATGGAGGTGCAGCGGGGACCGACGTCGGGATTCTTGCGCAGGGTCTCCAGGAAGTCGCCGAGGGCGATGCTCGAATGCTCCGAGGTCTCGCGGATGCGACCCTTCACGATGAATATGTTGTCCGCGAAATCGATGTCATCGATGACCATGCGCTCGGGCAGCGTGTGCCCGAGGACGGAGATGAATCCCGAGAGGAGTATCGGGTTCCTGATTTCCTTGTAGGCGCTCTCGATCTTGCGGCTCTCGATCTCGTAGAAGCGCTGCAGACGGGTGATCTCGATCACCTCCCACCGGTCGTCCTCGAGGTGCAGGGTCGCGTCCTCTATCTGGTGGCGCAGGTTGATGTCGGTATAGATGTACCAGCCCGTGAAGAGCATGACGGCGAGCGCGACCGCGCTCGCGATCGCGTAGGTAATGAAGCGTATTCCGACGACGCTGTCCTCAGGGAGCTCCGCCACCAGGCGGCAGTCCACGTGCCAGTTCGGCC
>DASRSJ010000174.1:0-7645 GCA_035656555.1 Opitutaceae bacterium
CATCATCTCCGTCGAGCAGGGTTTCTTCCGCGAGATGCGTAGCTACCTGCGCGACGAGCTCCACGTCCGGTCCCTTCTCCTTGGATCAAGCGACTATCTCCAGGAGCACTCCAACTACGGGATGGTGCAGGCGAACACCGAGTTGGACCTCACCGACGGGCATGTCTACTGGGAGCATCCCTCGTGGGAAGGCGCGGTGAACACGCCGATGGTCAACAAGCCCCTGGAATCCACCGTGGTCAGGCTCTCGAGGGCCGCAACCTCGATACGTCCCTACACCGTCACGGAATTCAACAACCCCTGGCCTAATGACTGGGAGTGCGAAGGCCTCCCGATCGCCGCGGCATACGGGTCTTTCCAGGACTGGTCGGCCCTCATGGTCTACAGTTTCGAGCCCAAGACGAACCCAGGACACCCCGGGTACATCGGGGACGCCTTCGACATCTCCCACCACCCTGTGAAGATGCCCCAGATGATGGCCGGGGCCTTGATGTTCCTAAGGGGCGACATCGCCCCGGCCAACCAGACGATCGCGAGGAGCTACAGCAGAGCGCAGGTCGCCGAGAGCATCCGGCTTCCCCAGTACGAGGCGCCCTACTACACGCCAGGGTTCCCGCTGGCCCTCGCGCTGGAGCACAAGATGAGGATCGCCTCCTTCGACGGGGCACCGACAGCTGCGTATGCAGAGCCCGCCTCCAACCCCATACGCTCCGACACGGGTGAACTCGCCTGGTACACGGGACCAATCGACGACGGGCTGGTCAGCGTCGATTCGCCCCGGTCACAGGCCCTGATCGGCTTTGTGAAGGCCAATGCCATTTCGACGCGCAACCTGTCCGCTGTCATTGTCGACAATTTCTGCGCCCTGACACTCTCGTCCCTGGGCACACAGCCCATCTCCTCGGCCCCGCGGCTGCTCCTCACCGCCGGCTCGCGGGCCACCAACACCGGCTTTGGCTGGCTGCCCGACCGCACCAATTTCGCGGAAAACGAAATCGGCCACGCTCCTTCGCTTGTCGAGGTGGTCTCGGGTCGCCTGACACTCAGGTCCCTGGACGACGCCACGGCGGTAAAGGTCCAGCCGCTCGACGGGACAGGCGGCCCGCTCGGAGCGCCTGAGGAGGTCATGAGGACGCCCCAGGGCTGGGAATTCGCGGTCGGGACGGTCGCTACCACCTGGTATGAGATCTACGTCGAGAGATAGGGCCTGAGTGCCCGCGGTTCAGTCCCTTATCGAACCCCGGAGCCTGCCCAGGAACTTCTTTGCGTATAGCACGGCCCGGTCCCTGACGATGTCCTCGCGGAACTGGTGCCTGAGGCCGAGCTCCGGGACCGTCGTCACACATCTGCCCTGGTCCGGATAGAGGATGACCCAGGCCAGGATCCGCTCAAGCTGGCGATCCCCGTCCCTCTGGCGGAGGTCGTCAAAGACCATCCGCGCGATCTCCCCCTCGTGCGGGTCCTCGCTCACGTCCGCAACGCCGGCCAGGCAGAGCAGGTTTCGCGCGCCCTGTCCGGGGTCCGCCACCTGCCCGGGCCTCCATTCCGCGATGGCGCCCCTGATATTCTCGAGGCCGGACATGGACCCTGCCTTGCCCAAAGGTTTCGACAGCCTGCTCACGAACTCGCTGTCGCCGGGAAGATTCTCGTACGAGATCGCAGCCATCTGCTCCTCGGTGATGTCCATGTAGCCGCTGTCTCCGCTGCCGAGGGCATCGAGGTGCCCCGAGCGGGACGCATAGGTCCCCACGCAGAGCCACGACACCAGAGCGCCAAGCAACAGCGGCCAGGAGCCGGCCCTCAGACGGCGGCCGGGCTCCCATCGAAACAACCTGGCTCCGCACAGGGCCGCGGCCGCGCCCATCACGGCGAGGGCCGCCGCGCTGAATCGGCCATCCCCCGGCGTGCCGTCGTAACCGCGCTGCAGGAGGTCGACGGCATAACGGCCCGGCATGAATCCCGAGAAGCGCTGAGCCCACGCGGGCAGCGCTGCCAGGGGTATGCCGACGCCACCGATCATGATCATTGGGAGGAAAATGCACTGGCCCAGGGCCTGCACCGCCGGGACGTCATTCGCGCAGGCCGCGATCACCAGACCCATCCCCAGGAAACTGGCCGTCACAAGAACCACTCCTGCAATCGCCTGAGCCGGATGCGCCGGAAAAGGCGTGCCGTAGAGTGAGTGGGCCAAAACCACTTGGAGCAGCGCCGCCGAAGCCACGATGACCACCCTGGCCGCAAGGATGCTTCCAACGAGGAGTCCCGTGGGCATCGGAAGGAGCCTGTAGCGGCGCCAGATGCCGCGCTCCCTCTCGGCCACAAGGCCGGTCGGCATCCCGAAGCAGGCGCCCCCGAGGATCGTGATCGTCAAAAGCTGCCCCATCTGGGCCAGCAGGGCGGGCGTCTGCGCCCTGAACACGCTCCCGAACGCGACGAGGAATATCACCGGCACGAGGTAGCCGTAGACGATTGCCTGCCGGCTCCTGATGTTGAGCTCGAGCGTCAGCAGGAAATGGCGCCAGAGGCCTTTCACGATTCCGTCTCCGTCCCTGGCGACCAAGGCCGGCCGGTGAGCCGCAGGAACGCCTCCTCCAGCGAAGGACCCGCCGGCCCTACCGCCGAGTCGGCGCAAAAAGAAGAAATGATCGAGGCGGGGGTACCGACGGCGAGGAGGCGACCGCTATCGATGATGCCCACCCTGTCGCAGAGGCTCGCTGCCTCGTTCAGGTCATGGGTGCTCATCAGGACCGTTCGGCCCTGCGAGCGCATTGACCTGATGAGGTCGTGAAGATCTCTCCTTGCCCTTGGGTCGAGGCCTGCGGTGGGCTCGTCGAGGACGACGAGCCTCGGGTCATTGACCAAGGCCAGCGCCAGAAACAGGCGCTGCCTCTGCCCGGTCGAGAGCGTGTCGAACGGAGCGTCCAGCTTCTCCTCCAGGCCAAAGCGCTGCGCGAGCGGCATGACGGCGGAGGCATGGCGATAAAACGAGGCAAACAATCCAAGGGCCCGCCTGGGCGTTATCCTGTCCTGGAGCGATGCTCCCTGGATCTGTGCCCCGACGATTTCCATCACGCTGCCGAGCTTCTCGGCGACATTCATTCCGTTTACCTCGATCTTGCCGAAATCCGGCTTTCTTAGTCCGAGGACGCACTCAAGGGCCGTGGTCTTGCCTGCCCCGTTGGCCCCGAGAAGCCCAAAGACCTCCCCAGGTGAAACTTCAAGGTCGACATCCCGGAGGGCCACCAAGGAGCCGTAGCTCATTGTAAGACCGCTTACGCTGATGCTTGCGGGCTTGAGATCGGGCGACACGGGGAATCCTTCCTAAGCTAGCGGCTCGCTTGCCGCCAAGTCAACGGGGCCGCGGCCGCTTTTGCCTTTCCACGTCTGGCCGCGACCAATGCAATTGGTCCTTGTCCCGCAAGCTAAACCCAAAGGTTACCCGGCTCCGACTCGCGTCGCTGGCCTTGCTACTCGCTCCGCCGCTCGCGTTCTCCCAGGTCGCCTCCGATCCCAATTTGGTGCGAGGCGACACCGTGCGTGTAGAGGAGACGATACAACAGGATGGCGACGAGGCCTCGGTCGTGGCCCTGGAGCCCCATGCCTCGCCCAATTCGAATGCCTGGGATGACGTGGCAGCCCAAGTGCCAAACCTGAGCATCGAGTCTGCCGGGACGAGCTCATTCGGGACGATCTATTCGATCCGGGGCCTCTCCAACACCCCCTACTTCAGCGACCCGTCGCTGGCCCTCTACTTTGATGAAATTCCTCTGGGCGGCAGCTTCTCCTACCCCTCTGACCTGCTCGGGATGGCGAGCGCCTCGGTGCATCCGGGCCCCCAGCCGGCCTTCTCCGGGAAAATGGGCGAAGGCGGCGTCATCGTGTTCGAGCCGCCACAGTCCCGTGGATCGGGAGAGGTTGATGCAAGCCTTGGCAGCTATCAGGCCCGATCGGCCGGGCTTCGCGCCTCGGGGATGGACGGCGCGGACGCAGACTACACGGTTTCCCTGTCGGGACTGGAGCGCCAGGGCTACATTGAGAACTCCCAGATCGGCCGGCGTGTGGACGATCTGCACGCGCTCACCGGCTTCGCTCGCCAGCGGATCCGTCCTACTTCCACCAGCGAACTGAGCATAGAGGTCCTGGCCGACCGCCACCATGACGGAGCGGCGCCCCTCGTGCCGCTTGGGGAGCCGCTCTTCTCCGTGGCGCGTTCCGAAGAGGGGGAGACAGACACCTCGCTGTATGGCACCGCGATCACCGCGTCCCTGGAAACGCCCATCGGTCACCTTTCCGAGACCACAAGCTACACTCACTGGAGCCTCAATCCCTACAAGGACTGGCTCGTCCTGCCCCCGGCACTCCTTTCGAGTGTGACCCAGGGTCAGTCCGCCTGGAACGAGGAGTTTCGTTTCATATCGGGCAAAGAATCAGCCATCAGGTGGGACTGGGGCACATGGATTTCCTCCTCCTCGACCGATGGCTCCACGGACCGAAGCATCAAGGGCTTCATCCCCATCGAGGTTTCTGACTATGCCTACACGAGGCACGAGTTGGCGCTCTTCGGCGGCGCCACATTCACTCCGGCAAAGGGCGTCCAAATTTCAATCGAAGCCAGGGCGCAGGAAACGAGGAAGGCCTACGGGCAGGGGGAACAGGTTCCGGTTCCAAACCTGCGCCTGGATTTTCACCGCTCCGACGCGGCGTTCCTGCCCAGGATGCTTGCCCGCTTTGATCTCTCCGACGGGGCGCAGGCAACCCTTGGCGTCTCAGCGGGAACGAAGGCGGGAGGATACGCCGCCTACACGGACAATCCCGCGCTCATCCCCTTTGACCCCGAGACCACCGTCGCATTCGAGGCCGGCCTCCAGTCCTCCTTTGCGCAGCGAAAGGCCATGATCGCCCTCAGGGCCTTTGACTACGAGATCCGGAACTACCAGATCGAGCGCTCCTTCAGCGCCGCCGACTATTTCGTCGCGACGGCGCCCAGGGCCCGCTCGACCGGGATCGAGTGCGAGGCCTCGTGGAAACCCGCATCGTCCTGGACCGTGACGGCCAATTCGGGACTTCAGGACGTCAGGCTGCTTGAGTTCCGGGACCCCCTTTCCGGCTTGAGCCACGCGGGCGACAAGGCCCCCTACGCCCCGTCCTTCACCGCGATGCTCGATGTCAGCTACCATTCGCCGTCCGGCTGGTTTGGCTCGGTGCGCGCCAAGGCGACTGGGAGGACCTTCTACACCGAGTCGGAGCAGTCGGAATACTCGCAGGCCGCCTACCTGCTGCTCCAGGGCCGCGCGGGATTTGAGACCTCCCGCTGGAGGCTCTCGGTGTACGTTGAGAACGCCACCGATGAGCGCTACTATTCCCAGATCATACCCGGAGTTTCCAGCGGGGCACCCGGAGCACCCAGGTGCGCGGGAACCGAGGCCGCCCTTAAATTCTAGGAACGCACGCAGAGCCTTAGAAGGCTCTGCCGCCCCAGAGGGCCATGCGGTCCAGGTCCATGAAGGGCAGCTTTGGCATGTCGAAATGCTGCAGGGCCACGTCGCCCTCACTCCAGCCCGAGACCTGCCCCCGCTCAAAGCTGATTACCGATGAGCCGTAGACGTAGCTCGTCGCGTCAAAGGCGCCGGGCAGTCCCTGGGCTCGCACGACATCGCCGCGCGAGGAGCCGATGGAGAATCTGTCCAGTGTCGGCAGCACGTTGGCTGACCAGTCCCTGATACGCAGGCGGGGAAGCCTGTTCCTCCAGGCGCTCACCCTGCCCTCCCTAAAATAGACGATGGAGGATCCGTAGCGGAAAATGGAGTCGCTGACCTCATCCGGCACGCCCTGCACTGCACGCACACGGGCCCTGCTGTCGCCGAGCTCGATGACGTCGAGAAGCGCGGCCGCGTTGTCCATCAGGAGAGTGTTTCCGGACTCGTCGGCCGCATCGAATTCGAGCGGGGTGACAGGCCCAAATTGCGGCCACGTGGCCACGGCCTCGGCCTTTGGTGCTAGTAACGGCAACGGCCTCGTGGGTACGGATGCGACAGTTCCCGTGATGGTTCGCGAACGCGAGGGAATCGCCCGCGCGACCGGAGCCGGGTAAACGGCAATGCGTTGCGGGTCCGCATCTGTTTTTGACTGCACGGCTGTGGGCTGGTCGCCCGTGCTGAAGTCCGCCGTCTCAAGCCACGAGCGAGCGGCCAGCAATACAAGGGCAACGATGCACGCCCCCGCCGTCACGCGCGTCCCCGTTGACCCGAGCACCTTTGACACCACTTGGCCGAGCCGTTCGCGGCTTAGGCCATCCCACCGCCAGGAGAACGGCTTTCCCGGCTTCGAGCGCGTCTTGGGCGCCGGCGCCTTTGCCGGCCGGGGCTTGTCCCCTTCCTCGGGACTCGGCCGGGCCTCCTCCTTGCGCTCGGACTTGGGGAGGAAATTCCTGTAGAGCTTCTTCCTGTACAGTTGCTCGTAGGCCTCGTTGATCTCCTTGGTGATGTCCTCGGCCGTCGTCTGCATGGGCGAGCCGGGCTTGAATAGGTCGGGATGCCATTGCTGGATCATCTGCCGGTAGGCCCGGCGGATATCAATGGCTTCGGCGCCCGGGCTGAGGCCGAGGGCTCTGTAGAATGGGAGGATGTCCTTGCGCACGGGGGCCCAGGCACTTGCGCCTGATTCAGGTGACCTTTCCATTAATCGGCATATCCCCGCGCCGCTGGAGGACGAACCCGCCCCCAAAACAATGGCCCGCTGTTGCGTAAGGCGCGTTTAGCCATTCCCTTCAGCTTCAAACCCAATAAACGCACCATGGAATACAGACAGCTCGGCAAATCGGGATTCAAGGTCCCCGTACTCACCCTCGGAACCGGAACGTTTGGCACCGCAGGCGTGATGAAGGCCTGGGGCGGCAGCGACGCGCCGGAGGCGACCCGCCTCCTCGACGTGTGCCTGGAGGCAGGCCTCAACATGTTCGACTCGGCCGACGTCTACTCCGAGGGCCGCTCCGAGGAGATCCTCGGCGCAGCAATGAAGGGCCGCCGGGACAAGGTGCTTGTCTCCACCAAGGGAACCTTCCGGACGGGCCCGGGCCCCAACGATGTCGGGTCGTCCCGCCAGCACCTCATTGCCACGGTCGAGTCCAGCCTTCGCCGGCTGGGTACCGACTACATCGACCTCTATCAACTCCACGCGTTTGACGCGATGACGCCGGTCGAGGAAACACTCGGGACCCTCGACCTCCTGGTTAAGAGCGGAAAGATCCGCTACATCGGCTGCTCGAACTTCTCGGGATGGCACATCATGAAGTCGCTGTCGGCGTCCGACGCCCACGGCCTCTCGCGCTACGTTGCCCACCAGGCGTACTACTCCCTCATCGGCCGCCACTACGAGTGGGAGCTTATGCCGCTCGGAATCGACCAGGGTGTCGGGTGCGTGGTATGGAGCCCGCTCGGTTGGGGGCGCCTGACCGGCAAGATCCGCAGGGGCCAGCCCCTTCCCGAGGTCTCGCGCCTGAACGATCCGACAAACACGAGCATGGGTCCCCAGGTCGACAGCGAGTACCTCTACGGCGTCGTCGACGCCCTGGAGGCCGTCGCCAAGGAGACGGAAAAGACGGTCCCCCAGGTCGCGCTTAACTGGCTCCTGCAGCGCCCCACCGTCT
>DASRSJ010000175.1:0-8050 GCA_035656555.1 Opitutaceae bacterium
ACGTTGAGCGAGCGGATGCCGCCGCCGACCGGGGTCGTGAGCGGGCCCTTGATGCCAACGATGTACTCCTTGAAGGCCTCGACCGTGTCATCGGGAAGCCAGTTGTTAAAGCGCTTGAAGCTCTCCTCGCCCGCGAAGACCTCGAACCACGAGATCTTCTTCTTGCCGCCGTAGGCCTTTTCGACCGCGGCATCGAGCACCCTGACCGACGAGGCCCAGATGTCGGGGCCCGTGCCGTCACCGCGGATGAACGGGATCACCGGGTTGTCCGGGACGTTCAGCTTGCCGGCGTTGATCGAGATTTTGCCGCCTGCGGGCGGGGTGATGTCTTTGTAGGCCATGGGATGCGGATCTTTGATTTGGTGAAGTTGCCTCAACCTTTGAGGCCTTTGCAGAAATTCGCGAGCCTCGCCACGCCTTTTGCGATGATCTCGTCGCTGGTGGCGTAGCTCAGGCGCAGGTAACCCTCGGCTCCGAATGCCGATCCGGGCACAGCGGCAACCTTCTCGCTCTCGAGGAGCTTGTCGCAGAACTCGAGCGAGGTCATGCCGAAGGAGGAGATGTTCGGGAAGAGGTAGAACGCGCCCTGGGCGAGCACGCAGCTGATGCCAGGGATCGCCGTCAGGCCCTCGTGGAGCTTGCGGCGGCGGCGGTCGAAGGCGGCCAGCATGTGCTCGAGGGCGGCCTTGGTCTTCTCGGCCTCCCTGAGGGCCGCGACCGCGCCGAACTGGGCGAAGGTCGTCGCGTTGGAGGTCATCTGGCTCTGGAGCTCGGCCACGGCCTTCGCGAGCGCGGGAGGCGCGACGAGGGTCCCGAGGCGCCAACCGGTCATCGAGAAGGTCTTCGAGAACCCGGAAGCCGTCAGCGTGCGCGACTCCGCGTCCGCATTGAGGGCCGCGAGGCAGGTCGACGACTGCCCGTCATACACCAGCTTCTCGTAGATCTCGTCCGAGAGGACGTAGATGTTGCGGCGCGACGCGACGGCCATGATGGCCTCAAGCTCGCTGCGCGTGTAGACGACGCCCGTCGGGTTCGACGGCGAGTTGAGGATCAGGAGCTTGGTCTTCGGCGTGATTGCGCCCTCGATCTGGTCCGGCGTCAGCTTAAATCCGGTCTTGTCGGTCGCCAAGACCGCCTTCGGGACGGCGCCCGCGAGCTTCACCATCTCGGGGTAGCTGACCCAGTAGGGAGCCGGGATGATCACCTCGTCGCCAGGCGAGCAGGTGGCCATGATCGCCAGGTAGCACGAAAACTTGCCGCCGGGGCTCACCACAACCTGCGTGGGGGCCACCTTTAGCCCGTAGCTCGTGAGGTACGACTCGCTGATGGCCTTCCTCAGCTCCTCGATCCCGTTGGTCGCAACGTACTTGGTTTTGCCGCCCTGGAGGGCGGCGATCGCCGCATCCTTTATGTGCTGCGGGGTGTCAAAGTCGGGCTCGCCGGCGGCGAAGCTGCAGACGTCCTCGCCCTTCGCCATGAGGGCCTTGGCCTTCGCGTCGACCGCGAGGGTCGGCGACGGGGCTATGTTGCGAGCCCATGTGGATAACGTTGGCAGGGGGGTTTGTGACATCGTGTGCAAAGGAGCCCACTAAAAGGAATCCTTGGCCCTGAACGCAAGAGGGTAGCTCCTCAAAATGCCCCCCGCGCCCTTGCCGGGCCGCAGCCTAGCGGGACTTCGATTTCTTGGCCGGGAGGCCCTCGAGAGCGAAGCGCAGCAGCTCGCCGACGCTGGCGCTCTTCTTCTTCGCGAAGCGCTTGAGCATTGCGCGCTGGTTGGTGCCCAGGCGGACCGACACCTGGCGGTGCGGGTCGCGGGCGGGCTTGCAGCCCTCGAAGTCGAACTTGTCGATCGCGAGGCGGACAACCTCGCTCGCTGTCTTCAGTCCGTATTTCTTCCTGTGGGCCTCAATCTTTGCGATCAGCGAGATCGGAAGGTCGAAGGTGAGCGGGGCTGATGCTGAGCGGGTAGCCATAACCGAAGGGGAGTCGAGAAGGTACTTCAGACGGCGGCTCGGCAACGAAATTCTGAATTTTTGGGCTACGGATTTACTCGCAGAAGGCCCGGACCCTTAACACCCGCGACCGGAGCCCCCAGAAGGGCCGGATCGAAGATCGCCGGGTCGGGGGCGACGCCGACGGCGACCGCCGTCAGGGACAGGCGCGTCTTGTCGCGGCTGGCCTCGTTCCTGACCTCGACGTCCTTGGGTATCCAGCGGTCTCCTACCTTCCGTAGCTCCAATAGAGAAAGGGTCTTAGCCACTTTTCCGGCCGGTCCGATCGCCTCGGACTGGACAAGGGCGTCGTACTGGGTGTCCAAGTACGCCCTGACCGACTTGACTGTTAAAAATTTGTCTGAAAATTCCGCCGAGGGGCTGAAGACGAACGTGTAGGCAGGCCGGCCCCTGATCCGCTCAATCGACGCGAGATCGTAATCCAGCCAGTAGAGATAGGGCATCGGCAGCAGGTCAAAGGGTGTCATCTCGACCCCCGGGACGAGCGGCGTGAGAAGGATGTCGTCCGCAGGCCTTCCCGCACCGGGACCATCCGAGACCCAGATGGCCCCGTCAGGTCCGCCCTGGATCAGGAGGTGCCTGGTCATCCCGCCTTTGCCGACATCGAGCTCGACGCGGGTAATGGGGCCGCGGTCATTGCGTGCGCCCCAGAAGCGCCCCTTGAAGTCCTTCTCCTCGCCCCTTCGGGGGAGCTGCCTGAGGTCGAACTCCGCGTAGACGGGCTCAGACCAGATCGATTGCCTGAAATGCTCTAGGATTGTGGAGGCGGACGCATGGTCCGGAAGCGAGGCGGCACGCGCGCACGCAGGGAGCGACGCAAAGCCAACAAGACAGAGCAGAGCGGCGCCCAGGCCGGCCCATCGAAGCGAAACCTCGGACGGGCTCTTCAAGAGCCGGTCAGGGCTTCGTCGCCGCCGGAGCCGGCTTCGCGCCCGATTGTGCCGGCACCGCGATACCGGACGGAACGTTGGAGCTCTTCGCCGAGACCGGGACCGAGATCGTGGGAAGCGCGCCGCCCGAAGGGGTCGAGTGCTTCGCCTCGTAGATCCTGCCCAGGTAAAGGGTGATGCTCATGACGAAGAAGACGATGGCCGCGTTGATCGTGGCCTTGCTGAGCACATTGCCGGTATCCGCGCCGAACGTGGCCTCAGCCATGCCGCCGCCCATGGCGGCGCCCATTCCGCCGTCGGACTTCGCCTTCTGCGCGAGTACCAACAGGATAAGAACGATGGACGTCAGGATCAGGATTGCCGTGCAAAAGCCGAGTAGGATGCTCATGTCGAGGAAGGGTCAGCCAAGCAGACCCGGGAGGGCCTTGTCAACGCCATGGCGGCAGCCCCAAAAGGGGTCCTGGAAGCCCGGCTTCCCGCTCAGGATCCCCGCCCGTCGGGCCGCGTCTGGTTGCGCAGGGCGAAGGGAAGGTCGTTTGGCACGGTCTCGGGATGGGCCAGAAGTATCAGGCGCACCGAAATGTCCCTATCACGCAGGATTTTCCGCTGCCTCGGGGTGTGCCCCTCATATTGGAAGGGCCGATAATCCAGGACGTTCTCGACACTGAACAGTGTCCGGCCCTCGGGATATCCGATGAAGTCCTTTATCGGGTACAGGATCTGGTCGTTCACGAGCGCCAGGTCCGGGCGGCCGACCGGAACCGCCAGCGGGATGTAGATCGATCCCGACACGCTGAGCGTCCGCTTGGGGTTTCCAAAATTCCTGAGTACGTAGACCTCCACCTCCCGCGGGAAAATGAAAGTGAAGTGCGGGACCGCCATGAGGATGCCGCCCGCGACAAATCCCGTGGCCACGAGGATTCGGATTGTCCGCCGCTCGCCGAGGAGCTGGGCGAGCGCGCAACCTCCCGCGATGCACAGAAAGGGGACTATCGGCTTCACCGTCCGGCCGTAGACGACGAAAAAATTGAGCCCGACCGAGAAGACGACGAGGAGCGCGTAGACGAGCGCGGCCCCGGCCAGCCCGAAGACGAGGCGGCTCGCCCGGGGGCGGCCAAGCCTCGAGGACGACACCCAGGCGCAGGCGATGAGCGCCACGACAACCGCGCCGAGGCAGCCCTCGGAATTCCAGAAATACTCCCAGGGAAGCGACCATCCCTCTGAGAATAGGCCCTGCGTCACCGTGTGACTGAAGGCCCCCATGATTCTCCAGTATTCGCCGCCGCCCGCCCAGGTGCCGATGAGGAAGACCGCGGCTGCGATGGCCGCGCCTCCCAGGGCGAAGGCCACCGCCTTGGCGCGGATATCGGGGTCTCCTTTCCATGACCTAAGGAACAGGAGCCCGACCACCGGCGGAAGGAACCAATAGCCGTTGTAGAGGAGAAAGACGCTGCATGCCAGGATGCCCGAGAGGAATACGCGCGCATTCGAGCGGCCGCCGAGACCCAGGAGCAGCGATGTGAGCCCCGCGCAGATCGCCGCGTCATACGGCACGAGGTGCCGCGAGTAATAGAGGGCGGTGTTTGAGACCGCCATGAGGAGCGCCGACCACAGCGCCTCGCCCCACCCCGCCCCCAGCCTGCGCGCCACAAGCGCCACCAGCAGGATGTTAAGGGAGGAGAAGAGCGAAAGGAGGCACGCCCCGATCCAGATGCTGAACGCGATGTTCTCCGGGTGATGCCCCCAGTCGCCGCGGCCCACGAGGGATGCGAAGGGGCGCTGCATGGCCGTGACGGCCGCGCCGAGCCAGGGGAACAGCGGATGCTCGGGCAGCGCCAGCACCTCGCGCGCGTGGGCCGTGTCGCCGTTCAGGGCCGCGACATAGAGGCTGATGCCCCGGTCGTAGCGCTGCTCATCGTTTAGGAAGTACTGGCCGCCCCGGGCGCAGAGGAGGAAGCGAAGGAGCGTGGAGGCAACGAGGATCGCGATCAGCAGCAGGCACTGACGGCGACGTTCGGCCACGGCAGGCCTTTAGACCGGATCGGTGGACTCGAGCCCCAGCTTTTCCAGGACCCTCTGGAGATCCTCATTGCCGCGGTACTCGATGACGATCCGGCCCTTCTTGGGCGTGTGAAGGACCGCGACCCTGGCGCCCAGGTGGGACGTGAGGCGCCTCTGGATGCTCTCGACGGCAGCCGCGTCGCGGGTGGAGGTCGCGCGGGCTTTGGCCGCGGACTTCGCGCCGGCGGCGGGCTTCGCTGACTTGCCGAGCTTCTCCGTGGTGCGGACGGAGAGGCCCTCCTCGATGACGCGGCGCGCCAGGAGCGAGCGGGTGCCGACGTCCTCGACGCCGAGGAGCACCTTGGCGTGGCCCACGCTCAGGAGGTTCTTCGCAATGTAGCCCTGAATCTCGGAATCAAGGGCGAGGAGCCGAAGCGCATTGGCGACCGAGGCACGGCTCTTGCCGACCCTCTCGGCCGCCGTCTCCTGCGTGAGGTCGAAATCCCGGACGAGGCTCGCGAAGCCAAGGGCCTCCTCGATCGCGTTCAGGCCCTCGCGCTGGAGATTCTCGATGAGGCCGATCGATGCGGCGGAGGCGTCACTCGCCTCCACGATCCGCGCCGGGATCGTCTTGATCTTGAGCTGCTGGAAGGCGCGCCAGCGGCGCTCGCCCGCGATCAGCTGGTACTTCTCGCCGGCCTTGCGCACGACGATCGGCTGCAGGAGCCCCTCGCTGCGGATGCTCTCCGCAAGCTCAGCCAGCTGCTCCGGGATGATCTCCCTCCTGGCCTGGTAGGGACTCGGCTCCACGAGGCTGACCTGGAGCTCGATGTATCCCGCGGCTTGGGGGGCCTGCGGTGCCGCCACGGGGGCCGCCTGTGGCGCCGCGGCCGGCTTTCCAGCGGAAATGAGGCCGCCTAGTCCGCGGCCAAGTCGTGATTTTTGTGGGGTTGCCATGAGTCAGGGTGCGTGCGGCTGCTTGCCGCCGGGAATGAAGAGGATCTGCCCCGCCTGGATCTTGGAGGGATCAGTGAGCTTGTTCGCCGCGATGATGTCCGCGGACTTTGACGACGTCTTCCTGGCGATGCCGCCGAGCGAGTCGCCCTTCGCGACGGTGTAGCTGATTCCTTCCTTCGGGAAATTCTCGCTGAACTCCGCCTTCGCGGGAGATGGCGCCGTTCCGGCGCTCGTCGTGTAGGTTGCCGACGATGTCGTCGGCGCGGGCCGGGCCGCGGGCTTCGCCATCGAGTCGAGGGCCGCATTGGTCTGCTTCGCCAGCACCTCCATCTGCGTGGCGACCTTCTCCAGGATCTCGGTCCTGGAGTCCGCGACCGCCGAGTGGATTGAGGCATTCAGCTCGGCCACGGCCGAGTTGAGCTGGGCGGTCGTGACCGAATCCTTGGTGCCGCCGAGTGCGGCAACCTTGGCGTGCAGGGCGTCGTTCTCGTGCTCCAGCTGCTCCACCCTGAGCGAGAGCTCGCCCACCCTCTGGGTAAGGCCGCGGACGTCCTCGCGCATGTCGGCGACATCCGTCTGCGCGAGGGCCGCCGGCGCCGTGAAAAACGGCGCGGCTAGGGCGCATAGGAGCATCGAACGGCTGAGGACTGACCTGCCAGGCATCGGCAGTCAGGCTTGCGCAAAGGCCCCGTGAAAACAAGCGGCATGTGGCCGCGCGGCCTCAGTGCCTGAAGGGCTGCGCGCCGACCAGGGGCGGCATGGGCTGCGAGGCGAGGAGCGTGCCCGCCGGGACCTGGAATCCCCTGAGGAACTCGGCTGCCTCCAGCATGCGGCCGCCCGGGCGCTGCAGGCGCCTGAGCCTCAGCGTACCCTGCCCCGTCGCGACCAGGACTCCGTGGGCGTCATGGCCAAGGACCGAACCGGGAGAGCCAAGAGCAGGCTGGTCGCTCGTGTCCGCGAGCCCAAGCTTCACCGCGACGCCGGCGACGTCCACGGTCGCGGACGGCCAGGGATGCAGGCCGTTGATCCGGGCCGCGATATCCGGGGCCGGGGCCGTAAAATCGAGGACACCGTCCGCCTTCTCAAGGCGCCTGCAGAAGGTCGCGCTTGCATGGTCCTGCTGGACGAACTCAAGGGACCCGGACGCAAGAAGCGGCAGCGTTCGGGCAAGGAGCGGCGCCGCCGCGGCCGCAAGGGCGTGCTCCACCTCGAGCGCGGTATCGAGCGGGCCGATGGGGATCCGCTCCACGGCGGCGACGGGTCCCGCGTCGAGTTCGCGCACGATCCTCATGAGCGCGAAGCCGGTCTCTTTGTCGCCCTGCGCGACCGCAGTCTGGATGGGTGAGGCGCCGCGGTACTTCGGAAGAAGCGACGCATGGAGATTGAGCGTCCCAAGGCGGGGCACCGCAATGAAGTCGTCCTTCAGGATCCGGCCGTAGGCGACCACGAGGACAACATCGGGCTGCAGGGACTTCAGGTGTTCAAGCGCCGCCGGGTCCAGCTTCTCGGGCTGGTAGGCCGCCTGGTTGTGGGCGTCGGCCCACGCCTTGACCGAATTTGGCTTCACCGACTGTCCACGACCCGAGGGCCTGTCCACGCCGGTGAAAATCCCGACGAGGTCCGCATGCTGCTTCCCCTCGGCCACAAGCCAGTCCAGGAGGCACAGCGCCACCGGGTCCGATCCCATGAAGACGAGGCGAAGGGTATCCGCCATGGGGACTACTTCCAGTTGCTGCGGTCCACCGCGTCACCGCGGGGCTTGCCCACGAGCTCGAACTCCACCGGGCATCCCTGGAGCTCGAATTCCTTCACGAGGCCGCCCTCGAGGTAGCGGCGGTAGCTCTCGGAGAGCGAGTCCTCGCGGTTGCAGAAAAGCTTGATGCGGAACGGACGGTTTCCCGTCTGCGTGGCGTAGTAGATCTTGAAGCGGCGGTTGCCGATCGCGGGCGGCGGCGTGCGATTCGTCAGGAACTTGAGCGTTTCGTTCAGACGCGAGGTCGGCAGCTTCTTGTCCAGGGTGCGGTGCAGCTGCACCGCGGAATTGAGCATGCGCGAGACCTCGTAGCCCGTCATGGCGGAGACGAAGATCAGCGGCGCGCCCGGCGTGAAGAACAGGCGGTTGAAGAGCTCCTTCTCGTATTTCTCGCGGTACTCGCGCTCGCTGGTCGATCCCGTGATACCGCCCTTCTT
>DASRSJ010000176.1:0-5056 GCA_035656555.1 Opitutaceae bacterium
GTCGAGCCCGGCGGCAGCCCGCTGCCGGTCTATTACCTGCGCCTTGAGATCGAGATCATCCGCGGCGCGGCCGACTTCGACGAGGCAGTTGGACGCATCTGCTTTCCCCAGAACTCGCTTGCGGGATTCGCCCCCAAGGGAGAGGGTTTGTCCTCCCCATGATCATCGACCCACGCTTCACCCAGCTTGCCGAAGGACTCGCCGGATTCTCGACCTCCCTGAAGAAGGGCGAGCGCGTCCTGATCGACGCCTACGACGTGCCGGACGCCATGGTGATCGCGCTCGTCCGCGCCGCGCGGGGCAGGGGGGCGATGCCCTTTGTGCAGCTCCACCGGGCCCGCATCACGAGGGAGCTGACGCTCGGGGCCGAGGAGGCCCAGTACAGCGCGCTGTCCGAGGTCGAGCTCCTGCGGATGCAGAAGATGGACGCCTACATCGCGCTCCGCGGCTCAGACAACATCTTCGAGGCCGCCGACGTCCCGTCATCGCGCGTGCAGCTGGTCAGCAAGATCATGAAGCCCGTGATTGACCACCGCGTGAACAAGACGAAGTGGGTGGTGCTGCGCTGGCCGACCTCGTCAATGGCCCAGCAGGCGGGCATGAGCACCGAGGCCTTCGAGGACTTCTATTTCAAGGTCTGCACGCTCGACTACGCGCGCATGAAGCCCGGCATGAAGGCTCTCTCCGACCTCATGAAGGCGACGGACAAGGTCCAGATCACCGGGCCCGGCACGGACCTCACGTTCTCGATCAAGGGCATCGGTGCCAAGGAGTGCGGTGGGGAGTTCAACATCCCTGACGGCGAGGTGTTCTCCTGCCCGGTGAAGGAGTCCGTCGAGGGCGTCCTGCAGTACAACGCGCCGACGGTCTACCTCGGATCCTCGTTCGACAACATCCGCCTCGTCTTTAAGAAGGGCAAGGTCGTCGAGGCCACCTCGAACAACACGAAGAAACTCAACCAGATCCTCGATAGCGACCCGGGCGCGCGCTACATCGGCGAGTTCGCGATCGGCTTCAACCCGCACATCACGCTGCCGATGCGCGACATCCTCTTCGACGAGAAGATCGCCGGCTCCTTCCACTTCACGCCCGGCCAGGCCTACGAGGGCTACGGCAACGGCAACAAGTCCCAGGTCCACTGGGACATGGTCTGCATCCAGACCCCGGAGTACGGCGGCGGCGAGATCCGCTTCGACGGCAAGCTGATCCGCAAGGATGGCCACTTCGTTCCGAAGTCCCTGCAGAAGCTCAATCCCGCCTACCTGATGGCGGGTTCCTGAAGGCAATCCGGCCTCGCTGGAATGAACCGTCCGCCCAAGCGCCTCAAGCCCCCCAAGGCCGACGGTCAGGGCGCCTTTGGTGCACCGATGCCCACAGGCGACCCCGACGGCAAGAAGGCCGCCATGGCGTTCCGTCTTCACGGGCCGCCGAGCCACCGGAAGAGGAAGCCTACGCGCTGACGGTATGGCGGAATCTGGGAAGTGGCTGTGGACAGACAACTTACGTAGTTCGGGCCGAAAATGAAAGATATTGCAGAGTGGCGATAATGCATTAGGTTGATTCAACCTTTTATGCCAAACCAGCTCTCGACGTCAAAACGGCGGCAAAGTCTTGCTGAGCACAAAGCCGTCTTGGCTGCGGTCGCCACCATCTCCCGAATCGAAGGGACGTCTGTAATGGAGACTTTGAGGACTGCGGTGCGTGAGCATGTTAGGAAACGCGCAGCGGAGCCGAGGCATCTGTCCGAACTTAAGTCGACGGTATGGAAACTCGCTCCTCAGATTTCAGAGACCGCACGGACCTCGGCAAAGGTGGCTCGGTTCAAACGCGAGCAACGTGAATTTGATCGAGTGCTGCTCGATTTGAATTTGGCAAATCCACAGGAGATCGAGGCGAGAAACTCTATAGTGCACCCGACCTTTCCGATTCGGATGATCGATTTCGCCCAGGCACATGCATCCCGTTGACGCAAGGCCGAGGTCCCCGTCCGATTTCTCATCCCTGCTTAAGACACAGGAACCTACATTCCTCGTCGGCGGTCAGGCCGTGAACTTGTGGGCTCTTTACTACCGGAAGGACACGGCTGATCTGGCTCCATTTGTTTCGAGGGATGCCGATGTCCTCGGTGACAGGGAGACCCTGCTCGAACTCGGGAAAATAATCGGCGTGAAGCCGCGCTTCTTCCCACTGAAACCTCCGAAAAACGAAGTCGGTGTCGTGATATCAGCCGACAGTGAAGGGTCACCCATCCTTATTGAAGTCCTTCGGAATTTGAACGGCGTAACGAACGAGGAACTGCGAGAACCTTCATACCTTGTTGCCATAGGCGATAGCCAGACCCAGGTCCGAATTCCTGGTCCCATTGCTCTGCTTAAGGCGAAAATCGCCAACGTCGTAAGTATAAAGCAAACCGACAGGCAGGACGGGAGACGCATCGTTATACTTTCCCGGGTCATTCCTGAATATCTCAAGGATATCCAGGCAGTCGCTCGGACGGGATCGATCAATGAAGGTGAGGTGCTCAAGCTCCTTGAACAGCTAATCGACGTCATCTCGGGACCAGCGCAGGAAAAGGTGCTGTCTGAGGTTGGTATCTCCCGGATTTCACTCTTCAGTTCGGTTAAAGCTGACTCATTACCGAAGGTCGAAAATTTCCTGCGGAGCCGACTGCCTCACGCCATTTCTTCCTGACGGGTCCGAGTTGGCGATAACTGGAATATCTTGATCATATCTTCAAATACGGATTCGTTGATGCAAATGGGTGCCCAATATTCCGCCGACCTAGAGGCCTTTATCCAAGGGCTTCCGAAGACCGAGACCCACCTGCACATCGAGGGCGCCGTGCCCTACGACGAGATCCTGAGGGCCTGGGACCCGAAGCGCTATCCGGCCAACCCGGCCTTCAGGCAGCGCTCCTACCGCTACGAGACGTTCCCGGACTTCGAGGAGAAGCTCCTCGGCTGCGCCGTCCCGTGGTACACGTCGGCCGAGCGCTATTACGAGTCCGCAAGGATGATCTTCGCCGGCTACGTCCGCGAGAATGTGCGGTACGTTGAGACGAGCTTCCACCTGCACATCCAGGAGATCTGCGGCATCCCCGGTAAGGAGATCCTGGCCGCGATACTCGCGGCGGCGCCCCCGGGTCTCACGGTTCGCGTCTATACCGGCATGCTGCGCGGAGCCTACAACGGGCCGCTCAAGGACACGATAGACGACCTTGAGAACTGGGACGGCCTTGCGGGAGTCGACCTGCACGGCATCGAGACGATCCCGATCGAGCCCTGGACCTACAAGATCTGGGAGCGGATACGGAAGGCCGGCAAGGAGACGAAGTGCCACTCCGGCGAGTTCGCGGGGGCCGACAAGGTGCGCCTCGTGATCGAGAAGCTGGGCGTGAAGCGCGTGCAGCACGGCGTGCGCGCGATCGAGGATCCCGAGGTCGTGAAGTATGCCGCGGACCAGGGGGCCACCTTCGACACGTGCCCGCTCAGCAACATCGGGCTCAAGGTTTACCCAAGCATCGCGGAGCACCCGCTGCGCGCCCTCATGAAGGCCGGCGTCAACTGCACGGTCTCGACGGACGACCCGCTCAACTTCGCGAACCGCGTCAGCGACGACTACATGGCCCTCGCTGCCGAGGGCAATTTTACGCGGGCCGAGCTGGCGCAGGTCGCGCGCAACGGCTGGAAGGTCGCCGATATTCCCGCAGCGGAGAAGACGAAATGGCTTGCTGAAATCGACCGCGTGCTGGGCTCTGGGTGATGACCCAGACGCACACGGTACCCGAGG
This sequence comes from Opitutaceae bacterium, assembly GCA_035656555.1. Taxonomy (GTDB): domain Bacteria; phylum Verrucomicrobiota; class Verrucomicrobiia; order Opitutales; family Opitutaceae; genus Palsa-1447. Next base: position 3,790 of record DASRSJ010000176.1, read on the forward strand.
AAGTGCGCCATGCCCGCGCCGACAAGGCGCTCGCGATGGCCTTCCCGGAGCACAGCCGTGTCGCCTTCCAGCGCTCGTTCGAAGCGGGCCTCGTGTTCAAGGGCGGCAAGCCGCTGGCCCAGAAGGCCAATGTCTTCGCCGGGGACGTCATCGAATTCTCCTTCCCCGAGGTGGTCTCTTCCGAGCTTCGTCCCGTGAAGATCAAGCTCGACGTCCTCTTCGAGGACAAGGCGCTCCTCGCGGTCAACAAACCCGCGGGCATGGTGGTCCACCCGGGCGCCGGCACGCGCGAGGACACGCTGGTCCACGCGCTCCTGGCGCACTGCAAGGGTTCGCTGAGCGGCATCGGCGGCGTCGAGCGCCCCGGCATCGTCCACCGCCTGGACCGCGAGACCTCGGGCGTCATCATCGTGGCGAAGACCGACGCGGCGCACCGTGCTCTCGCGAGCCAGTTCGCGGCGAGGACGGTCATCAAGGAATACTCGGCCCTCGTCCTCGGCGTCCCGCGCCTCATGAGCGGGTCGATCAAGAAGGCTATAGGCCGCAACACCCGCCACCGCCACAAGATGGCAGTCGTCGAGGAGGCCGCCGGGGGCCGCGCGTCCTGGACCGACTGGGTGCTGCTTGAGAAGTTCGGCACCTACGCGGCCCTCGTCCTCTGCACGCTCCACACGGGGCGCACCCACCAGATCCGCGTCCATCTCTCCGCGATCGGCCACCCGCTCCTCGGCGACACGGCCTACGGCTGGAAGCTCGACTCGCGCGTGAAGTGCGTTCCGGAGCGCGTCATGCTCCACAGCGGGCGCCTCTCGCTCCTTCACCCGACGACCGGCAAGACGCTCGACTTGAAGGCCCCGCTGCCCGCGGACTTCAAGGCCCAGATCAAGGCCCTGAGGAAAGGCTAGGCCCCGGGCTCGCCGCCGGCCAGGAGGCTCGAGGCCACGCCCCAGCGCAGGTTGCGGAAGGAGTGATGGAAGGACTGGATCTTTCCGATCTCCGCCAAGGTAAGAAGCGTCACGAGCGCCGTCGGGAAGACGTCCGCGCGCTCCGCGGAGAGTCCCTTTATGCGCCTCCTTGCGGCGAGGTCCACAGGACCCACGGAGGCCAGCATCTCCCGAAGCAGGTCGACCGTGATCACGGGATCCGCTTCGGATGCCCTCACTCCCGACCTCGCGCCCACAATGGCCCGCACGGTCGTCAGCGTCCCGCCCGTCCCGACGACGCTCGATCCGGGGGGAAGGGGCAGGGGAACGTCGGCGTTGACGAT
>DASRSJ010000177.1:0-40969 GCA_035656555.1 Opitutaceae bacterium
TGAGGCTGACGCGGGTGGGCAAGGCCCTGTCGCCCATCGACGGCATGAAGGCCGTGTCCGAGCTCCTCGCCACCTCCCGGCTCGAGGCCGAGAACCTCTACAGGACCTGGAAGGTGATCTCGCTCGCCCGGCTTTCGAGCGACGGCGAAATAGATGTCACGTCCAAGGACGGCCTGAAGGTCATCTTCGGCACCAAGGAGGACTACCTGGTGCAGGTGGCCCGCCTGGACCTGCTGATGGACTCCTCGACGGACCGCACGAGGCCGCTTCGGGAGGTGAACCTCGCCCTGGGCTCCCAGGTCCCCGTGTCGTACGGCACGGCTGCCCCGGTGGTCGATGCGCCCCCGGTGAATTCACTCAAGGCGCAGGCGGCCAACGCCGTGATTGCGTTTCCCGGACTTTCTAACCTTCACATAGATACGCATCGTGAGCTCTAAGACCACCTTCATAGGCGCAGTCGAGATCGGTACTTCCAAGGTGACCGCGCTGGTCGGCGAGTACACCGGCCGCGAGGTCGTCATCATAGGCTACGGAGAGTGCCCGTCTCGCGGGATCATCAAGGGTTCCGTCGTCGACTACCGGGCCGCGACCGAGTGCACCCACAATGCCCTCGAGGTTGCGGAGCGCGATGCCAACGAGCGCATCGACCACGTCTTCCTGGCCCAGACCGGAGGTCACCTTGAGGGGTTCTACAACGAGGCCTCCCTCAACGTTAAGGCGGCCGACAACATGATCGAGGCCGACGACATCCGCACCGTATGCGACCTCGCGAAGGCCAAGGAGCTGCCGCTCGGCCGCATGGTGGTCCACAATATCCGCAGGCCGTTCCGCGTGGACGGCCGCCTGGTGCCGACGTCGCCCGAGCACCTGGTCGGCCAGAAGCTCGAGGTGGGATACTGGACGGTCCACGGCCAGGAGCAGAGGCTAGCCGACAACATTCACGTGATCCGCGGCTTCAATCTCGAGGTGCGCGAGCTCGTCCTCTCGAGCCTGGCCTCGGGCCACATGGTCACGAGCCCCGAGGAGCGCCAGAACGGCGTGGTCGCGATCGACATCGGTGCAGGCACGACGGACTTCGCCCTTTACCGCAACGGGGCCCCCCACACGACCGGCGTCATCGCCGTCGGCGGCAGCCACTTCACGAATGATGTCAGCATCGGGCTGCGGCTGACCGAGACGCAGGCCGAGAAGCTGAAGCTGCGCTTCGGCCGCGCACTGGTGCAGTCGCGCGACAAGGCCGAAAAGGTCTGGCTCGACGGCAATTTCTCAATCGGCGACCGCCAGTTCTCGAGGCAGGCGATCGAGACCATCACCTCGTCCCGCGCCTGGGAGCTCATGGATGTCGTCAAGCGCAAGCTCGCGAACGCCTTTACCCCCGAGTCATGCCCCGGGGGTGTCGTGCTGACCGGCGGCGGTGCGAAGCTTCCGGCCCTGGCCGAGTGCGCCTCCAAGGTATTCGGCGCCCCTGCGCGCCTGGGCGAGGCCCCGTCCTGGGTTAACGAGAACCTCAGGGATCCCGGCTACCACACGGCCCTCGGAACGCTTTACTACGGCGTCAGCGCGCTCAGCGAGCGCTCCGCCGGTGCCCGCCGCAAGGGCGGCTTCCTGCGCAACGTGACACGCCTCTTCGCCTCCACGTGAACCCGAACGAACTCCCCCTAGAGCACCAGGTGCTCGCCGACCGAAGCGTCGCCATCAAGCTCGTCGGCGTGGGCGGCGCCGGCACCAACGCGGTCGACCGCCTGAAGATGGAGAGCCTCGAGCGTCTCCAGCTGGCCGTCGTGAACACGGACAACCAGGCCCTCTCGAGCTCCCCGGTGCAGGACAAGGTCCTGATCGGAATGGGCCTGACGCGCGGCCTAGGCGCCGGCGGAGATCCCGACCTCGGGCGGCAGGCGGCGGAGGACGACCGCGAGAAGATCACCAATGTCGTCAAGGACTGCGACCTCGTCTTCATCATCGCTGGCATGGGCGGCGGCACCGGCGGGGGAGCCTCCCCGATCATCGCCGAGATAGCCGCCGAGCAGGGCGCGCTCGTCATCGCCTTCGTCACGCTTCCGTTCAGCTTCGAGGGCGGCCGCCGCCTGAAGCAGGCGGAGGAGGGCCTCGCGGCGCTCAGGCGCTCCTGCGACGCCGTGATCCCGCTGCCGAATGACATCCTCCTGCAGGAGGCCGCCGAGAACGAGACCGTCCTGGACTCCTTCGCGCGCGCCGACGAGTGGATCGGCCGCGGCGTGAAGTCGATCTGGTCGATGCTCTCCAAGACGGGGCTCATCAACGTGGACTTTGCGACGCTGCGCCAGGCCTTCCAGAACCGCGGGGCGAAGACGCTCTTCGGCCTCTCGGAGGGCACCGGCGAGAACGCGGCTGCGGAGGCCATCGCGAGCCTCAAGCTCTGCCCGCTCCTCCATACTCCGGAGTTCTCCCGCAAGGCCGACCGCCTGCTGGTCAACATCACCGGCGGCACGGACCTCACCCTTCCCAAGGTCAACGAGATCATGACCGCGATCGCCGACCAGTTTGGGCGCGACTCGCACATCATCATGGGCGCCGTCATTGACGAGGGCATGCAGGGCCGCGTGGAGATCTCGGTCCTGGGTGCCAGCGACATGGGGACCCGCGGCGTGCCGGCGAGGAGACCCGTCATCCAAAAGGCCAGGGTGTCGACCCGTCCCGAGGATGCGCCGCCCAAGCCGGAGCCCGTGGTTGCCCCGGTTGGCGGGGAGCTCGAGCTCGCGGTCGCCGCAAAGGCCAACCAGGATGAATTCGGGTTCGGGGAGGTCGAGAGCCGCGGCCAGTTTGAGCGCACCGACCGGAACCTATTCGACGGACAGGACCTGGACGTGCCGACCTACCTCCGAAAAGGAATAAAGATAGCGATTTGATCCCGGGCGGTATTTCGGTAGCATCGGTTCCATGTTTGTCGATGAATGTGTCATTAAGGCGTCCGCGGGTGATGGCGGGCGCGGTTGCATAGCCTTCCGCCGGGAGAAATACGAACCGTGGGGCGGTCCCAATGGCGGCGACGGCGGGGCAGGGGGGGATGTGGTCCTCCTGGGCTCCCACGACACGAACAACCTGGTGGATTTCAAGTTCAAGCCCCACTGGAAGGGCGAGCGCGGCGAGCACGGCCTGGGCAAGGACTGCAACGGCAGGGCCGGGCGGCCGGCGGAACTGCGCCTTCCCCTTGGCACCGTCGTTACGGACGTCTCGACCGGCAAGGTAGTTGCGGAGCTGGTCGAGGACGGCCAGCGCGTCGTCCTCTGCAAGGGCGGCAACGGCGGCTGGGGCAACACCCACTTCAAGACCTCGACCAACCGCGCCCCCAACAGGGCCAATCCCGGCCAGGTCGGCGAGGGCGGGGAGTTCAGGCTGGTCCTCAAGTCGATCGCCGACATCGGCTTGGTCGGCTTCCCGAACGCCGGCAAGTCCTCGCTCACGAACGCGATCACGAAGGCCCATCCTAAGACGGCGGCCTACCCGTTCACGACGCTCCACCCGCAGATTGGCGTCATCGAGTTCCTGGACTACGTGAAGGGCGACCAGCGCCTGCTGCTGGCGGACATCCCGGGGCTTATCGAGGGCGCAAGCGAGAACCGGGGCCTTGGCCACCGCTTCCTGCGCCATGTGGAGCGCTGCGCCCTCCTGCTCTTCATTGTCGACATGGCCGGCAACGACGGCCGCGATCCCAGGGAGGACTATCGCCAGCTGGTTAAGGAGCTGAAGCTCTACGACCCGAAGCTCCTGAAGAAGCCGCGGCTCGTGGCCGCCAACAAGATGGACCTGCCCGCGGCGGCCGCGAACCTCACCAAGTTCAAGCGCCGCCACAAGGTGGACGTCGTCGGGATATCCTGCCTTGAGAACGAGGGACTGGAGCGCCTGAAAAAGGAATTGCTGAAGCGGGTCACGGTCTTCCGCCGCAAGGAAAAGGTGTCGCCAGCCGCGGCCGCTTAGGGCAAGATTCACCCGTGGCTTCTGGATCCTCCATGTCTCCGGAAAATCGCTCGCTGATGATGCGAGCGAACCGCCTGCTTGGCGCCGGCCTGGTGGAGCACAACCTCGTGAAGATCGAGGATTTGGAGAAGGCGAACGAGCGCCTGCTTGAGATCATCGCCTCAAACCAGCCTCGCCAGGCGACCGTCCTCGGCGTGCTGGCCTACGAGCTCCGCGTCATCCGCGAGGAGGACGTCCTGCAGCACCTGGTGGAGACGGAAGGCCTGGGCCTCATCGACCTTCGCGGCTACGAGCCCCCCGACGATACGAAGAAGGACCTGGACCTCGATGCCTGCTGGGCGACCTGGTCCGTGCCGTTCGATCAGGAGGAGGACTTCACTTTCATTGCCTCCGCCTACTACCTGAGCCCGGCGGTGCGCACCTTCTGGGAGAAGAAGTACAACGGCCCGCTTCTCTGGTTCGGCACGACGCTGGAAGGCATCGCTGAGCACATGGACAGGCTCGCCGGACCCGGCGGCTCCAGGGCCCCTTTCCCCGTCGCCGGAGCCGCAGCCTCGGCTCCAGGCGCTCCCGTTGCGGGCGCGGCCGCTCCCATTGCCAAGTCCGCCTAACACCCGACGACCATGGCCCTAGGCAAAGTACAGTCCCTCATCGTCTCCAAGCTGATCGCCATGGGGAGATTGACGCCCGAGCAGCGCGACGCGATCGCGGCCCGGCCCCAGGACCTCAACGGAGACGCCCTCGACCGCCTCCTGCAGGAGGACTACAAGATCACCGCTTTCCAGTGCCTCGTGGCGAAGGGCCGGGCGCTCGGCCTGGCGCCCTTCAACGTCGCGCGCTACAAGGTCGCCGCCACCACTTTCGAGAGGATCCCGATGGAGTTCTGCCAGGAGAACCTCGTGCTGCCGGTGGGGCAGGTGGGGGATCTCCTTCTCGTCGCCTTCGCGAACCCCTTCGAGGTAACGCTCTCCGCCAAGATCCAGGAGATGACCGGCAAGAAGGTGGTGCGCCTCCTCGCGCGTGAGAAGGACATCAAGGACAAGTTCAACAAGGGCAACGACCGCTCGTCCGGCTTCGACGACGTCGTGCAGCAGATCGGCGCCGAGTACGGCCACGACGAGGACTCGGCGATACTCGTCGACTCCGACGTAAACGAGGAATCCGGGCCCATTATCCAGCTTGGCAACCGCATCATCGAGGACGCGTATTTCGCGGGCTCGAGCGATATCCACATCGAGCCCCAGGAGAAGGACGTCATCGTCAGGTACCGTGTGGACGGCATGTGCCAGGAGAAGCTGCGCCTTCCCGTGAAGGTGGGCCCGGCGCTCGTCGCCCGCCTAAAGATCATGTGCAACCTGGACATCTCGGAGCGAAGGCTCCCCCAGGACGGACGCATCGTCTTCAAGCAGTTCACGAAGAAGAATCTCGACCTCGACCTTCGCGTGTCCACCGCGCCGCTGAATTACGGCGAAGGCGTGGTCATGCGTATTCTCGACAAGCAGAAGTCGACCCTTCCCCTGACGTCGCTCGGGTTCAGCGAGGAGAACCTGACGAGGTACCGCGACTGCATCCGCCAGCCGTACGGGATGATCCTGCACTGCGGTCCGACCGGCTCGGGTAAGTCGATGACGCTTTATTCCGCGCTCAACGAGATCAACACACCCGACATCGTGATCCGCACGGCGGAGGACCCGATCGAGTACACGCTTCCCGGCATCAACCAGATGCAGATGCACCGGCAGATCGGGCTCACGTTCGCGACCGCGCTGCGAGCCTTCCTGCGCCAAGACCCCGACATCATACTCGTGGGTGAAATTCGAGACGTGGAAACCGCGGAGATCGCGGTCGAGGCCGCGCTCACGGGCCATCTTCTCATCTCCACCCTCCATACGAACGACGCCCCGTCCACGATAGCGCGTCTGACGGACATGGACATCGAGCCCTTCATGATCTCGTCGTCGATCCTCTGCGTGTGCGCCCAGCGCCTCATGAGGCGCGTCTGCAAGCAGTGCAGGCTGCAGTACGAGCCGAAGGGCCGGGAGCAGGAGCTCATGCAGAAGGCGATCGGCTGGAGCGGCATGATCTACAAGCACAACCCGAAGGGTTGCCCGAAGTGCAACAACAGCGGCTACAAGGGCCGAGTCGGCATCCACGAGCTCATGGTCACAAACGACGAGCTGATCGAGGGAATCAACAAGAGGCTCGACACTGCGGAGCTCAAGAAGATCGCGATGCGCGGGGGAATGAAGACCTTGCACCAGGACAGCCTCCTGAAGGTCAAGGAGGGCCTCACCACCATGGAGGAGGCCATGTCGACCGTTCCCCCCGACCTCTGATGAGAGCCCGGCTGGCCCTGGCCGCTGCCGCGATTCTCGCAATCGCGGGCTGCCGCGCAAAGCAGGTCACGACGGAGGAGCGAAACCAGGCCCTTTTGGACGCAAGCGACGCAGACTTTGCCGTCACTATCCACGACATGCCGAGGGCCGAGGGCATGTTCGCGAAGGCGGTCGAGCTTTGTCCCGACGAGGGCGACGTGTGGCTGAAGCTCGCCGTCGTGCGCATGCAGTTGAAGAACCCCGACGGGGCCAGGCAGGCCTACAAGTCGGCGCTCTCCGCCTTCAAGGACGCCTCCAAGGCGCACCCTGCGGACTCGTCCCTCATCCTGCGCAGGGCCTACATCCTCGTGATCCTCGGCAGGGGCGACGAGGGCCGCAGACTGGTTGAGGACGCGGCCGCCAAGGCCCCCGACGACCACCGCCTCCAGGCGTTCATCCAGGCCAAGGGCCTGGACAAGATGCTCGCGGATCCCTCGGTGAAGCAGATCAGCCCCTAGCCCCGTGCACGGCTACTGGGCGCAGTTCGCGAAGCTCGCGGTGGCGCACATCCTCGCCGTCATCAGCCCCGGTCCGGACTTTGCCATGGTGGTGCGCCAGAGCATCGCCCATGGCAGGCGGGTCGCTGTCTGGACGGCGATCGGCATCGGAAGCGCGATCCTGATCCATGTGAGCTACGCCCTATTGGGCATCGGCATCCTGCTGCGCACTTACCCCCTGGCCTTTGCCTTCGTGAAGTACGTCGGCGCCGCCTACCTTGCATACATCGGGGTCAGGTCGCTCATGAGCCGGCCGAGGACCGAAATGCCTTCCCCGTCGGGCCCCGCCGCGGCCGAGATCGCAGCGCCCGCGCTTCCCACCCCGGCGAGGGCCTGGACCACGGGGGTGCTCACCAATGTCTTCAATCCGAAGGCCACGCTTTTCTTCGTCGCGGTCTTCGCGAGCCTGGTCGACCCGCGCACGCCCAAGCTCGTCGAGGCGGGATACGGCGTCTGGATGTCCCTCTCGACCATGGCCTGGTTTGCGCTCGTCGCCACTGTCTTCACGCGCGAGCGAATGCGCCGGGCATTCCTGCGCGGCGGCCACTGGATAGACTGGGCGATCGGCGTCGTCTTCATCGGCCTCGCGGCCGCACTGGCCTTCGCGTCCCTCAACTAGGCGTAGACGCCGCCGCCAAGGAGCCGGCTGCCCTCGTAGAGCGCAAGGATCTGCCCCGGGGCCAGGGCACGCTGCGGCAAGTGGAACTTGACGAGGGCGCCGCCCGTGCCGTCCGGCTCGAATATTATGGGCACCCGCGGATCCCGGTAGCGGACCCGTCCCTCGAGGCTTCGGGCCTCGGAGACAGGCTGGCCCGTCCAGCTTAGGGAGTGGACCCTCACCTCGGACTGGAAGAGGCCGGGGGATCCCGCCTTGTCGAACTCAACCAGGAGGGCGTCGTCGCCGGCCCGCTTTCCGACGACCACGTAGCGCTCGTGGTCCGTGTTGGAGGGGATGCCGATGCCCTTCCTCTGGCCCAGGGTGAAATAGTGGAGGCCATTGTGGCGGCCGAGTTCCCGCTGGTCGCTGGCCCTCACGATCGGACCCGGCCGGTCGGGGACGTAGGCCCTGAGGAAGTCGCCCATGCGGACCTGCCCGATGAAGCAGATGCCCTGGCTATCCTTCTTGTCGGCGGTGGCGAGGCCGGCCTCCCTGGCGAGGCGCCGCAGCTCGGGCTTCTCGATGTCCCCTATGGGGAAGAGCGCGTCCTGGAGCTGTTCCTGGGAGAGCAGGGCGAGGAAGTAGCTCTGGTCCTTGTTTCGGTCCGCGCCCTCGGTGAGAACCGCGTTGCCACGGGCATCGAGCAAGCGGCGGGCATAGTGCCCCGTCGCGACCGACGAGAAGCCGTGGTCCCGGGCCCACGAGCGGAAGACCCCGAACTTGATCTCGCGGTTGCACATGATGTCGGGGTTGGGCGTCAGCCCGCGCTGGTAGCCGTCCAGGAGGTAGTTCACCACTTTATCGCGGTAGTCGCTCATCAGGTTCACGACCTGGAACGGTATGTCCACCTGCTCGGCCACCTTCCGGGCGTCCTCGATGTCGCTCATCCAGGGACAGTCGCCGACAATGCCGTCCTCGTTGATCCAGTTCTTCATGTACGCCCCCTCCACGTCGTAGCCCTGCCTCTTGAGGACAAGCGCCGCGACCGAGCTGTCTACGCCCCCGGACATGGCGACGAGTATTTTACCTGCGTTGGGCAAGCACCCCACGACGGGGAGGCCCTAGCGGCCTGTCAATCCAGCCTTCAGACCACCGGGGTCTCGGTGACGGCTCCGCTGTAGGTGCGCAGGGCCTCGACACCCACGGAGCCCGCGGCAACCGAGGGCTCCTCGACCTGGACGCCGTCCTCGGGGAAGGGGAACTCCTTGATGAACTTGGAGTACTCGATCAGCTCGTAGGAGCCGTCCCAATGCTCGACGACCGCGGTCAGGGACTCGATCCAGTCGCCCGAGTTCAGGTAGTGGATCTCGCCCAGCATCTTGTCGGCAGGGGTGTGGATGTGGCCGCACATGACGCCGGCGCAGCCACGGGAGCGCGCCAGCTCGGCGATGTGCTCCTCGAAGTTGGAGACGTGGCTCACGGCCGACTTCACGCGGGCCTTGATGGCCCGGCTGAGGGACCAGTATTCCAGCCCCCTCCACGAGCGCCACACGTTATAGGCGCGATTGATTGCGAGCAGGGCCTGGTAGCCCCAGTCGCCGAGGTGCGCGAGGAAGACGAAGTTCTTCGTCACCGTGTCGAACACGTCCCCGTGCAGGACCAGGTACTTCCCCTTGGCCCCCTCGTGGATGTACTCGTCGACGATCGAGAGGTTCTCGAACTCCAGGGGCAGGAACTTTGAGAGAATGTCGTCGTGGTTGCCGCGCAGGTAGACGATCTGCGTGTCGCGCTTCTCCAGCATCTTGAGCACGATGCGGATGAAGTGGGTGTGGGCCTTTGTCCACTGCCCGTTGCGCTTGAGCTGCCAGCCGTCGATGATGTCGCCATTCAGGATGAGCTTCTCGCAGCGCACGTGGCGCAGGAAGTGGTTCACCTCGGCGACCTTTGAGTCCACCGTACCCAGGTGGATGTCGGAGAGGATGACTGTCCTTGCGCGTAGTTTTTTCACGGTAGTTGTAGGGCGAAGCCTGCGTTGGACCGATCGTTGGTTTGCGAAAGCGCGCGGCAGCCCGTGGGAACCGCGACCCTCAGGCTGCGGGTCTGCACGCAGACCTCGACGCAGGCCCCGGCCATGTGGGTCTCCCCGTCGGTGTGGATGATGCCCGCGGAAGGGCGCTCGATGAGGAAGCGCGCGCCCCGCAGCCGGCGCACCTTGCTGCTGCGGTCGACGGAACCCGTAAAGAGGCGCATGCCGAGGATGGAGGCGCCGACGAGCCCGACCGGCCGCACCGCGACCAGGTCCAGGAGGCCGTCATCCACCCGCGCATTGGGCGCGATCCGGGCGTTGTTCCCATACTGGTCGGAATTCGCTACCGAGATCAGGAGGGCCTCGATCGTCTCCCTATGGCTTCCCGCTGTGACGTGGCAGCGAATGGACTTCCTGCTGAAGAACGCCGCGAGCGCCGTACGGGCGTAGGCGGGCAGGCCTCTGCGGGTGAGCGTGTTGAAGCGCTGGGCCACCTCGGCGTCGAGGCCGAGGCCCATGGCGTTCACGAAGACCATTCCATTGGCGGTAGCCGTGTCCATCTCGCCGACTCGGCTGTCTTTTCCGGCTGCAACCTGCAGCGCACCCTCGGGCGTCTTCGGAAGGCCAAGGTGCAGGGCGAGCCCGTTGCCGGATCCGCAGGGCACGAGCCCCATCGCCACCGGCGTGTGGATGAGCGCCTGCGCGACCTCGTTGACCGTGCCGTCGCCGCCGACGGCGACGACCCTCAGGAAACCGGCCGCGACCGCGTCCCTTGCGATCTCGGTAGCGTGGCCAGGGCCCTCGGTGCAGCAGATGTCAGCGTCGGGTGCCCGCGCGGCAACGTAGTCGCGCAGCATCGGCAGAATGCCGGCGTTCTTGCGGGGCCGTCCCGACTTGGGGTTAAAGATGAAACGGGTCTTCATAGGGCGGCTGCAAAGACTCCCTTTCTTTCGTCCCCTTTGGTGCCGTCGACCTGGGCGAGGACGTGGAGGGCGACGGTGCGCGCTGCGTCGGGGCGGGCCATGGGACCCAGTGCGGCCCGCCACGCGGACCAGCCCCTTCCCTTGTCGGCGAAGGCCGCCTTGAGGGTGGAGAGCACGGCTGCGGGCGTCGTCGCAAGAGCCCCGGCCTCGTGGCGCAGCAGGAGCTCGCAGTTGCCCTCCTCCTGGCCTGGGACGACCTGGTTGACGATCATGGGGCAGCGGGCGGCGACGGCCTCCTGCGTGGTGGCCCCGCCCGCCTTGCTGACGACAACGTGGTGGCTCATCAGGAGCTCGGGGATCCTGTCGGTCCAGCCGAGTATGTCGGCCTTGAGCCGGCGGTCCGCCGCGGCGGCGAGGAGCGTCGTGCGCAGCTTCTCGTCCCGGCCCACGGTGCACGTGACCTCCCACTCATCCTCGGCGAGGAGCATGCGGGCCGTCTCCTCGGCGTTATGCGTGCCAGAGTTGATGATGTAAAGGACGCGCGGCGGCGCCCCGTTGGCAAGCGAAGGACGCTTCACGATGCCCTCGTTATTCCGGAAAAAGGGCGTGACGGGGAAGCCCGAGACATGGATTCGGGCGGCGTCGGCGCCGGCCTCCCTCATCACCTCGGCCGTGTCCTCGTTGGGAACGAACCATCCGTCGCATCCCGGGCGCCACCAGACCGAGTTGATGCTGATCGAGTCGGTCACGATGTTGTAGTGCGGGAAATTGCAGAGGCCCTTGCGCCTGATGCTCTGCAGCATCGCGGCGTAGGCGGGGAAGCTGCTGCAGATTGCCGAGGGCTTCTCCCGCTCGATCACCGCCTGGAGCGTGCGGTACTGGGCCCGCAGCATCCAGAGCCCCGTGTTCATGAGCGTGGGCTTGTCCATGAGAGCGTAGATCAGCTTCCACAGGCGGGGGGTGCGGTTGATTGCTGTCAGGTAGGCCTTCCTGACGACGGAGTTGAGCCACGGGTTCGACTGGGCGAAGACGTCGATGACCTTCGCGGAGCCGGGCATCTCCTCGTTGAAGGCGGTCGCAAGCGCGTTTGCCGCCGCGTTGTGCCCCTCTCCGTAGGCCGCAGTCAGGATGATGATCCGCGTTTCCATATTCAGGCGAGGATGGGCGCCGCGGCGGCGTGGGCATGCGCCACGCCGGCAGCCTCCTCAAGGTTGGTCTCGAACTTGGTGATGACGGTTTCCCATGACTGGGCCTCGACAGCCGTCCGAGCGGCGACCCTGAGCCTGCCGCGAAGCGCCGGATCCGTCGCCAGGCGGACCCCGGCGGCCACCAGCGCCTCCGGCTTGTCGCAGAGAGCCGACAGCCCCGACTCTCCGTCTTTCACGAAGATCCGGGCGGCCGCGTAGTTGAAGCCCGCCACCGCGAGGCCGCTCGCCATCGCCTCGGTGAGCACGTTTCCGAATGTCTCCGTGAGGCTCGCGTGGATGTAGATGTCGGCGGAGGCATAGTAGCGGCCGATCTCGTCCCTGGAGAAGAAGCCCGCGTAGGTGCAGTCCGGGAAGTCGCGCATGAGCGCCTTCCTGAGGGGACCTTCACCGGCCAGGACGAATCGGCAGGCAGGGTTGGCCCGGCGCATCGCTGAGTAGACCTGGAAGAGGAGGGGATAGTTCTTTTCGGCCGCCATGCGGCCGACATGGAGGACAACCGGGTCGGAGGGGGACGCCTTCCATTCCGCCCTCAAGGCGTTGGAGCGCCTCTCGGGTCTGAACTGCCTCGTGTCCACGCCCCGTGAGAGGAGCGCCATCCCCTTGAAGCCCAAGCCCGTCAATTCGGCGCAGAGTTCGGTCGTCGGCGCGAATGTCGCCTGGGTGAGGTTGTGCACGTACCGCAGCCAGCCCAGGGCCAGGTTGCGGAAGGGCGAGATCTTGTAGTGCCGGGTGTAGGCGTGGAAGTTGGTGTGGAAGCTCGAGGTGACGGGAATCCCCATCGATCTCGCGGTCTTTACCGCGGAGAGGCCGAGGGGACCCTCGGTCGCCACATGGACGAGGTGCGGCCTGTCCTTGCTCCAGATCTGCCTGAGCTTGGCGCCGGCCGGCAGGCCCATCCTGAGAAGCGGGTATCCGGGGATCGGGAGGCCGGCCATCGGGACCTGGCGATAGTCGCCGTTCGGCTTGTCCGCGGGGAGGTCCCTCCTCCAGGGCCTATAGACCGAAACCGAGTGGCCCCTGCGGCCCAGCTCGCTCGCGATGACACCGAACGTCATCGCAACCCCGTTGATCTCGGGGGGAAAGGTCTCGGTGACGATTGCGAGTTTCACAGGATGCGCTGTATACGCATCCCATTATGCACGCCCTGCGTGCCAAACCCGTGTCGAAGCGGTTACGACTTCGGGAAATCGCCGCTCACTGGCGGTTCCGGCTCGTTCGACGACGGCTCGGCTTCAGACGGGTTCGGATCGACCGGAGCCGGCGTGTCCGAGCCCGCCGTGAGGGCGGGCGCGGCCTTGGCCTTGACGCCCTTCGCCTCGTAAAGGCGGATCACGTGGCGGCGCTGGTCCAGGCTGATGATCTCGGCGTACCGGCCCCAGCTAAGGAGAGTGCGGAAGAGAGGCTTCGGTTTCTCGTGGGGCAGGGCGGCCTGCAGCTCCCGAAGGAGCTCCTCGCTCTTCAGGGTCTGGTCCTCCTGCACCTTGATGAGGCGCACAAGAAGCTCGAAGATCTTAAGCTTCATCAGCTGCTCGCGGATGATGCGCTTCTGGTCGACGGTCGAGGCGCTGGTCAGCTCATTGCCGAGGGGCGTGATGCGCACGTCCTGGCCCGGCGTCTCGACGAATCCCAGGAGCTCGGCCGCCTTGACGATGCGCACCACCGCGCCGAACTCCTTGCCGAACTTCTCGGCCAGGTCGAAGAGGTCGTAGGGCTCGTCGCCGATCAGGGACATGAGGCCGAGCACCTCGGCCGCGTTGACGTAGGGAAGAGAAACCGGCGCGATGCGGCGCCTGTTGTCGGAGGTCTTTGTCGTCACGACCTTGTGGGAATCCCCGGGCACGCCCGCCACCGCGTCCGGCAGGTTAGTGTGCGTGAGGATGCAGTGAAGCTGCTCGACGATCTTCTTGAACTCGGGATGGTCCGTGTCGCGGGGGTAGGGAAGGGCGTTCGGGACGATGACGTCGATGCGCCCTGGGCCGGCCGCCATGACCACGATGCGCGTCGCGAAGTACACGGCCTCGACGATGTTGTGCGTCACCATGACCATCGTGCGAAGCGGGTGGTTGGGGTCCGCGAGCAGGCGGCCGATCTCGTTTCGCAGCGTCTCGGCCGTGAGGACGTCGAGCGCGCTGAAGGGCTCGTCCATCGCGAGCACCTCCGGCTCCGCGATCAGGGCGCGGGCGATGCCGACGCGCTGCTTCATGCCGCCCGAGAGCTCCCGGGGGTACGCGTACTCGTAGGCGCCAAGGCCGACGGTCTGGAGAACCTTTTCCAGGCGCGCCTGCTGCTCTTCCTCCGAAAGGTGGCCGATCGGCAGAAGGACGTTGCCGCGAACGGTCAGCCAGGGGAACAGCGCGAAGTTCTGGAACACCATCGAGACACCCGGGGAGACCCCGACCAGGTGCTTTCCCTTGTAGAGCACCTCGCCGCGGGTCGGCGTGATAAGCCCGGCCATCACGCGCTCGAGGGTCGACTTACCGCATCCGGAGGGCCCGAGGAGGACCACGGTCTCGTTCTCGGAGACCGTGAGGTTGACGTCGCTCAGCACGAGATCGTTCTCCGTGGAGCCGGTGAAGTACTCGTGGCTCACGTGCCGCAGCTCGATCAGCGGCAGCCGGGCGGGCTCCCCGGTTACGGTGGTGGGTTCAGGTGATGAAGCGACAGCGGTCATTGGCGATGGCCTGGATGCGTTTCCAGACGGTTCTGTTTATACCTACTACGATAACTGACATTACGAGGACTGCAGCCGTTAGGCGCGAAAAATTGTAATCCTCGATGGCCTTGCCGAGGTAGGCCCCAAGGCCCGTGGCGTTGTAGAGCTTGTTGCCGGCCTGGACACCATACTCGGCGACGATGGTGGTGTTCCAGGCGCCTCCGGCGGCGGTGATCCAGCCGGTCACCAACCCGGGCAGGATCGCCGGGAGCAGGAATTGCTTCCACTTGCGCCAGCCCTTCAGGCGCAGGATCTCCGCGCAGCTGATGATGTCGTTCGGGATGGCCGCGGCGGCCGCGGCCACGTTGAAGAGGATGTACCACTGCGTGCCGAAGAGGATCAGGAGGACGGCGCCCCACTGCAGCGTCCCGTGGACGAAGAGGACGATGGCGAAAAGCCAGGGATAGAGCATCGGCGCCGGGAACGACGCCACAAACTGGATGAAAGGCTGGAGCCTGCCCGAGAGCTTCGGGTTAAGCCCGATCCAGATGCCAAAGGGCACGGTCCAGAGAGTGCCGATGGCGAGGGCGGCGGTCACCCTCAGGAAGCTGATCCCCGTGTCTCCCAGGATCTCGAGCCAATCCTTGCCGGTCACCGGCAGAAGGAGCAGGACCAGCTTGTAGGCGCCCCAGGCCAGGAGGGCAACGATCCCGAGGACCGCCGCCAGGTACACGTAGCGCCACACCTTGCTCTTTGCCGGGGGGACGGCCCCGACCTCAACCAGCGAGGAGGCCTCGCTGACCGGCAGCGGCGGCCCGATCATCCAGTTGGTGAACCTGCCCCAGACACCGGCCGTCGCCTGCACGAATGCCGAGCGCGAGAGCCAGAGCTGCAGGCTGTTCTTGGGGGAGCGGCTTCCGCCGAAGTCGTCCATCTTGAACTTCCGCGACCAGACGATGAGCGGCCACCATATCAGCCGGTCCATGATGATGATGATGATGCCCATGGCGACGATCGCCATCACCTGCGCCGTGCCGTTCTGCTTGTCGACGGCCTCCTTGAAGTAGGAGCCGATGCCGGGCACGCGCAGCGTCTGCGAGCCGATCTGCGGCGACTCGGAGAGGCTCAGGAAGAACCAGCCCCCGGCCATGGAGACCATGCTGTTATAGAGGAGTGTCTGGGCCCCGAAGGGCAGCTCGACCCGCCAGAAGCGCTGCCACCAGTTGAGGTTGTACAGCTTCGCCAGCATCCTGAAGTCGGCGGGTATGGCCTTCAAAGAGTCGTAGTAGCTGAAGACCATGTTCCACACCTGCCCCGTGAAGATCGTCATGATGCACGCCAGCTCGAGGCCCGTGTTGCTGTGCGGGAAGAGCGACATCGCGACCAGGAAGAGGGGTGCAAGGAACGCCGTCACCGGGATGCTCTGAAGGATGTCCAGGGCCGGCAGGATGAACTTGTGGGCCCTGTGGTCGTAATAGGCCCACGAGGCGACGACCAGGGTGAACACCAAAGAGACGAAGTAGGCCAGCCAGCCGCGCACGAAAGAGAAGAGCGCGTACTCCGGGACGTGCGAAAGGCCCAGGTCGATGGGCGTGGACTGGTTCAGGGGATGCTTCCATTCCGACGCCACCTGGGCGGCACCGAAAACGACGGCAACGAAGCCCCCGAGGATGAGCGCGTCGATCCACAATCTTGGCCTTTCCCTCACTGTAGCTGTTGGATGCAAGTTCGCCATGTCCCGGGGGAGCCACGCCAACCGCGTTCAAGGGGGGTGCGCAAGCCGCAAACCACCCGGTCAGCATAATTTCACCAAAGGAAATAACTGTTGCGCGCGCCGAGGGCCGCTCTCTACTTTCAACCTTTTAGGTAAATGCAAACCCACGGTCCGAAACGGGTCTACACACCGCATTCGCTCGAATACTGGTTCGACATGCTAGCCGAGGACTGGTCCGAGACTTTCTCGGCCAGCCAGCTGGATGAGGGTCGGCGGATCTATCGAAACGGCGAGGTTCGGGAGCTGGAGCTGACGGACCGGGACGCGATCATCCACAGGCGGATTGAGAAGAAGGACGAGTACGCCGTGATCGAGTGGGCCTCCGGGACGCTTTCGGTGCGCTCCTCGACCACCGACCGGGAGATCGCCCACGCCCTGGCCGTCGCCGGCCTCCACGAGATCGAGGAACTGGTGGCTGACGAGATATCCCCGCTTCCCGCGGAATCCCACGGTTCGGCAAGCCATGCGCAAAGCGGTGGCGCGAACGGGGGGACACACGGGACGAACGGGACAAATGGTGTCGCCAAGACGCCGCTCGCCTCTGGTGGCGCCGTCAGGGAGCCCGTCGCTCGCCTCAACGGCCCGTCGAGGCCGCTCATGCTGGTCTTCAAGATCAAGTCTTCGGGCCTTTCCTTCCAGGCCTTCTGGGCCGAGGCGGACCGCAAGACCCGCCATCCCGCGCTCGGGCCCGACGCCCACGCGAACGGCAACGGCCACGTCTCCTCCGGCGAGCGGGCCAAGCTGATCGGCCTCGCGGCCTATGCCCGCAAGGCGCACTTCCACTACAACCAGGACACGGGCGCTTACCTGATGGAGTCGCTGATCGAGATCCCCAATTTCCTGAAGGTCACGCTCCCGCTCTGGAAGCGGGTGTTCGTCATCGAGCTCGATGACAAGACCGCGAACCTCCTGAAGGGCACGCGCAGCGTCGAGATCGAGGCCGTGGCCGAGCGCGCCCACGACGACGCGGGGCTCAACCTGCGGTGGATATTCAGGGCCGGCGAGCGGATGCTCACGGACTCGGAGGTGTCGGCGCTCCTCAAGCGCGGCGGCCAGCCGGTCATCCTCCCGAACCTCGGCATCGTCGCCCTCTCCGCCGAGAAGTGGGAGTCCTACAGCACGTGGAGGCGCAACCTCGAGGAGACCCAGGAGGGGGGTGCGGCGCTCCTCCAGTACTTGGTCTTCTCCCTTTTCAACGACCAGCGCCTGAAGCTCACCCTCTCGCCCGAGATGGAGGCCTGGCGCCAGAAGGTCCTCGCGCCGCCGGAGTCGCCCCCGGAGACGGTCGCGATCCTGCGCCCCTACCAGAGGCGCGGCGTGGAGTGGATGTACCATCTCTGCGAGGTGGACTGCCACGGCCTCCTCGCCGACGAGATGGGCCTCGGCAAGACGCTCCAGGTCCTCTCTCTCCTTGCGGCCCGCAAGTGCGGCGACCGCCCGAGCATCATCGTCTGCCCCGCGAGCGTCGTCCCGGTGTGGCGCGAGGAGATGGGCAAGTTCTTCCCCGACATGGCCGTGGACGTCCTTAAGACCGGCAACGACTTTGTCATCAGAAAGGACCCGGTCGTCTGGCTCTGCAGCTACACTCAACTTCGCAAGCACCGCTCCCTCCTGGACGGCGTCGACTTCGGCTACGCCATCCTCGACGAGGGCCAGTTCATCAAGAATCCGGATGCGAAGGTCACGCAGACCTGCTTCGCGATCCGGGCCCGCCACAGGATCGTTCTGACCGGCACGCCGCTCGAGAACCGCCAGCTCGACCTCTGGAGCATCTTCCGTTTCCTGCTGCCCGGCCTCCTGGGCTCGCGATCCTCATTCGAGGGCTCGCTCAACGCGGACCGCGAGGGGACGCTCGCGAGGCTGCGCGCGCAGCTGGCGCCCTTCATCCTCCGCCGCACGAAGAAGGAAGTGGCCACCGAGCTCCCGCCGAAGGTCGAGATGGACCTCATCTGCCCTCTGACAGACGTGCAGCGCGCGGAATACGCGCGCATCTGCTCCGAGGGCCTCGAGAGGCTGGGCGACGACGTCGGATCCGCGATGCGCGAGAAGTCCTTCGGCTTCCTGGCCCTCCTCACCCGCCTTCGACAGACCTGCTGCGACCCGGACATGCTGCCCTGGCTCAAGGCGCCCCTTTCCGACTCCGGAAAGATCAACCTGCTTGTCGAGAAGCTGGCAGAGATCGTGGGCAACGGTCACAAGGTGGTCATCTTCTCGCAGTTCGTGATGCTGCTCGACCGCGTGCGCGCGGCGCTGATCCAGAACTTCCCCGACCTTCCCAGGTACGAGCTGACGGGCATGACACTCGACCGCCTCAAACCCGTTCAGGCCTTCCAGGGCGCGCCCGGCGCCGCCGCGATGCTCGTCTCCCTCAAGGCCGCGGGCACGGGCATCACGCTGCACGCCGCCGACTACGTCTTCCTGCTCGACCCGTGGTGGAACCCGGCCGTCGAGGCGCAGGCGGTCGACCGCGTGCACCGCATCGGCCAGACCAACACCGTCTTTGTCTACCGCATGGTGACGGCCGGAACGGTCGAGGAGCGCATCCAGGTCCTGAAGGCCTCGAAGAAGGACCTCTTCGAGCGGCTGGTCGGCGGCCTCGGCGGAGACTTCGACCTCAGCCAGCATTTCTCCTCGATGAAGAGTCTTGTCCAGCTGACGGCCGTTACCGAGCAGGAGGTCCCCGAGAAGCTCCCGGAGGCTTCAGCCCCTGAGCCTGCGCCCGCGATCATCACCGCCGAGTCGGTCGTGCTCGCACCTGAGGAAGCGCAGCAGTAGACAGAGCACCGTCGGACCGGCCGCTAGTCCGGCGGAGCCACCAAAGCCTCCTCACGCCGTCGCCTTCGCCGCCTTGCGGCCCGTGCGTGCGGCCTTCCTTGCGGGAGCAGGAGGTTCAGCGGGCACAGGCGCCGGAGACGGCACCAGGGTCTCGGCCTCGGGCCGGCGAATCCTCAGGAACTGGACGTTCTCGGCCACGACCTTCATTTTAGAGCGCTTTGCGCCGCTGCGCTTGTCCTCCCACTGGTCAACATCCATCCGACCTTCGACGAACACCATGGAGCCCATCGTGAGGAAGTGGGCGCAGGCCTCGCCCGACGGTCCCCAGACTTCGATGTCGTTGATGTAAACCGTGTGGGAGTAGCGCTCGCCGCTCTCGTCTCGCGAGTCGCGGTTTATCGCAACGTTGAGGATGCAGAGGGCCTGCTTCTCACCAGTCGGCTGGAAGCGAAGTTCGGGGGCCTTCGTGAGGTTTCCTATGAAGGCATATTTGTTGAGGTACGGCATGGTCGTGGTTCTGGGTTGGACTTCGGGTTTGAAAGGGGGCTACCGCGTGTCGTCCACAGACTGGCTTGCTGCAGGCTGCTTGCGGGGTGCCGGCTCAAGCCCGCGGATGCGCGCCTCTGCTCCGGCGAGGAGGACGGAAAGCCTCTCCGCCTGGGCCTGGGCGGCCTTCGCCTGCTCCGACAGCTCCCTGCTGCGCGCCATCACGGATTCCAGGGCATTGTCCATGCGGGCCGCGCTCTCGCGGTTCGCGGCGACCTCAGCCGCCAGCTCCTGCGGCAGCAGGACCGGCTGGTACGCGAGTTCGCCCCGCGAGATCTCGCCGGTTACCATCCTCATGGAGGTGGGAGCGGGACTAAGAGCCTCGGCATCGGCCTCGCGGACAAGGGTCATGTGCCCATCGAGCAGGATAAGCCGGTAGGCGGCGGGAAGCGTGATCCTCTCGGGCAGGGTGATCGTGTCTGTCCTTTCCGACGTTGGCGGCGCCAGCACCGTCAAGTCGATGGCTGCCGGCGGCGATCCCACGTGACCCGTCGGGGGTCCTCCCTGGCCTGAGCCCGCCGAGGTGCAGGCTGACAGGGTGCCGAGGAGCACGACTATCATAGCGACGCGGATCATCATTGGGATACCCTTGCTTCGGTTGGCAGGCGCAGGCCGACCTGCGCCGCCGCGGGATCGATCGTCTGCTCCACGAAAAGGTAGAATGCCTTTCCGGCCGGGACGCGGACATAGATACCCCGCTTTGAAATCTCCTGCCTTATCCTTTCCGTCATCTCGTTCATGGCATCGACGGCCCCGGTGCCGAGGGACCCGATCGCGGCGTTGCCGAGGGTGGGAGCCACCTGCGTGGCCCCGAGGACACCGGAGACACCCGCGGCAGGCACCTGGCGCTCGGCGATCGCAGAGAGGCCCTGGGCCATCCCGCTGGCGGCGGCTGCCGCGAAGAGCTTGATCTCCTTGTTGTCCAGGGTGGAGAGGGTATAGCCGACGAGGCCGTCTGCCCCGTCGTCGAGTCCCCAGGACCGCACGCCGGCCTTGTCGGCGAGAACCGATTCCTGCCGGTTGACGGCGCGACCCTTGAGCGTGAGCTCCCGCCCGTTCTCACCCGGCCCGCCGGTCAGGACGAGCGTCCATTCCCCGCTGTCCACCAGCCTTCCGACCCCGTCGGAATCGATGACGGGTGCCGCAGCCGCGTAGCTGAACGCTTCCGATCCCGCGGGAATAATGACGTGACCCTCCCAGTCGAGATCCTGGGTGACGATAGCGACGATCGGTTCCGAGCGCGCCGTCACGCTGTCCAGCGTATCGACCAGCTGGCACTTGATCAGTCTTCCAAACGGGGCAAAAATCTCGGGCGTTCTTCGAGCCCCGGTGAGTGCTAACGCCTGCGGCTGGGCGCCGCGGGACGCACTCTGGACCGGAGCCTCGCCCGGCATCCGGAATATCTCGGGCAGGGACTTCTTCTCGTCCCGACGCCTGGCCGCAGGCACCCCTGGGGCGGCGACTGCACCCTCGCTCCTTGGAAAATCGGACTCGGCCACGTTTTGTACCGGCTTGGGCCGGTCGACCTCGCGCCTGAAGCCCGACACTGCCGGGGCCTCGTGATCAGCTTCGGTGGCCGTTAGCTCCTCCGGCGCGAGACGGGTGGGAAGAGCGGCCGCCCGACGCGCCTCGGGCTTCGCGTCGACGAGCTTGGGCTGTGTCGAGAGCGTGGCGGCGACAAGCGCCACGCCGAGGCCGAGCAAAAGCCAGGTGCGAAGAGTGAGCCGTGCCCAGAAGGGAGGCTTGCGCGGTTCGGGCTCGCTCATGGCTCCAGTCCCCCGACGGCGAGGCGGCTGACAGGCCTGGCGCTGACCGAGGCAGCAAGGACTGCGCTGACCTCGAAGGCGTTGTCGGCAAGGAGTCCGGGGGCTTCGGTCACAACGAGGAACGCGGCCGCGGTCTCGCCGGGTCCCAGTTCGTCCTGGAAGTCGATTGTGCGCACGGCGAACACGCGACTTCCGGCGCGGACCAGCCAGCTCTCGGGATCGAAAACGAGCCGCCTCGCCGTCTGGTTCGAAATGCTGAGGCAGAGACCAAGTGAGCCCGTGGTGGCGTCCCTGAGCGCGTACCGGTTAGTGATCGTGAAGTCGCCAAAGCTCCTCGGCTTCGCTTCCGGGATGGCGAGCTCCAGTTTGGGGTTGGCCGCCGCGACCTGCAGGGCGTCTTTGGCCGTCGAATTCAGCATTAGCCTAAGCGTCCCGATCAAGCCGATCTCGGACTCCGGGCTCGCCCCCCGCAGGCGTGCCCGCGGGGCCTTTGATTCAAGGCTCACGGCACCGCGCTCATGGGCGGCAGGCGTGTCCACGACGAAGACCACGGTGTGCCAGGCGGATCCAGGCGGCGCTGGCACGAGCTCGATCGGGACGCTCCTGGAGTGTCCGTCGGCCGTCATTAGGACCACGTGGAGCACCCGGTGCGCATTTTCGGAGACCGGGGTGACAAACATCCTCGTTCTGCCGCGGCTGGCCTCGACGACGAAGTCGCCTGCATATTTCTCGGGATCGGGTGTGAATCCCCTTCCGGCCCAGTCCTCGACGGGCCACGGGAAATCCATCTCGAGCGTGTCCTCAGGTGCGGTGGGCACGGTGAACGGCCGGGCTTCGCCACCGTCCGGAGGCAGCGTGATCCGCACGATGCTAGGCGGCGGTCCGACCTCGATGGGTATCGCGCCCTCCAGCGGGAGAAGGGCAGAGAGGGCCACCGCCAGAAGCTTCACCCTCGTTGTCATTGCGCCGGTCCTTCGTCGGGCCAGTGGACGACCGCGCGGTGCCTCACCACGACGAACGGGTAGCGGCCCTGCTGCATCGCGTCCTCCTGGGGAGCCAGCTCGACGATGAGGTGGAACTCACCCGCGGGAGGCTGATAGGGCAGGCCCTCCATGGCGCCGGTTCTCACTAGGAATCCCCTGACGCGGTAGCGGGGTGAGGACCCCTCGTCCAGAACGTCGATCCCCTCGACCTCCGGGTGGTCGTAGAGGTTGCGCCGCTTCCTCTCGGGAAGCTCCGCGCGGATGTCGGCCTGGAGCGACTTCCAGCTGTCACCGACAAACAGGCGCTTGGCGAACTCGGGGTAGGAGAGGCCGGAGGGATTGCGCGTGAAGCATGCCTGCGCGGCCTGGAGCAGTATCTCGCGGTAGAGGGCGCTGCGCGCCTCCGCGGGCCTGACCGGGCCGTAGTGTATCGTTCCCGCTCCGTCTACCGAGTACGCCCAGACGCCCTGGCTCAGGTTGGATGTCCCGCGCTCAAGGGCCCACAGCGAAGCCAGCGGGGAGGCGACGGCTATCATCATGCAGAGGACCTTCACCTGGTGCTCCGCCACCCAGCGGCTGGCCGGCGTGAACGTCGAGACCGCGGGCACGATTTCCCGCGGGCCGGGGTTCGCGGTCCTCCTGGGAAGCTCCGGATCGTATGAAACGCCTGCCTTCATCGGGCGCGATAACGATCACGCCCGACCTAATTAGACAAGTCAAACTTTGCGCTTTGGTGCTTTAACCCGGTCGATGACCGGGGCGGCTCCCTTGCCCGTCTCGACCCAGGCCTCCGCCTTCCTTAGCGACGCCTCCGCAGCGCCGGCCAATTCGACAAGCCCCGAGCGCGACCCGTCGCTTGCGACGGCGTTCAGGAAGTAGCGCGTCGCGCCGGGAGCCTCGCCCGGCAGGGGAGGCGGCGGCATCTTGCGGATGGTCCCCGCGTAGCCGAGCCCGAGCCTCTGGGCCCTCGATTTTGCGAGGGAGACGAAGAAGCGGTTGAAGGCCGTCTGTCGCTGTGAGGATGTCATGCGTTTCAGGAAAACCAGAAGAGAAAGCGTTTGCCAAACGTGTCTAATCAAGCTATCTAAGTTTTCACTCGTTTTCAACCACCTTATACCTTTATTGATCCCATTAAAACGTCATGAGTGACAAGACTAAATCAGGTGGCGCGTCGAGGGGACTGTCGGCTACCATCGCCGCGTCACGCGGAATGTCCGAGCCGGACATCGTGGATTTCCTCCCGCTGCCGGTCTATCCGCTCCTCGGCGTACAGGTACACTGCGTGCGCTGGCAGAAGATCGTGCAGGGAATGAAGAAGAAGCGCGTGGTCGTGCGGGTTCACCGCGAAAGCGACCGCGGTGGTCTCTTCAAGGCGGCCTCCCGTCTCGACGTGAAACTCACGAGCAGGCGCTGCAGCGGCGGCCCCGGTGAGGGCGCCAGCTGGCTCGTGCGGGTGCGCGAGGCGAGCGGCCGGAACGCCGCGGACATCGACGCGGCCGATCCGACGGCCTCCGACCGCGGCCGGTACCGGGCCCTGGGTCTCCTGGTGCTCCAGCGCGGCTCCCTCTCCCTCCAGGGAGAGGACATGGCGATCGCGCTCCACCGCTCCCTCAGGGAATACATCCGCGACAATGGCCTCGCCGCCAGGCGCCAGCGCAACGCGGTCGTCGCGACCCCGATGGCGAACAACGAGTTTGTCGTCTCCGTCGCCCCGAACATCCGCTCGGCCTACGCGGACCGGGAGAAGAATAAATCCCCGGCCGCTTGACGCGGCGGCCCGCGCGGTCCTACAAGCGGGACATGCGGGAACCTGGAGCGGCTAGGGATCGGATGGCGGTGCTTCGCGGGCTGAGGGACCACCTCCGCTCCGCGGTCCTCGGGCAGGATGAGGCCCTCGGCGGCCTATGCGATGCGCTCCTCGCGGGTGAAATGGGCCATACGCCTCCAGGCAGGCCGAGAAGCCTCGCCCTTCTCCTTGGGCCGACCGGAACCGGCAAGACGAAGGCGGTCCTTTCCGCGAGCGAGCACTTGTTCGGCACGAACTGCGTGGCACGCATCAACTGTGCGGAGTTCTCCTCGGCGGAGCGCGTTCCCCTTCTCCTGGGCTCGAGGGCCGGTGATCCGGGTCTCCTGGGCCTGTCGATCTCCCGCATGAGGGAGGCCGGCGGACGCATCGTCCTCTTGGACGAGATAGAGAAGGCTCACCCGAGCGTGGCCGACCACCTGCTCGGCATCGAGGAGGCCGCGGTCACGCTGGCGAGCGGCGAGACGCTGGACCTGTCCGGACTCCATATCATCGCGACCTCGAATGTCGGCTCCGCCGGGGTCACCGGGATGGAGGGGGTCTCGCGCTCCTCGGTCCGTCGCTTCGTCGAGCAGGAGGCGTCGGCCCAGTTCAGGCCCGAGGTCCTGGCGCGATTCACGGCCATCCTCGTTTTCGGGCATCTTTCCAGGGACGTGCAGGTGCGCATCTGCGAGCAGATGCTGGCCGAGGAGGTCGTGTTCCAGGCCCGCGCGCTCACGCGCTCCCTCGGTCATGCCCATGATATCGGCATCGAGGCGGATGTCCCCCGCCGGCTCGTGAGCGAGGGATGGCACAGGCGCCTCGGGGCGCGGCCCATGAGGAATGCGGTCGAAAGGAGGGTGCGCGGCGCCCTCGTCGATTCGCAGCTGAGGGGCGCCCTTGGGCCCGGTGTCACCCGCTCGGCGCTGGCCGTGGACCCCGCCGGAGCGGTGCGCCTCGCGATACGCAGGGCGGCCGTTACTCTTTGATCCCGGCGCGGGCCATCGCGCCGGCAAGAAAATGGGCCTGGCAGGAGTACGGCCTCTCGTCGGCGGCGCGCGCGACGAGCCTGTAGGCGCCGTTCGAGTCCAGGGAGTGGGCGTTGTCGTTGTCCTTTAGCTCCGTCGCGAGGAACTCGCCCGTGATCCACTTGCGAAGGACCTCATCGCGGATCGGGAACAGGACCTCGACGCGCCTGAAGAAATTGCGCGGCATCCAGTCGGCGCTGCCGGCCAGGATCAGAGGCTCTCCGCCGTCGTTCTCGAAGTAGAAGCAGCGCGCGTGCTCGAGGAAGCGCCCGACGATGCTGCGGACCGTGATGTTCTCGCTCATCCCCTTGACCCCGGGCACGAGGCAGCAGACGCCGCGGATGATGAGGTCGATCTTCACGCCCGCCTGGGACGCGAGGTAGAGGGCGTCGATCGTGGCCTTGTCGACCAGGGCGTTCATCTTGCAGATGATCCGGGCGGGCTTGCCCGCCTTGGCGTTCGTGGCCTCGCGGTCGATCAGCTCGCCGATCCGGCGGTGCAGGTTGAAGGGCGCCACGACGATGTTCCTGAAGCGCTGCGTCCTGCCGAAGCCGGTCAGGGTGTTGAAGAGCTGGGCCACGTCGCCTGTGATGTCCTTCCTCGAGGTGAAGTAGCTCAGGTCGGTGTAGAGCCTGGCTGTCTTCGGGTTGTAGTTGCCGGTCCCAAGGTGGCAGTAGTTGCGCATCACCTTGCCCTCGCTGCGAACGACCAGGCAGAGCTTGCAGTGGG
The DNA here is from genome assembly GCA_035656555.1 of Opitutaceae bacterium. Classification (GTDB taxonomy): domain Bacteria; phylum Verrucomicrobiota; class Verrucomicrobiia; order Opitutales; family Opitutaceae; genus Palsa-1447. Next base: position 25,619 of record DASRSJ010000177.1, read on the forward strand.
TCTTGTGGCCGACCAGCCCGTACACCACGTGCACGCCGGCCTCCTCGAGCTGCTTGGCCCACTGGATATTGTTCGCCTCGTCGAAGCGGGCCTTGAGCTCAACCAGCGCCGTCACCTGCTTGTCGTTGCGCGAGGCCTCGATCAGGGCGCGCACGATGGGCGAGTCGCCGCTCGTCCTGTAGAGCGTCTGCTTTATGGCGATGACCTGCGGGTCCCTCGCCGCCTGCTCCACATAGTCCACGACCGGCGTGAACGCGTCATAGGGATGGTGGAGGAGCACATCCTGCTCGCGGATCACGTCGAAGATCTTCGTCACGTCCCTGAGCGGCGACGCGTTCACCGGTGCGAAGGGCGGGTATTTCAGGTCGGGCCTGTCGATGTCCGCAAGGCTCTGCAGGCGCAGGAGGTTGATCGGCCCGTTGAGCTGATAGACGTATTCCTGGGAGAGGCTCAGGTGCTGGCAGAGCGAGCTGAAGATCTCCTTGTCCAGGCCCTTCTCGATCTCGAGGCGCACGGCCGCGCCGCGCCTGAGGTTGCGCAGCTCGTCCTCGATTTTCTTTAGGAGGTTCTCGGACTCCTCCTCGTCGATGTAGAGGTCGCTGTTGCGCGTCACGCGGAACGCATGGGCTGCAAGGAGCTTGTAGCCGGGGAAGAGCTCGCCGGCACAGAGCTTGATGATGTCGGAGAGGAAGATCGTGCGCTGCGGGCCCGACCTGGTCGGGGCGATGGTGACCAGCCTCGGCAGGATGCGCGGCACCGGCAGGATGGCGACGTGCTTGCCCTTCTCGTCGTTCTTGGAGCCCGCGGGGCTCTCCAGGTGGGCGATGACGTTGAGCGTCTTGTTGCCGAGCTGGGGGAAGGGATGGGACTGGTCCAGCGCCAGGGGCGTCAGCACCGGGAAGACCTGGTCCTTGAAGTACGCGTGGACCCAGTTCAGCTCCGCCTTCGTGAGGTCGTGCGGGGGGCGGAAGAGGATGCCCTCGCGCGCCAGCGCGGGCACAAGCTGGTGGTGCCAGCAGTGGTACTGGTCCTCGACGAGCGATGCCACGACCGAGTGGATGCGCCGAAGCTGCTCCATCGGGGCCAGGCCGTCGGAGCCCGGGTCCGTGACGCCCGAGTCCACCTGCTGCATGAGGCCGGCGACTCGGATTTCGAAGAACTCGTCCAGGTTCGAGCTGACGATCGCCAGGAAGCGCACGCGCTCCAGGAGCGGATGGCGCGTGCTCTGGGCCTGCTCAAGGACCCTGCGGTTGAAGGCCAGCCAGCTCAGCTCCCTGTTGAAATAGGCCAGTTTTCCGGCTTCAGGCTTGGGCTGGGACTTCTCTTTGCGCGTGGCCATGGATGGTGAAGGCGCCGGTATGAGGCGGGCAGACATCATCGGGGGTCGCAGGAAGTGGAACGAGGCATTATTTGTGTGGTAACCGCTTTGTAACAAAGCGCTTTGACACCGGGAGCCGGCCGAAGGTCCCCGTGGGCGCGCGATCCTCCCAAGCACGGCGTGTGCCCGAGGCAACCCCTAGGCTTCCCTGACCCCGGCGCCTGGGCGGCTTTAGGCCGTCTCCAGGATCTTGTAGAGGCGCTTAACCATCGCCTGCGGGTTCTCAAGGAGTCCCGCGGAGATCAGGGCGTTGTCGAGGATCTGGTCGGCCACGAGCTGGGCCTTCTCGGGCGACGCCGTCTGGAGCTCGGAGAGGCGCTTGATGACGGCGTGGTGGGGGTTGATCTCGAGGTTCACCTTCACCGGCGTGTCACCGCCGTCCTTGTTCATGGCCTTCATGAGGCGGCGCATGTGCGGGGAGCCGAACTTGTCGGCATTGACCGCGAGAGCGGGGGAGTCGACCAGGCGGTCGCTCGCCTGCACCTCGGCCACGCGGGGCCCAAGGATCGTCTTCAGCCACTCGATGAGGGACTTGGTCTCGGCCTCGCCGAGGCCGCCGGCCGGCTTCGGCTGCTCGGAAAGCTTCACGTCGGCGTGGTCGGCGGCCGTGATCTTCTTGCCGTCAAACTCGCGCACGTTGCTCATCACGTACTCGTCCACGGTCTCGTAGCAGAAGAGGACCTCGAGGTTCCTGGCCCTGAACCCCTCCAGGTACGGGCCCGCCTCAATCGCCTCGCGGCTCGGCCCGACGATGTAATAGATGTCCTTCTGCTCTGCGCCCATCCGCGACACATAGTCGGCGAAGGTCGTCGTCTTGCCCTTGTCGGTCAGGGACGACTCGAAGCGCAGGAGCTTCGTGAGCTGGTCCTTGTTCGCGAAGTCGAGGGCCGCGCCCTCCTTCAGGAAGACGCCGTACTCCTTGTAGAATTCGGCGTAGGTCTCGGGACTCGACTTTGACTCCTCCTCGAGGAACTTGAGGAAGCGCTTCGTGATGACGCGGTTGAGCTTCTCGACGAGGGAGCGGTCCTGCATCGTCTCTCGCGAGATGTTCAGCGGGATGTCCTCGCAGTCGACGACACCCTTTAGGAAGCGCAGCCACTCGGGCAGGAGGTCCTTCGGGCGGGCGTCGATCAGCACCTTGCGGCAGTAGAGTGAGACCGAGGGCTCGAGGCGCGAGAGGCCGATCTTCTCCGTGTTGTCCTTCGGGACGAAGAGGAGGGCGTTGATCGAGAGCGGGGCGTCGGCGCTGAAGTGCAGGCGCAGGCGGGGCTTCTCGGAGTCGTGGGCCTGGAATTTGTAGAACTCCTCGTACTCCTCTTCCTTGATCTCGCTCTTGCTGCGAAGCCAGAGAGCCTGGACCGTGTTGACGCGCTTGCCGTTGAGGTTGATCGGGAAGGAGACGAACGCGCTGTAGCGCTCGAGGATCTCCTTCACGCGGTACTCCTGGCTGAACTCCTCGCACTCGTCCTTCAGCTCGACGACGATCTTGCAGCCGCGGCGCACGTCGGAGGCCTCCTCGATGGCGAAGCTGCCCGTTCCCTCGCTGGTCCACAGCAGGCCCGGCTCGCCCTCCTTCCAAGAGTGCGTGTAGACCTTGACGGTCTTCGCCACCATGAAGGCGGAGTAGAAGCCGACGCCGAACTGCCCGATGAGTCCCGCGGCCTTCTGGTCGCCCTCGCCCAGGGCCTTGACGAAGGCCTTGGAGCCGGAGTGGGCGATCGTGCCGAGGTTCTCGACCAGCTCCTCCTGAGTCATGCCGATGCCGAAGTCCTGGATCGTGAAGGTCTTCGCCTTGTCGTCGGTCGTGATGTTGATCTCGAGCTCGGCCTTGTCGTCGAAGATCGCTTTCTCGGTCAGCTGCAGGTGGCGCTGCTTCTCGAGCGCGTCCGAGGCGTTGGAGACGAGCTCCCTGACGAAGATCTCCTTCTCGGTGTAGAGGGAATGGATGACGATATCGAGCAGCTGCTTGATCTCGGCCTGGAACTCGAAGGTCTTGGGTGTGGCGGTGGACATGGTGCGTGTAAAATGAGGGACGGTGAGCCTACGCCTATCCTACCAAAAATCAACGTCTCATCGGGTGGGCACTGGTCCGACCCTCGTGAGGCTGTCGGCCTTATAGTTCATCTTCCCATTCTCGAAGGTGAGGAAGGCGTTGCCGGCCAAAAGCTGTCCGTTCGGGGAATCGATGAGGAGGTCGCCGTCAATATGCGTCCTCGAGGCATCGGAAACCATGACACCGCTCGGAGATGAGATGATGATGCCATTGGGCAGCTGAATTCTTGCCTCGGGGCCATAGACGAGCGTCCCGTCCCCCAAGACCTCGGCCTCCTTCCCGAGGCTGACCGGCGCAGTGTCGCCGTGCCCGGTGTCATACTGCTGGGCAACGCGTTCGACGGGTCTATTCAACGCAGTCTTGTCATCCTGAATTCGCCGGATGATGACAGCTTGCCTCAATCTGGCCTCCTCAACGGCCTTCTGCATCGCCCGGCTCGTGGCGAGCTTTGCCTGCAGAGCATCAAGGCCTGCGGTCTTTTGCTCCATCAGCCTGAGCTGGTTCTGGGCCCGGGAAAGCGCGATCCAGAGATAGGTCGCCAAGGCCAGGGCCATCACGGCGATGATCGGGCTGAGCTTCTTCATCGGGGCGACGTGATGCTCATTCTCGAATGAGCAATTTTCAATATCATTGGATGCGTTGAATTTGCGGGATTTCTGGGCGAGGTTCGTTTTTCGCATGACATCGATCACGCCCGCCAAGCCCATCCATCCCGGTGTCCGCATCGGACACATTCACCTGAAGGTATCCAACTTGGACCTCGCGCTCAGGTTCTACTGCGGGGTGCTCGGCTTCGAGCTCATGCAGCGGTACGACCAGAGCGCCGCCTTCATCTCGGCGGGCGGATACCACCACCACATCGGCCTGAACACGTGGGAGAGCCTCGGCGGTTCGCCGCCCGCCCCGGGGACTACGGGCCTGTACCATACGGCCATCCTCTATCCGACGCGGGCCGAGCTCGGGGACGCACTGCGCAGGCTGGTCGCCGCGAAGGTGCCGCTCGACGGCGCCTCCGACCACGGCGTCAGCGAGGCCCTCTATCTGCGCGATCCCGATTCGAATGGCGTCGAGCTGTACTGGGACAGACCGCGCGAGCAGTGGCCCCGGGACGCGAAGGGCGGGATCGCCATGTTCACGCGCCGGCTGGACCTCGAGGACCTTCTTGCGCAGGCGACGCCCGCCTAGCCGCCCAGGTAGGCGGCCTTCAGCTGCGGGTTGCGGCGAAGGTCCGCGCTCGGCCCCTCCATCGTCACGCATCCGGTCTCCAGCACGTAGGCGTAGCTGCTGATCTCCAGGGCGAGGTTCGCGTTCTGCTCGACGAGCAGGATCGCAATGCCCCTCTCCCGGTTGATCTCGATGATCTTCTCGAAGATGGTGCTGATCAGGCGGGGGGCGATGCCAAGCGAGGGCTCGTCTAACATGAGGAACTTGGGCTCGCCCATGACGGCCCTGCCGATCGCTAGCATCTGCTGCTCGCCGCCCGAGAGCGTGCCCGCCGTCTGGCGCAGCCTCTCCTTTAGCCTCGGGAAGATGCCGAAGACGTACTCCCGGTTGCGCGCGATCGAGGCCTTGTCGCTCTGGAGGTAGGCGCCCATGTCGAGGTTCTCGTCGACCGTGAGGTTGGAGAAGATCATGCGCCCCTCGGGCACGTGGCCCAGGCCGCGGCCGACGATCTTGTGGGGAGGCACCTTCGTGATGTCCTCGCCCTGGAAGGCGATCCTGCCGGACTTCGGGCGCAGGAGGCCGGATATCGTGCGAAGCGTGGTCGTCTTGCCCGCACCGTTGCCGCCGATCAGGGTCACGATGGCTCCGGGCGCGACCTTGAGCGAGATGCCTCGCAGGGCCGAGATGGCCCCGTAGGAGACTGAGAGATCGGTGACCTCGAGCATGGCCTCAGTGGTGGGCGGCGTCCGTGCCGTGGGGCTCGCCGAGATACGCCTCGATCACCTTGGGGTCGCTCTGGATCTCGGCTGGGGTCCCCTCGGCGATCTTGACGCCGTAGTCCAGGACCGCGATGCGGCGGCAGACGCCCATCACGACCTTCATCGAGTGCTCGACCAGCAGGATCGTGAGCGAGAACTCCTTCTGGATTCTCTGGATGAGCGCCATGAGCTCCACCTTCTCGGAGGGGTTCATTCCCGCCGCGGGCTCATCCAGGAGAAGCAGCTTCGGCTTCGTCGCCAGGCACCGCACGATCTCCAGCCTGCGCTGCTCTCCGTAGGGAAGGCTCGTCGCTGGCACGTCCCGGAACCGCCCCAGGTTGAAGAGACCGAGCAGCTCCTCGACCCGCCTCGTGATCGATGCCTCGTCCTCCCGGAACGCCCGCATCCTGATCAGGGTGTGGGCGGGTCCGCTCTCGCGGTGCAGGTTGCAGGCGACCCTCACGTTGTCGAAGACGGAGAGGCTCTTGAAAAGGCGTATGTTCTGGAAGGTCCTGGCGATGCCGGTCTCGACGACCTCGTTCACGCTCTGGGATGAAAGGTCGACCCCGCCCGACTTCACTGTGCCGCTGGTCAGGGGATAGACCCGGGTGACCAGGTTGAAGACGGTGGTCTTTCCCGCGCCGTTCGGTCCGATGAGGCCGACCAGGTCGCCCTCGTTGACCACCAAGTCCAGGGAGTTCACGGCCGTCAGCCCGCCGAAGCGGATCGTCGCCTTCTCGAGCTGGAGGATCGGTTCGGCCATGATCCTGCCTTCTAGCGGGCGCCCCCTGCGGGCATCAGCTTGCGCTTGAGCCGGGTGAAGATGGCCGCGTAGTCGAAATTGAAGAGACCCCGCGGGCGAACGAGCATGAGGACGACGAGCAGGACCGAGTAGATGACCATGCGGTACTGGTCCACGGCGCGCAGGACCTCGGGCAACACCGTCAGGAGTATGGCGGCCAGGATGACCCCGGGCGTGTTGCCCATGCCACCGAGGATCACCATCACAACGATCTCGATGCTCTTCGTGAAGTCGAAGCCCGAGGGCGTGATCGTCAGCTTGAAGTGGCCGTATAGGCCGCCGGCCGCGCCGGCGAAGAAGGCGCCGACGACGAACGCCACGATCTTGTACCTGGTCGTGTTGAGGCCCACGGCCTCCGATGCGATCTCGTCGTCCTGGGTCGCGATGAAGCCCCGCCCGTAGGTCGAGCGCACAAGGCAGACTACAGTAAAGACCGTGAGGGCCGCGAAGGTGTAAACCCAGAAGATCGTGGTGTAATTCGGGATTCCGTTGAGCCCGAGTGCCCCGCCGAGGGCGTCCACGTTCTGGAAGATTACTCTGATGATCTCGCCGAAGCCCAGAGTCACGAGCGCCAGGTAATCGCCCTTGAGCCGAAGCGACGGAATTCCGACCGCGAGTCCGGCAAGCGCGGCACCGAGTCCGCCGGCAAGGAGCGCGACCAGGAAGAGGAGTCCCTGCTGCAGCGCCGTGCCGCCGTCGTCACCCAAGAGGCGGGGACCGGCCAGCACGGTGATCGCGGCCGAGGTGTAGGCGCCGACGGACATGAAGCCTGCGTGGCCCAGCGAGAACTGGCCCGTGTAGCCGTTCACAAGGTTCAGCGAGACGGCGAGGATGATGTTGATCCCGATGTCCGTCAGGACGTCCAGGTAGTAGGGATCAATGTGGTCGGAGTAGTAGGAAACGCCGAAGGCCACGAGCACGGTCGCAAGGAGTGCTATGAGGGGCTTTGGCATCGGCTCAGACCTTCTCCGCGGTGAAGCGCCCAAGGAGGCCAGCGGGGCGGAAGAGGAGGATCCCGATCAGGATGGCGAACGCGATCGCGTCCTTGTAGGTCGAGAAGCGGGAGCCGTCCACGAAGGTCTCGACCATCCCGAGGATGAGGGCGCCCAGCGCCGCGCCCGGGATGTTGCCGATCCCGCCGAGGATTGCCGCCACGAAGGCCTTGAGGCCAGGGACGACGCCCATCAGGGGATCAATGGAAGGGTAGTTGAGTGCGTAGAGGACGCCGCCCGCCGCCGCCAGCGCGGAGCCGAGGCCGAAGGTAAACGAGATCACGACGTCGATGTTCACGCCCACGAGCTGGGCGGCCTTGGGGTTGAGCGAGACGGCGCGCATCGCGGTCCCGATCTTGGTCCCGTAGACGGCAAATTGCAGCCCGACCATGAGGACGGTCGCGACGATGATCACGATCAGCTGGTTCATCGAGACGATGATGCCGTGGACCGCGAAGGTCTTTGCGGGGAAAATCTGCGGGAACGCGCGCGGGGTTGCGCCAAAGACAAGCTGGCCGCCGTATTCCAGGAAGAGCGACATCCCGATCGCCGTGATGAGCACGTTGAGGGTGGGGCAGTCCCGTAGCGGCCGGTAGACCAGCTTCTCGATCACGATGCCAAGGATCGCACAGCCGAGCATCGCGGCCAGGAGCGAGACCATTCCCCCTCCGACCGTGCCATGCGGCATGTGCTCGCCCACGAAGTACCCGATGAACGCGCCCACCATGAACACGTCCGAGTGCGCGAAATTGATGAAGCGCAGGACGCCGTACACCATGGTGTACCCGAGCGCGATCAGGGCATAGATGGCTCCAAGCGAGAGTCCGTTGAGGAGTTGCTGCGTGAACTCCGTCATGCGCCCGGATTCCCCATCACCCTTAGGGGGACACGCTCTGGACGAATTTGAACTTGCCGTCCTTCACCTCGATGACGACGGCGGCTTTGGTAGGGTTGCGGTCCTTGTCCATCGTCGTGGTGCCGGTGACGCCCTCGAAGCCGTTGGTCGCGGCGAGCGCGTTGCGCACGGCAGGCTCCTCGGTCGTGCCGGCGCGCTTGATGGCGTCGATCATGACCATCGCGGAGTCGTATCCGAGGGCCGCCATCGCGTCCGGCACCTTGCCGTCATAGCGTGCCTTGTACCTCGTGACGAAGGACTGGACCTTGGGAGTGTCGACCTGCGGGGAATAGTGGGTGGAGTAGTAGCATCCCTCGACCGCCGTGCCGCCGATCTCGATCAGCTCCGGGGCCTCCCAGCCGTCGCCGCCGAAGAGAGGCATCATCATCTCAAGCTCGCGGGCCTGCTTCGCGATGAGGGCGGCCTCCGTGTAGTAGCCGGGGACGAAGATGCCGTCGACGCCCGCCGCCTTGATCGCCGTCAGCTGCGCGTTGAAGTCCTTGTCGCCCTCGGTGAACTTCTGCTCGATCACGATCTCGCCGCCGTCGGCGAGGAAGCGCTCCTTGAAGTATTTCGCGAGGCCGACGCTGTAGGCGGATGACACCGACGTGAGCATCGCGACCCGGTGGAGCTTCAGCGTGTCCTTCGCGAACTTCGCCATGACCGTCCCCTGGAAGGGGTCGATGAAGCAGACCCTGAAGATGTAGGAGCCGATCTGGGTGACCTTTGGGTTCGTGGAAGAGGGCGAGATCATCGGCGTCTTGTACGCCTGGCAAATGGGGGCCGCCTCGAGCGAGCGCATGGAAGCTACCTCGCCCAGTATGCCGACCACTTTGTCGCGCGAGATCAGCTTCTTCACGATCGTGGAGGACTCGCCCTGTTTGGACTGGTCATCCTCCGTCACGAGCTCGATCTGGCGGCCGAGGACGCCGCCGGCCGCATTGGCCTCCTCGATGGCCAGGAGGGTGCCGTTGTGGGACGAGGTCCCGAAGGCGGCTTCCTTGCCGGTCAGTGAGGCGTACTCGCCTATCTTGACGGTTTCCTGGGCGAGTGAGGCGGCGCTAAGGACCGACAGGGCCGCCAGGGCCGCAACAAGAGAGCGTTTGATTCGAATCATGAGGGAGATGCGCTGCGGCAGACAATGGGAGGCGACGGCCGGTTTCAACCGAATTGCCTTACTAATTGAATAATGGGGAAGGGCCTGCCTTGCTCTGGGAGTTGAACACATTCGACCGCCACCTCCTGCGCGAATGGCTCTCGATCCTAGGCCTCTTCCTGGTCCTCGCGTGCGGCCTCTTGCTCGTGCAGGTGATGTACGACGACTTCCGGGATCTCCACGAGGCCGGCGCCCGACTCGGTGACCTGGGTGTGTACATCCTGATAGCGATCCCGAGCTTCCTCTCCTTGACGCTCCCCATCGTGCTCCTGGGATCGGTCCTCTTTGTCCTCGGCAAGCTCCACAAGGCGAATGAGCTGACGGCCATGAGGGCGGCGGGGGTCGGGTTCTTCCGCCTCATGGCGCCCATCTGGCTTGTTGGCCTCCTCTGCTGCGGCCTGTCCTACTGGCTCAACTCCTACGTGGTGCCCCGCTCGGTCGAGACGGCCCGCGTCATGAAAGAGACGTTCCAGTTCAAGAAGGCCGCGTCGAAGTCCGTGGCCGACGACCGGATCGGCGCCGTCTATAGCGTCGGCTTCGACAATCCCTACCCGAGGCGCATGTGGTTCTTCGACCGCTACAGCAAGTACACGCTCAAGGGCTACGGCGCCAGCGTGACAGAGCTCGACGTCCGCGGCCGCGAGACCAGCCGCATCATCGCCTCCGAGGCCTGGTACGACAACGACCAGCACGGGTGGGTGTTCAAGGATGGGCGCGAGGAGGGTTTCGACCCGGACCAGGGCGTCATAACGTCCTCGGCGCCGTTCGAGCAGAAGCTCTATCTCAGGTTTCAGGAGGACCCGCACCTGATGCTCCTCATCGACCGGCGCCCGATCGACCTGTCCTCGACGGAGCTGAAGGAGCTGATGGATTACCTCTCGGGGGAGAACAACCCGAAGAGCGTTCCCTACGCCGTGCGGTACTACAGCCTCCTGGCCGACATCCTCGGGCCCCTGATCGTGATAGCGATCGCCATCCCGTTTGCGGCGTCGGGTGTGCGCACGAACCCCACGGTCGGCGTCTCGAAGTCGATCGGACTCTTTTTCTTCTACATCGCTCTCCAGAGCGTCGCGGCGGCCCTGGCGACCAAGGGGATCGTGGACCCGATGGTGGCGGCGTGGCTACCGAACACGGGCATGATCCTGCTCTCGATCGTGCTCTTTGCCCGACTAAGATAGCTCAGGTGCGAAGGTAGGACGCGCCGTTCACGTCGAGGATCGAGCCGGTCATCGCAGCAGGCGCGTCCATGGCGCAGAACACGATCGCGTTCGCAACTTCGTCGGCGCTCGTCATCCGCCCCAGCGGGTGCTGCGCGCGGATCTCGTCGCCCCTTGGGCCTGCGAGGATGCCGGCCGCCATCTCCGTCTCCACCCAGCCGGGCGCGATGCAGTACACGAGGACCCCGGAGGGCGCCACGGCCTTTGCGAGCGACTGGCTGAGCGCATTGAGCCCGGCCTTGCTGGCACCGTAGGCCGGCGACTCAGGCTCGCCGCGGAACGCGCCCCGGGAGGAAATGTTGACGATGCGGCCGTGACCCCGCTTCGCCATATCGCGCGCAGCCAGGTGCGAGAGGTTCGCCGGGCCGCGCAGGTTGACCGAAATGATCCGCTCCCACGCCTTGTTCCACGCCTCGTATCCCGTCGCGAGGGGAGGGTGGTCGGCGTGGGCGGCCGCGTTGTTGACGACGGCGTCGATCACCCCGAAGTGTGCGGTGGCCTCGGCCCAGAGACGCTCGACGTCGGACTCGTCGCCCATGTCGGCCCGGAAGATCGCGTGTCCGGCGCCGGGGAGAGAGGCCATGACTTCCTTCGCCGCGGACTCCGACTCGCGGTAGTGGATGCCGACCCGCGCGCCCCTTGCCGCCAGCTGCACAGCGGCCGCGCGCCCGATGCCCCGTGAGGCTCCGGTGACCAGCACCGTCTTATGTTTTTCCCCGGACGACATGGCTATCTCCAGTTGTAGTTGAAGCTGATGCTGATCCTCTCGGCGTCGACGCGGTTCTGGGCCACGCCGTGCCTGAGCCAGCTCTCGAACAGGATCAGGTTTCCGGCCTTGGCCGGGTAGGTCACGTGGACCTTGTTGGCCTTCGCCGCCTCGGGCATGCGCGGCGGGGCGGCCATGAAGCGGTCGAGCCTCGGGTCCTCGAACTTGAGACCGGGGCAACCCTTGGGAGTCACGACGTAGTAGGTGCCGCTGATGAAGGCCAAGGGATGCAGGTGGAGCGAGTGGGACGCGGATGGGGGCATGATGTTCACCCAGCAGTCCGTCATTTGCACCTCGCGCCCGCGCAGGTCCATGTCGAGGGCCTTGGCGTACTCCTTCACGCGGCGGGTGATCCTGCGCTCGAGTCCCCCGAACGTGCTCGAGAACCGGTGCAGCTCGTTCATCGAGGCGTAGCTCGTGTAGCCGCCGGGGTAGTGGGCCTTGGACCACTTGACACCCGCCGTGTCGTAGTCGCGCAGCGAGCGGCATTCCGAGGCCAGCTCCTTGTTGAAGCGCTCGGCGCCGGCCTTCAGGAGGGGCTCGGAATAGATGAAGGTGGAGAACCAGGGGCTGATCATCGGCTTCCACCCATAAGGCGTCCGGCGCGGGGCACAAGCGCGGGAAGAGTCCCTGGGCCCCGCACCGAGGATCAGCGGGAGAGGGCGGCCCTCGCCGAGGCCGCCAGCCGCTGGTCGCCCCGGGCGTCGCAGACATGCTCAAGGCGGATGATGAAGTCGCGCCTCTGGGCCCGGGTGAGCGCGGGCGAGGCCGAGTGCTCGGAGTCGAGGTAGCTCGCAAGGGCGTCCCGCGGCCTGCCGAGGTCCAGGAGCACGCCCGCGCGGGCATAGGAGGCCTGGAAGAACGCCGGGTCGGCGGCCAGCGCCGCCGCGAGGTGGTCATCCGCCTCCCGGTATTCGCCTGCCTTCGCATAGGCGTAGCTCGTCTGCTCCTGGACAATCGCCACGAGACTCGTCCTGCCGTAGTACGAGGCCACCTTGCGCTTGTCCTCGATGATGCCCGCGGCCTTGAGATAACCCTCGTCCGTCGGGTCGGCCTTCAGCCGCTCCGCGACGGCTTGGGCGGCGTAGTCCTCGTTGCCGCGCATGAACTCGAGGATCAGGAGGCGGCTCGTGAAGAGGTCCAGGAGTTCGGGGTTCCTGATGAGCGAGGCGACGTAGTGATGCTGCGCGCGGTCATCGCGCCACACCTCGAGCTGCCTCGCCGTCATGAAACCCAGGGCCGCGACGACGCAGAGGAAGAGCGCGCAGGCACCCGCCCTCGCGGCCCGCGGGCGGATCCGGCAGAGGAGGCACGCGAGAACGGTGGCCGCGATGACCGTCAAGAAGTAGCCGTAGCGGTCGCTCGCCATGTGGGGTTTCTCGGTCAGCCCGAAGAACGGGGCCGCACACGCGAGGTATCCAAACCAGGTCACCGCGACGGCGGGGCGGCTGCGGAAGGTGGCCAGCGCATAGACAGAGACGGCGGCCACCGCCGCGATGCTCGCCAAGAACAGCGGCTGCGCGGCGCTGAAGGACATCAGCGTGTCGTACAGCGGGGAGAGGTGCGTGGGCCACCAGGGCTTCCAGACATAATAGGCGGCGACGTAGGCCGACTGCGCGACGCGGTCCGCCAGCGACAGGTCCCGGAGCCCGGGGACGACCCCGAACGTTCCGGCACCGGCGAAGCGCGCGGCGACTGTGACGGCGAGGACGCCGGCCAGGGGCACGAGGAAGGCGGCCTTTTCTGCCAGGAGGCGGCGGAAGGGCACCTGCGCGTGCGAGCGCGTGTACAGCCAGTCCAGGCCGACGAGGAGGACCGGCACACCCAGCGCGACGGGATAGGTGAGGAGGGACGCTGTGTAGAGGAGGCAGGAAAGAACGATAAGCGCGCCCCGCCGCCGGCCCGCAGCCCCGTAGCTTCTCAGGTAGGCCAGCAGGGATCCCAGAAGAAGGAGGGCGGCCTGGCCGTAGAGGTTGCCGGACACCCACGCTGTGGTCTCGACCCGGAACGGGTGAAAGGTCCACCAAGCCGTGGCGAGCGCCGCGGCGGCGACGTCCCACGTCCCCAAACCGGCCGAGCGCGCAGGCACGAAGATCCGTATCACATTTGCCGTGACAGCGAGGACGAGGAGCGAGTTGGCGCCGTAGAGGAAGAGACCGACCGCGTGATATGCAGCCGGGTCCAGGCCCCCGAACTCGTAGGTCGCCGAGAAGTTGAGCCAGCCTAGCGGGATGTAGCGACGCACGTAGGACCAGTCCGTGAACATCCAGGCGAGCCTGGCGACGCTCAGGCCCCCCATGTTGGGGTTCACCGTCACGTTCACGTCGTCGTCGCGCAGGTAGAGGAACCCGAAGTCGAGGACCCGCAGGTTAAGCGCCACGGCCACGAGGAGTATCAGCACGGCCAGGAGCCAGAACAGGCGCTCGGCCCCCTGCGTGGAAAACAGGGGCGCGGGTGGTGTGTCGTGTTGCACTAGGCGGTATAGCGGCTGATCGCGGCGCCGTCATTCGGAGCCAGCGGCCTGAAGATGAGGGCGGAGGTGACCGTCATCAATCCCAGCGTGAGGAAGGTCCAGTGGATTCCGGAGACCATGCCGGCGGGGCCGGGCCTGTTCTCGCCCCCGAGGAACACGGCAGCCAGGAGGGACGCGGCCGCGACGCCGAAGCTCATGGACATCTGCTGGACCGTGCTGGAGATGCTGCTGCCCGCACTGGCCTCCGTGTCGGGCAGGTCGGCGAAGACGAGCGTATTGATGCACGTGTACTGCATCGAGGAGACGAACCCGAGGCAGAACGCCAGGGCCACGATGAGCGCCACGGGTGTACCCGGGCCGACGTTCATGAACATCATGATGACGGCGCCTATGGCCGCCGTGTTGAAAAGCAGGACGCGCCGGTAGCCGAACTTGGAGAGGATCCGGGGCATGAAGGCCTTCAGCGTCATCGCCGCAAGTGGCTGGGGCATGATCAGCATGCCGGACTGGACCGGCGTGTAGCCGAGGCCGATCTGGTAGAGGAGGGGGAGAATGAAGGGAAGGCCCCCGACCCCGAGGCGCGTCGCGAAGCTCCCGATCACCGCGACCCGGAACGTCCGCAGCTTGAAGAGGACGAGCCGGAGCAGCGGGTGCTCCGCCGAGAGCGCGTGGCGCGCGTATGCGAAGAGGAGAAGGAGCGAGAGGGCCAGGAGGAAGATGATGCTCCTCGTGCCAAGCTCGTGCTCGCCGAAGACCTCCAGCACATAGGACAGGAGCGCGATGCCGGAGCCGAAGAGGCTCAGCCCGACGACGTCCATCGGCTCGCTCTTCTCGGCCCTGTAGTCGGGCATGTGGCGGTAGACGAAATACATCCCGAGGAGTCCGATCGGCAGGTTAACGAAGAAGATCATCCGCCAGTGCAGGTAGCCGACGATGAGCCCGCCCGCCAGTGGGCCTATCAGCGGGCCAATCAGGCCGGGGATCGCGACGAAGCTCATGGCGCGCACGAGTTCCTGCCTCGGGAAGGTCCGCACCATGGTGATGCGCCCGACCGGCATCATGAGGGCGCCGCCGCACCCCTGGATAATGCGGGCCGCCACCAGCATCGGCATGTTGGTCGAGATGCCGCAGAAGAGGGACCCCAGCGAGAAGACGCCGATCGCCGTGAGGAACACGAGCCGCGTGCCGAAGCGGTCTGCGATCCACCCGCTTATGGGGATGAAGACCGCCAGGCTGATCGTGTAGCTCGTCAGGGCCGCCTTCATGCTGAGCGGGGCGATCCCCAGGGCGTCGGCGATCGTGGGCACGGCCGTGTTCAGGATCGTCGTGTCCAGGGACTCCATGAAAAAGGCCACCGCCACCAGCCAGGGCAGGAGCCTCTTGATGGAGTCCTTTGGAAGGGTATCGCTCATGGGTGCCGGCCAAGGATGGCGAAATCGCCATCCTGTGGCAACCCGTTGAGACACCGTGCTCCCCGCACGGTGGCTTACCCCTGCTTGAAAATCGCTTGCGTCGTCCCCCCGCCCTAGAGGACACTCCGGAGCGTCTGTCACCAACCGGACGCAAACCGGGTACTACTGACTACATGGACGACGACGCTCCCAAGGCAAATCCGACGGCGGATTTCAACAAAATCGACCTAAGCCAACTGCAGGGCTTTAGCTTTGGCACGCAATGGGCCAAGGACAAGGACTCGC
>DASRSJ010000178.1:0-5150 GCA_035656555.1 Opitutaceae bacterium
GGCTGCTCCAGGTGAGCAGGTTACCGAGGTCATTGCTGTTCGCTCCGCCCTTGCGAAGCTTCCTGACGAGGACCAGGGCATCCTTCAGGAGCGCGATGTTTCGATCGAGGAGGTCCTTCTGGGCGCTCAGCGAGCGCAGCGTGAAGTAGTTCTGGGCGACGCCGGCCTCGAGCGTCAGAAGCACGTTCTGGTAGGTCGCCCCCTGGGCCTGGGCCAGGTCCCTCGCGCTTTCGGCCGCGCGCCGGATGCCGCCAAAGAGGTCCAGCTCGTACGAGAGCTCGAGCGGCAGGTCGAAGCTGCTCGCCGTGTAGCCGAAGCGGGTCGCGGGAAACTCTGACTGGCGGTTCGCGGAGAAGCGCTCGCGGTAGCCCGAGGCGTTGATGCCGACCGACGGGTAAAGGCTACCCTCCGTGACACGGGCGGCGGCCATGGCCTCGTCGAACCGGGCGTAGGCTGTCTGGAGCGTGGGGCTCGCCTTCACCGCCTGGTCCTCGAGTGAGTTGAGGGTCGGGTCGGCAAACACGCTCCACCAGGTATTCTTCGGCAGCGCGTCTTTGGGCTCCGCGACTTTCCAAGGCCCGAGCTCCGAGTAGGCCTGCGGCGTCGGGACATCCGGGCGCTTGTAATCGGGGCCGACGGCGCAGCCCGAGAGTACGAGGAGGAAACCGGTGCCGATGCACCGGGAAAGGGAGTGATGCAGGTCCATCACGGCTTGGTCGCCCGGTCCTCTTGCGGAGCCACCTCGAGGCCCTCGGTGAGGGAATCGCTGGGCTTGGCCACCACGCGTGTTCCGGCGTCCAGGCCCTCGAGGATCTCGACCCGTGAGCCGAAGTCCCTGCCAAGCTTCACTTTCGCCAAATGTATCTTGTTCGAGGAATCGAGCGTGGCCACTTGGGTGCCGGCCGCGTTGATGATCGCGGCGTCCGACGGAAGCACGATGGCCGGTTGCACCGCCTGGAACGTGAAATGCACCTCCCCGAACATCCCGGGAAGGAGGGCGCCGTCCTTGTTGTCGAGCCTCACCTCGACAAGCAGAGTCCTCGAGGCGCTGTCCAGCGAACCTGCGAACCGCTCAACTGTCCCCTTGAAGGTGCGGCCCGCGAACTCGGGCACTGTGATGTCGGCGCCGAGGCCCAGCTTGACCGACCTCACGTAGGTCTGCGGCACCTTCACGAACACGCGCAGCACGTCGGTCTGCGCGACGTGGAATATCTCGGTCCCGGAGCCCGCGTTGATCAGGGCGCCCACCTGGGCGTTGCGCACTGTGACGACGCCGTCGTACGGCGAAGTCACATGCTGAAAGTCCTTCAGCTGGGTCAGGCGGTCGACGTTGGCCTGGGCCGCCTGCACGGCGGCCTGTCCGCCCGCGAAGTCGGCCACCTTCTGGTCGACGTCCTGCTGGGCCACCGCGTTCTGGGTCCCCAGGTCCTTCCAGCGGTCCGCGCTGATGCGCGCGATCTCAAGGTTGGCCTTGGACTGCGCGAGCGCCGCCTGCCCTTGGTTGAGCTCCTGGTCTAGGTCGGGCGTCTCGATGATGGCCAGGACCTGGCCCGCCTTGATCCGGTCGCCAATGTCCGCGCTCCACTTCTGGACGTACCCAGTCGTCCTGGCGTAGATCGGGGTGTCCTGCTCGGCCTCGATCGAGGCCGGCAGCGTCACCTCCACCGGGACGGTCGTCCTCGTCGCGACCACGATGTTCACGACCGGCTTGGCCGAGGCCGCGTCCCTTGCTTGGAGGTCCGCTGAGGCGCGCATGCGCGGGAGAACCCCGGCAAAAAAGATCAGGGCGAGCACCGCCGCCAATATGAGGATGATTCGGATTTGCTTCATGATGTCAGGGATGCGCTGGCTGGAATTGGATCGTGAGTTACTGGGCGCCCTCACGGAGCTCCGCGTCGAGCTCCTCCTCGGGCGTGTGGCCTGCCTTCTTGCGCAGCGTCGCATAGACGACGGGCACAAACAGGAGAGTGGCTGCCGTCGCCACGATTAGGCCGCCGATGACGGCGCGGCCAAGGGGCGCATTCTGCTCGCCGCCCTCGCCGAGGCCGAGCGACATGGGCAACATGCCGATCACCATTGCGAGCGCGGTCATGAGGACGGGCCGCAGGCGTGTGTGGCCGGCCTCGAGGGCCGCGGAACGCGCGTCCTTGCCCTCGACCCTCAGGTCGTTGGCGAAAGTGATCAGGAGGATGGAGTTCGAGGTCGCGACGCCCACGCTCATGATGGCTCCCATCAGCGACGGGACGCTGAGGGTGGTGCTCGTCAGGAAGAGCATCCAGATGACGCCGCAGAGCGCTCCGGGCAGCGCCATGATGATGATGAAGGGGTCCAGCCAGGACTGGAAATTCACCACCATCAGAAGATAGACGAGGAGCACGGCGAAGATGACGCCGATGCCCAGGCCCAGGAACGACGAGTCCATGCTCTGCACCTGGCCCCTGAGGCGCATCGTGCTGCCGCGGGGCAGGCGCTTCTCGAACTCGGGCATGATCTTGCGGACGGCCGAGGCGACCGAGCCCAGGTCGGTGCCATCGACGTTGGCGTAGACATCGAAGACGGGTTGCACGTTGTAGTGGCCGACGACCTGCTGGCTGACCGTACGCTCGATGGTCGCGACGTTGCCCAGGATCTCCGGAGTGTTGCCGGGGCCGACGACGCCTACCGGCAGCGAGCGCAGGGCGTCGATCGAGTCGATGTTGAACTGCGGCACCTGCGCCGCGACGAAGTATTGCACGCCCTGCGGGCTAAGCCAGTATGAGGGCGAGACCTGCGAGGTTCCCGTGAGGGCGATCAGGACGTTGTTAGCAACGTTGCTCTGGGTGAGGCCGATGCTCTCCGCGCGCGTGCGATTGACGTTCACGAGCAGGGCCGGCGCGTTCACGACCTGGTGGACATGGACGTCCACGGCGCCCGGTATCTTTGAGACACGGGCGGCCAGCTCCTGGATCAGCTTATAGTTGGCTGCGCGGTCCTGGCCGGCGATCTGGAGGTCGATGGGGGCGGGGAGACCGAAATTCAGGATCTGGCCGACGATGTCAGAGGGCTGAGTGAAGAAGGTGCAGTTGGGCAGCTCCTTGTTGAGGCGCGCCCGGATCGTGCGCACATAGGCCCAGGTCGAGCCGTGCTTCTCGGACTTGAGCGCCACCAGGATCTCTCCGTCGCCCGGACCGACGGTGGCCGTGTCGCTGAAGGCGAGGCCGGTGCTTCCGTTGGGAAGGCCGATGTTGTCGATGATCGTCTCCATCTCGTCGGCGGGGATGACCTGCCGGATGATGTTCTCCACCTGAGTGAAGTAATGCTCCGTCTCCTCGATCCGGGTGCCGTCGGGGGCCCTGACGTGGAGGCGGAATTGACCGGCGTCGACCAGCGGGAAGAAGTCGCGGCCGATGAAGAGGGCGGCGCCTGAGGTGGCGGCGATCAGTCCAATCATACCCGCCAGGACCAGCCCGCGGCGGTTGAGCGCCTTCTCGAGCATGACCATATACCCCGAGCGGAAGCGCTCGAAATACCGGTTGAAGGCCACATGGACGCGCCAGAATATGTCACCTTTCACCCCCGAGTTGCCCTTGCCGTCGTCGTGCATGACCGGCTTTCCAAGCAGGAGGTAATGCACAAAGGTCGGCACGACGGTCCTTGAGAGGAAGTATGAGGCCATCATCGCGAACATGACCGACATCGCCAGCGGGCCGAAGAGGAACTTGGCCGTGCCCTCGAGGAAGAAGATCGGCACGAAGACGATGCAGATGCACAGCGTCGAGACGAAGGCTGGCACGGCGATCTGCTGCGCACCGTCGAGGATGGCCTTCACCAGCGGCTTGTGCATGTGCAGGTTGCGGTCGATGTTCTCGATCTCGACCGTCGCGTCGTCGACGAGAATGCCGACTGCAAGCGCGAGGCCGCCGAGCGTCATCGCGTTGATCGTCTGGCCGAGCGCGTAGAGGCAGATGATGGAGCAGAAGATGGAGAGCGGGATCGAGAGGGCGACGACCAGCGTGTTCCTCCAGGTCCCCAGGAAGAGGAGGATCATGGCGGCCGTGAGTGCCGCGGCGATCACGGCCTCCTTGATGACCCCGGACAGCGCGGCCCGGACGAAGATCGACTGGTCGAACTCGGCGTGCAGGTCGAGCTCGGGGGGGAGCGTGGCCTGAACCTGCGGCAAGATTTTTTTGACGCGGTCGATGATATCGAGCGTCGAGGCCGAGCCGCTCTTCAGGATTGTGGCCAAGGCTCCGCGGGCGCCGTCCTGGCGAACGATGTTCGTCTGGGGCGAGAAGCCGTCCCTGACCTGACCGACGTCGCGGATGTACACCGTGGCGCCGTTCACGACCTTGACCGGAAGGTCGCCGATCTCTGCAAGGATCGAAGGGCTGCTGTTTGTCAGGACATCGTACTCTCGGTCGCCAATCTTGGCCGTGCCCGAGGGGAGGGTGAGGTTCTGCGCCGAGAGGGCTAGGTTGACGTCGGCCGGGGTTAGTCCCTTCGACTGCAGGGCCTTCAGGTCCAGGTCCACCATGACCTCGCGGACCTTGCCGCCCATCGGCAGGGGGACCGAAGCGCCCTGAACGACGGCCAGCTGGACGCGCAGGAAGTTCAGGCCCAGGTCAAACAGGCGTTGCTCGGAAAGAGTCTTCGAACCGAGCCCGAGCTGGAGGATGGGCACGTTCGACGCATTGAAGCGTACGATCAGGGGAGGGGTTCCGCCCGGAGGCAGGATCTTGATGATCGTCTGGTTGATGGACGTCACCTGGGCCACGGCTGCGTCGATGCTGGTTCCGGGCTGGAAGTAGACCTTAATGACACCGACGCCGATAAAGGACTGCGACTCCATGTGCTCGATGTCGTTCACTGTGGTCGTCATAGCGCGCTCGCTGACAGTCACGATGCGCTTGGCCATTTCGTCCGGGGTCAGGCCGTTGTACTGCCAGATCACGACCACCACCGGGATGTCGATCGGCGGGAAGATGTCCTTCGCCATCTTGAAGGCGGACAGGAGCCCGAGGACCACGATGAGCAGCGCCATCACCGTGAAGGTGTAGGGGCGGCGGAGTGCTAGGCGGACGATCCACATGGTTTAGTTCGGGCGTAAAGGGCCTGATAATAGAGGATTCGGCATAAAGCTCAAACCCTTCCGGTCAGGCGGCTGGAGGCCT
>DASRSJ010000179.1:0-8591 GCA_035656555.1 Opitutaceae bacterium
GATGTCCCGGTCCTGGATGTGCCTGCGGTCCTCCCTGAGATGGGCCGTGATGCCGTTGGCGCCGCACTTCTCCGCGCGGACAGCCAGGGCGACCGGATCCGGCTCAATGGCGCTTCCTAGGTCCTCAGCAGCGTCCCTGTAGCGGGCCTGCCTGAGCGTGGCGCAGTGGTCGATGTTGACCCCGAGGAGAATCATGGCGCCATCGAAACAAAGTTAAGCCCGGCGTCCAACCCCCAAAACTAGGGGGAAAGGCGTGGGCGCGCCTCAGGTGCGGGCCGCCATCGGGGTGTAGTCCCGCTGGACCGGCCCGACGTAAATCTGCCTCGGGCGGTAGATCCGGCCCTTCGGGTTGGACGCCACCTCGTGCCAGTTGGCGATCCAGCCCGGCGTGCGTCCGATGGCGAAGATGACCGTGAACATGCTGGTCGGTATCCCAAGGGCCCGCATGATGATGCCGCTGTAGAAATCGACGTTCGGGTACAGCTTCCTGGTGAGGAAGTAGTCGTCCTTGAGCGCGGCCTCCTCGAGCTTCTTCGCGATGTCGAGCAGAGGGTCCTTGATGCCGAGCTTCTTGAGCACGTCCTCGCACGCCTTGCCGATGATCTTGGCGCGGGGATCGAAGTTGCGGTACACCGCGTGGCCGAAGCCCATCAGGCGGTTCGACTTCGAGCCGGACTTGGCGGCGGCGATAAAGCGGGTGCCGTCGTCGCCCTCGTCGTGGATCGCCTGGAGCATCTGCACGACCGAGACATTGGCTCCGCCGTGGAGCGGGCCTGAGAGGGCGCAGATGCCCGCTGAGAGGGAGGTGAAGAGGTTGGCGGCGCTGGAGCCGACCGTGCGCACCGTCGCCGTCGAGCAGTTCTGCTCGTGGTCGGTGTGGAGAAGGAGGAGCAGGTTCAGGGCGCGGGCCACCTCGGGCTCGGCGACGTAGTCCTTGTACGGCTCCGAGAACATCATGTGCAGGAAGTTCTCGCAGAACGGCAGCTCCTGCTTCGGGAAGATGTACGGCAGGCCCTTCTGGTAGCGGTAGATCATCGCCCCGATGGTGCGCACCTTCGAGATGGCGATTGCCGCCGCCTGATCGAAGTTTGCCAGGTCCTTGTCGAAGTTGTTGGTCGCGAGCTCCGGGTAGTGGGCCGCGAGCGAGGCCACGATCGAGGAGAGCATGGCCATCGGCGGCGCGTCCTTCGGGAAGCCCTCGAAGATCTTCTGCACCTGCGTCTCGACCGCCGCACTCTGGCGCAGCAGGAGGCCAAACTCCTTGCGGCGGGCCTGGTTGGGCAGGTCACCGTAAATGCACAGATAGGAGGTCTCGACGAAGTCGCTGTTCAGGGCCAGCTGCTCGATCGGGATGCCCCGGTAGCGCAGGATGCCGTTGTCGCCGTCCAGGAAGGTGATCTTGCTCTCGCAGGAGCCCGTGTTGCCGTAGCCTTGGTCGTAGCAGATGTAGCCGGTGTCGGCCCGCAACTTTCGGGTATCTATGGCTTTTTCACCCTCGGTTCCCGTCATCACGGACAGGGGGTACTCTTTGTCGTCCAGTTTCAGTGACGCATTGTGAGCCATACCCTGACCACCCAAGCTAGAAACGGGCCGCTTGCAAAGAAAAGATCGGTTACGGACGGATGAAATCCGCCAATCTTTAGCGCTGGATTAGGTGAGCTGTCGCTGATGCCGCGAAGTTGCGATAAATACGCAACCCCTTCGCCTGGCTCTTCTCGGGATGGAACTGGGTGGCGTACATCCGGCCCCTTCCGACGGCCGCCACGAACGGCACGCCGTAGGTGCAGTCGGCAAGGACGAACGCCGGGTCGTCGGGCATGCAGTGGAAGCTGTGGACGAAGTAAAACGACTCCCCTTCGGCCTCGAGGCCGTCCTGAAGCGGGGTGCCCGCCTGCCTGAAGCGGATGGTGTTCCAGCCCATGTGCGGGACCTTGAGGTCGGATGGCAGGCTGAAGCGCACCACCCTGCCCGGTATGATCCCGAGGCCCTTTACACCGCCCTCCTCGGAGCTATCGAAAAGAGCCTGCATGCCGAGACACACGCCCAGGAAAGGCCGATCTGCCGCGATCCACTCGCGGACGGTTTCGTCCAGGCGCGAGGCCCGGAGCGAGGCGACACAGTCCCGGAGCGCCCCGACGCCGGGAAGCACGAGGCCCTCGGCGGAGCTCGCCGCGACCTCGGAGGGCGTGCGAACGACCACTGGCGACGCACCCACGGCCTCGAGCGCCTTGGTGACGCTCCTGAGGTTGCAGATGCCCGTGTCGATTACGGCAATGGCCGCGCCCATGGTCAGTCGACCAGCGTGCCCTTGGTGCTCGGCACAAGGTTGGCGGCCCTGGGCTCGATCTGCGTCGCCGCGTCCAGCGCGCGGCCCAGGCCCTTGAAGACCGCCTCCGCGATGTGGTGCGGCTCCTCGCCGTAGATCAGGTGGACGTGCAGATTCGCGCCCAGCGCGTTGCTGAACGCCCGGCAGAATTCCTTCACGAGGACCAAGTTGAAGTCCCTCACGAACATCGACTGCGTCTCGACGCCGTACTGCAGGTGCGGCCTGCCGCCGATGTCGACGACGACCCGCGCCAGAGACTCGTCCATGGGCAGCAGGAAGAAGCCGTAGCGCCGGATGCCGACCTTGTCGCCCAGCGCCTTCTTGAAGGCGTTGCCGAGCACGAGGCCCACGTCCTCTACCGTATGGTGATAGTCCACGTCGACGTCGCCCTTGGCCTTGATGGTCAGGTCGAAAAGCCCGTGCTTGGAGAACAGGGTCAGCATATGGTCGAAGAACGCGACCCCGGTCGCGATCTTGGACTTTCCCGTTCCGTCTATCCCGAGCGTGATCGAGATATCGGTCTCCGCCGTCTTGCGGGAGACCGTTGCTACGCGTTTGGAGGTGCCTTTAGCCATGCGTCGAGGGTTTCGTCGAGGACGAGCATCTCGTCATCGGAGCCGACGCTGATCCGCAGGAACGAAGCGGTCAAGGCGTCGCTCGGGAAGTGGCGGACCAACACTTTGCGTGAGTAGAGGAAGTCGTAGGCGGCCTTCGCGACCGCCGGGCCGCTCCTTCCCTGGCTGTCCCGGGGCTCCGTGCAGATGAAGTTGGAGGACGACGGGAAGGTGAACCACTTGCGCTCCCCGCTCCAAATGCCCGCGTAGTAGTCCCTTGTGTGTTTCACCTTCTCGACGACCGCGGAGTAGTAACCGGGATCCGACAAGGCCGCCAGCGCCGCCACCTGGGAGAGGCGGCTCACGTTGTAGCTGTCGCGCGCCCGGTCGAGAATACCGGTCACTTCCGGGTCGGCGAGCGAGTAGCCGACGCGGATGCCGGCCAGGGCATAGGCCTTGGAGAGCGTGCGAACGACAACCAGCCTCGGATACCGGGCCAGCAAGCCGACAGCGTTCTCGGCCGCGAACGGGGCATAGGCCTCGTCGACGATCAGGAGCCCCTCGAATCCCTGGAGTATCCGCTCGATGTCCGCGCTCGCGAAGCCGACGCCGGTCGGGGCGTTGGGCGAGGTGAGGAAGAACGCCTTGGCCCCCGAGGCCACGATCTCGGCCACCGGGAGCGTCATCGTGCGGTCGAGCTGGATCCGCCGCGTGCCGCCGTTCTGGATCCCGACAAGGACCGGGTAGAGCGAATAGCTCGGCACCGTGAAGCCGGCAACGGCCTCGGGTCCGCAGTAGCAGCGCACGATCAAGTTGAGGATGTCGTCGGAGCCGTTGCCGATGCAGACGTGCGCCGGGGTCAACCCGTGCATCTTTGCGACCACCGCGCGAAGCCCCGAGCTTGTCGGGTCGGGATAAAGCCGGAGCGAGGCACCGTCCGGGCCCACTTCCCTCACGACCGCCTCCGCCACCTTGGGGCTCGGCGGATAAGGGCACTCGTTCGTGTTGAGCTTCACCCAGCCCGGTCCGAACGGCTGAAGGCCCGGCGTATAGGCGTGGAGCTTCGGCACATGGCCGAGGGCGAGCCCGGTCGGTGAGCCCGTCATTTCCCGCGGGGCCGCTCGACCCGGACCTGAGCGGAGCGCCCGTGGGCGTCCAGCTTCTCCATGGCGGACAGCGCGGACACGGTCGGCTCCGCGAGGCGCATGCTGGCCGCGTCATATTCCAAGATGCTCGTCCTGCGAAGGAAGTCCGCGACCCGCAGGCCGCTCGAGAAGCGCCCTGCCCCGCCCGTCGGCAGGACGTGGCTCGGGCCCGCCGCAAAGTCTCCGAGCGCCGTAGGCGTGGAGTTGCCGACCATGATGGCCCCTGCCGTCGTGATCGCCTTCACGAGCTTCCTGGCGGCCGCCTTGGCGACCAGCAGCTCGAGGTGCTCGGGCGCCACGCGGTTCGCGATATCGGCGGCCTGGCTGAGGTTGGACACCCGGACGGCGAGGAGGCCCTTCTCGAGGACCCTAAGCGTCTTCTCAGAACGGGAGAGGCCGGGCAGCTGGCGGCTCATCTCGGCCGCGATGCCGCTGATGACGGCGGTCGACGTGGCGACAAGGTAAACCTTCTCGCGGCCGGACCCGTGCTCGGCCTGCGCGAGGAGATCGGCCGCGGCGAAATCGAGGCGCGCGCCGTCGTCGGCGATCACCATCACCTCGCTCGGCCCCGGTAGGAGGTCGACGCCAACGGTGCCGAACACCTGGCGCTTGGCCTCGCAGACATAGGCGTTGCCCGGGCCGAAGATCTTGTCGACGGCGCGGATGGTCTTGGTCCCGTACGCCATGGCGCCGATGGCCTGGACCCCTCCCAAGCGGTACACCTCGGAGACGCCGGCGATGTCGAGCGCCGCCAGCAGCGCGGGTGCGATGCGCCCGTCCCTGCCGGAGGGCGTGAAGACGGCGACCTCGGGGCAGCCGGCGACCTTCGCCAGCGTGGCCGTCATGAGGACCGTCGAGACCAGGGGCACCTGTCCGCCGGGCACGTAGAGGCCCACCCTGCGGATCGGGTCAAACTTCTCCCCCACCCGGGCCCCGTGCCTGTTCCTGGAGGACCAGTCCGAGGGCAGCGTCTTGGAGTTGAATTCCAGCACGGCGGCGTGGACGGCCTTCAGGGCCTTGCGATCGGCGGCAGGCAGCGCCTTTGCGGCGGCCGAGATCTCTGCGCGCGTCACCCTGAAATCGCCAGGCCCGAGCTTTGCCCCGTCAAACTTTAGGGCGTAGGCCGCGACGGCCTTGTCCCCGCCCTTCCTGACGGAGGCCAGGATCGAAGACACGGAATTCGATATCTCCTCCGGCACGGCGGCCTCCCGGCAGAAGGCGGCGAGGTCCGCGCCAAAGGACTTCGAGGAATAGGAGAGCGTGCGCACGGCCTATTTCGCGGGCACGGCCGACGGGAGCGTGAAGAGCGACTCCGCCACAGGCTCGTCCAAGGCAACCTTGGTGAAGGTGGCGGTCTCTGTGATCACGCCCTTGGGGGTCTTCACCGTGCTGATGATGGTCCTCGGGAAGCGGATGCCCTCGACACGGATCTCGCCGCTCTCCTTGAAGGACTCGGCGCCGAGCACCGTCAGGACTAGGCGGCCGGTGTCCCGGTCAAAGAAGCGCTGGTAGACGACACCCGAGCCGTGGTCGAAATCCACGCGCTCGCAGTCGATGCCGTCGACGGCCACGGGACCCTTGTCCTCGACCGAGCCGCCTTCGGGCGTCTTGTAATAGTAGAGGTTCTCCCAGGTGTTGGCCCGCAGGGTCCTGAGGTCGGGCAGCTGCAGCCAGATCAGGCGGTGCTTCGCCGCGTTGGAGTTGTCCTGGAGCCAGTCCCATCCGTTGTAGCCGTCCAGGACGGTCGTCATCGTGGCCTTCTCGGCCCGCATGACGGTGTGCTGGCGAAGCGGCTTCTCGAACACCATGTCGAGGTCCGTGTGGGTAGCCGCCACGCCTGGGGCCGCACCCGTGCGGTCAAGCGTCCCCACGAAGTGGATGCTCTTCAGGCCCTCGAGCGTCGACTCCGGCCCAAGGTACGCCCGGGCCAGGCCGATCACCGCGGGTTCCGAGCGCAGGAGCGCGGGCGCCATGAGCACCAGCGCGCAGACCAGGAGCCGGGAGGGGGCCTTCGACATGCTCTCAATGTCACCCTATTCCCGGCGAAGGTCGAAGAAATTTCACTCCCACTCTATCGTCGCCGGCGGCTTCGAGCTCACGTCGTAGACGACACGGGACACGCCCCTCACCTCGTTGGTGATCCTGCCCGAAATCTTCTGGATCAGGTCGTACGGAAGGCGGGTCCAGTCGGCCGTCATGGCGTCGATGCTCTCGACGATCCTGATGCAGACCACGTGCGCGTAGTTGCGCTCGTCGCCGACGACTCCGACGGACTTCACGGGCAGGAAGACGCAGAACGACTGCCAGACCTTCCAGTACCAGCCGCTCGACATCATCTCCTCCTGGAGGATCGCGTCAGCCTCGCGCAGGACGTGGAGCCTGTCCGGAGTGATCTCGCCCACGACGCGCACGCCCAGGCCCGGGCCCGGGAACGGCTGGCGCCACACGACCTCGCGCGGCAGGCCGAGCGCGCTGCCGACCCTGCGCACCTCGTCCTTGAAGAGCTCGCGCAGCGGCTCAAGCAGCTTGAGCTTCATGCGCGCGGGAAGGCCCCCCACGTTGTGGTGGCTTTTGATGAGCGCCGCGGGGTTGTCGCCGATCGCGACGCTCTCGATGATGTCCGGGTAGAGGGTGCCCTGGGCCAGGAAGTCGGCGTGGCCAATGCTCTTCAGCGACTTCTCGAAGACCTTGATGAAGGTGAGGCCTATGATCTTGCGCTTCTTCTCCGGGTCGTCGTCGACGCCCTTAAGCAGCCTCAGGAACTGGGCCGAGGCGTCCACGACCCGCAGGTCGATCCTGAAGTGGCGCTTGTAGAGGGACTCGACGGCCTCGCGCTCGCCCTTCCTGAGGAGCCCATTGTCGACAAAGACGCAGGTGAGCTGCTTGCCGATCGCCTTGTGGATCAGGGCCGCAGCCACGGAGGAATCCACGCCGCCGGAGAGGCCGAGTATGACGCGCGACTTGCCGACCGCGGTGCGGATTTCCTGCACCGCGTGCTGGATGAAGTCCTTCGTGGTCCAGTCCTGGGCCGCGCCGCAGACGCCGAGCAGGAAGTTCCGCAGCACCTCGGTCCCGCGCTCCGTGTGGAACACCTCGGGATGGAACTGGATCGCGTAGAAATTCCTCTTCAGGTCCTCGATGACGGCGTAGGGGGAATTCTCCGTGCGGCCGATCGCCTTGAAGCCGGGGGGCAGCTTCGTGAGCTTGTCGCCGTGGGAGTTCCATACGCGCAGCTTCTTCGGGAGCTTCGCGAAAAGCTTGCCGCTCCTTAGGATCTCGAGGTTCCCGTGGCCGTACTCGCGCCTGGCGCCGGGAGCCACCTTGCCGTCCAGCATGTGGCCCATCAGCTGCAGGCCGTAGCAGATCCCAAGGACCGGCACGCCGAGTTCGAAGATTTTCTTGTCGGGTATCGGGGCCGTCTTCGAGAAGACCGAGCTCGGGCCGCCGGAGAGCACGATCCCGATCACCCCGTCCGCCCTCAGCTCCGCGGCCGGCGTCCTGAAGTGGTAGATCTTGGAGTAGACCTGGCACTCGCGGATCCGGCGCGCGATGATCTGGGTGTACTGCGAACCGAAATCAAGGACGGCGATGGTCTGCGGCATGTGCTGGATGGGAAAAGGGAAAGAAGAAAGCCTCAGGGAGGCCCACGGCAAGAGTGATTGTTGCCCGTACCGCCCCTCCAGGGAGCATTAGCCGGGCCACAGGGCCCAAACGGTCGTCAAAACCTGAGCCGGGCGTTCTCGTGGCCGCAGCGCGGGCACTTGCAGAGCTCGGTGCCCTCCGGAGAGGTGTAGATCCTGTCGCAGCGGATGCAGTGGAACGTGGTGCGGCGCCTCTGCTTGTCGTAGCGCAGGTGGTCCCGGCGGTCGTAGAAGAGCCACAGCCCCATGAAGAGCGCGGCGACGCCCACGCTGTAGGCGAAGACGGCGGTTGAGAATTCGAGCATCCTTGCGGCCTATAAAACAAAAAACGCGTCGAAGGTAAACTTCGACGCGTTCTCGTGATTGTCTTGTCCGGGGCGCTTAGCTCTTGGCCTCGCCCTCGGCGGCGGGGGCCGCGGCGGCCTCCGGAGCGTCGGCCTTGGCCTTGGACTTGGTCGTCTTCTTCGCCTTCGAGGAGGACTTCTTGCCCTTGGACTTCTTGTAACCCTCGTCGTCCGCCTTCACGAACTCGATGAGGGCCATCTCGGCCGCGTCGCCGAGGCGCTGCGGTCCGAGCTTGTAGATGCGGGTGTAGCCACCAGCGCGGGCCGTGAACTCCTTGACCTTCTCGTTAAAGAGGAGGGTCACGGCGTCCTCGTCGCGGATGTCGCGAAGGACAAGGCGGCGAAGATGGACGGCGTCCTTCTTCTCGGTCTTGGCGGAGGCGTGCTTGGCCTTCGTGATCGCCTTCTCAATGAAGGGGCGAAGGACGCGCGCCTTCTTCAGCGTCGTCTTGATCCGGCCGTGCGTGATGAGCGACGCGGCCAGGTTGGACAGCATGGACTCGCGGTGCTCGCGAGTGACCCCGAGGGAGTCCCTGTGTTTGTTATGGCGCATGACTTAGGCTTCCTTCTTGGCGTCCAGC
>DASRSJ010000180.1:0-4962 GCA_035656555.1 Opitutaceae bacterium
CCTGTAGAAATAACGGTCCTGCCACCTGAAGCTCCAGCGGCTGATGTCGATCAGCGCTTTCTGCGTGCCGTCGGGGTAGGTGGCCGTGGCGTGCACCTCCCGAGCGATCAGGTGCATGTGCGGGAAGAT
Source organism: Opitutaceae bacterium (assembly GCA_035656555.1). Classification (GTDB taxonomy): domain Bacteria; phylum Verrucomicrobiota; class Verrucomicrobiia; order Opitutales; family Opitutaceae; genus Palsa-1447. The sequence goes on from DASRSJ010000180.1 coordinate 130, forward strand.
GGACATGAGGACACAGTCGGCAGGCAACTCGATGGAGTCCTCGACCACGAACTGCGAATCCCCCGCGGGGATGTCCAACTTGAAGCTCCGCAGAAAAAGGGCGTCCATGATCCTCTTCACGGGCTCCCGCATGAAATAGATACCGACCTCGGTCTGGTCGGTCTCGACCTTGCCCGTTGCGGCGTAGTGGATCTGCAGCGCGATGTCTCCCGTCATCGGCATGACACTCGATGCGATCCCGCCAGGAAGGAACCTCGGTGTCATCCCCGGCACCCTTCCCCCCACATAGGCGTCGGGAACAAATCCGGGCGTCCCGAAGCTGTCATAGCCGTTGCCTCCCTCGGCGGCCTCGCGCCTTCGCGCAGCACCCGACGTGTCGATGAACACGTCGGCATGGTGGAGCGCGCGTTTGTTCCCCGCGTGGATCTCGACGGCTGCCACGCCCAGGACATCCGAGTCAGGGATGCGCGCCTTCGCCATCACGTCCGCCGGGACCTCGGCCAGGGAGAAGGGGACAGGGAACACGTGGTAGGTGTCCGCGGGTCCAGCCGGCACCTGGAAGGGCTTCGTCATCCGGACCACAAGGTCCGGGGGACCGAGGTGCCATCCATCTCCCGGGTCGGGCGGCGGGGCCGCGGCCCTGCTCAGATCGCCCGCTGGGGCGCCTGAAGCCGCCCACTGGTCCAATGTCGCAATTTCCTCGGTGCTGAGACGGCGTTCATCGACGAACGCCCCCTCGGGCCCGTCGGGGCTCCAGGGTGGCATGGCGCGGGCGTGGGTCGTCCGCGCGAGAAACTTGGCGCGCTTCGCGGCGTCGGAATAGGTCAAAAGCGAAAACGGCGCCACCTGCCCCGGCCGATGGCATTCCACGCAGTGCTTCATGAGGATCGGCGCCACGTCGGACGCCCAGGTGGGAGGCGCCTCCGCCCCGCGCAGGAGCGGGGCCAAGCATGCCGCTACGAGCAGTACCGCGCGCCGCCTCACGGGTGCACGGCCTCCGGAATGGCGCAGCCATAACCCGGCTTTCCCTCGAAGGGCCCCTTGGCGCCGCCCACCAGGGCTACCAGCACCTCCCGCAGGTCCTGGTGCGCCGCCCTGGGACGCGACACGCCCAAGTCTCCCACCCTGTCATCGATGCGCCCCAGGTAGGCCCTTGTTCCATCTGCCGCAAACACGGCGACCTGCGGCGTGTAGCTTGCGCCCGCCGTCCTGGAGAGAACATGGGGTCGATCGTCCGCGGTTTTGAAGCTCAGCGCATAATCCGAGGCGTGCGCCCTCAGTGTGGCAAGGTCCGCCGTCGGGTCGACGTAGGCCCCAACGAAGGTGAACCCCCGGGGGCTGAATTCAGCGGCCAGCTTGTTGAGGACCGGAATCGCCGCGTTGGAGACCGGGCAGTCCTGTCCCAGGAAGATGACGACGAGCCACCGGCCCTGCACCGTGAGTGGCCGTCCCGCAAGATCGCGAACGCCGAGCCCGGCCCACCACGAGGGCGCGGCGGCGGCGGCCGCGGGCAGCCCCAAGAGAAGGATCGCCGCGGCAATGGCGGCCGTGCGCCGCAGGATGCTGCGAGGGGTTTTCACGAGGAGGATCGTCGGTCCATCACGCGGGGCGCATCAACAATGAAAAGGGGCCGGCACAGGCCCGGCCCCTCAAATGGAAAGCGCGCACGGCCCCCGCCGTGCGCGCTTTCCTGCTATCTAGTTTCCGCTGACAGATCAGAATCCGATCCCGTACGAGATCTTCGCCTGAAGAGGTGTGTTGTAGACGAGGCCGTACAGCTTCCGGTCATCGAGGAGGTTATCCACGTTGATCTGGACGTACTGGCTGTGGCCATAGCTGCGGAACTCGTACTTGACCATGCAGTTCACCGTCAGCTGCGAGGGCGAGTAGGCCACGATCGTCTGGCCCGCCGCGTTCTGCTCGATGTTCTGGCCGCCGTGGGTCACGCCGGAGAAGAACTCCTCCTGCGAGTGCCAGTCTCCGCCAAGTCCGACGCTCAGGCCCTTGAGGGCGTCGCCGAACTTGTAGTTCATCCACAGATCGTACTGGTACTTCGGGCTGTCATCGCCCGGGAACACGCCCGTGTTGGTGCGGGTGGCCGTGTTGGCCGGGTTCGTGTAGGCGACGTTGAGCGGCTGGCCATCCAAGCCGAACCCGCCGTTCTGGAAGTACCAGACCGCCCAGCGGTCCTGCGGGTAGGGATACTGCGCCCACTGGCCGAGGTTCAGGCGGGTGACGGTGGTGCCGACATTGGCGTGGAGGACGAACTGGAGGTGCTCGTTCGGCGTGTAGAACAGCTGGCCGTCCCAGCCCTTGGACTGGTCGATGACCTGCCAGGCCGGGTCCTGCGAGGTGTTGTAGAAGCCTCCCGCGTCCTCCGTGGCATTGTTGATGTTCGGGTCCATGTTCGAGTCGCCCTGGTAGAGCCAGCCCGGCCATGCACCGCCGGAGGCCTGGTTCACCGCGAAGGCCTGGTCGAGGTAGGCGGCGCCCGTTGGCTTCGAGGCGTCGAGGTAGAGGCGGCCGGTCTCACCGGGGATGGTGTAGACGGCGCCGGCCGTGACAGCGGCGTTCCATGCGGCGACGACCGAGGGATCATTCTGAACCGGGGCGCCCTGGCTGCCGACTCCCGGGAAGTTGCCGACCGCGCCGGGCTGGCCGACGGCGTTGAAGCCGCCGCTCAGCTCGTACACGATGTCCTTGGTCGGGTCGAAGCGCGTGTGGCCCATCGGGGCCGGGGCGTACCACGGCTCCGCGACCCACGAGGTCTTCGTGATCTTGTAGTGGCTGATGGTGCCCGAGATCTTGCCGTCGAAGAAGTCGAACTTGATTCCGAGCTCCCTGCTCTTCGCGTAGTCGGATCCCACGGGGGCGCCGGTCACGGCGTTGTGCAGGCCGCCGAAGTTCGGCTCGATGCCCTCGGCCTTCAGGCCGTAGACGGAGAGGTGCTTCGTGATCTCGACGATCGCGCCGTTCTGGTAGGACTTGGAGACCACCGTCGCGCCGCGGCCGATCGTGGTCGTGGGCGCCGCGCCCGGGGCGGAAACCTGCGTGTCCGTCGACCAGTTGTCGTTCTTGTCGCGGCGCACGCCCGTCATGAGGATCAGGCGGTCGTTGAAGAACTTGGCGTAGTCGTTGAGGTAGTAGCCCGCGTCCCAGCCCTTGTTGATGTTGTTGTAATCATTGTTGTACATCGCCGGGTCGGCAGTGCCGTCGCCCTGCTTGCCGAAGTGGATCGGCGAGGTGTCGAGCGGGTTCTTGTAGGCGTACATTCCCGGGACTGTCTCCCAGTTCGTGGCCTTGATGTCGTTGAAAAGCTCGGAGTAGCCGGCGAGGAGCTGGTCCTCGATGCTGTACCACTTGCCCTGGAAGAGGGACTTCCTCGCGGTGAGCTCGGCCCTTTCCTGGTCGCGGCTCGTCGAGCCGTGGTTCTGGTTCCAGGTGTACTCGTCAACGGCCTCCGGGAGGGCGCCGTAGACCAGGTTGCCGTTGTCGTTGCCCTGGCCATCGATCGAATTGCCCGAGATCGTGGTGTTGATCGTCGTGGCGAGGTTGAATCCCGGGTTGCCGGCGAGGATGGGGCCGTTGATCTCCCCGTTCAGGTTCTGCGTCTGCACCGACCACTGCGAGTGGTTGTAGCCGAGCAGCACGTTGATCGAGGGAAGGTAGTCGGTCTCCTTCAGGATCTCCTGAGTGAGCTTCAGCTCGATGTTCGACTCCTGCTGGTTGTTGTAGGTGTCGGGGCCCGAGAGGTTGAACGTGCGCGGGTCGGCGCCGGGCGGGAAGAAGAACGAGACCGCCTCGATCTGGTCGTTGTTGATCGGGGTGGCCGAGCCGCCCTCGACGGCGCGCAGCGCCTGGAAGCTGTAACCCTTCTGGGTGGAGTGGCCGTACTCCGTGTCGACGAGGATCGCCGTGGTCGGGAAGGGCTTCCACTCGATGGAGGGAGCTATGAAGAAGTGGTTGTTCTTCTGGTACTGGATATTCGTGTCCGAGTTCTCCCAGGACGCCGCAAGCCGGTAGTCGAGGTGGTTCGCGGCGCTGATGGGGCCGGTGACATCAAGCGCACCGCGCCAGAAGTCATAGGTGCCGACCGAGAGGGTCAGTGCGCCCTGCTGGCGGTCCTGCGGGGTCTTGATCAGATAGTCGACGACGCCGCCGAAGTTGCCCGTTCCGTAGAGGAGGGCGTTCGGGCCGAAGACGACCTCGATGCGGTCGAGGTTGATCGAGTCCGTGGAGCTGCCACGAAGGAAGCCGTCGCGCAGGGTGTTCGTCGTGACGAATCCGCGGATCTTCAGCTGCACCTGGTTGATGTTCGAGGTGAGGCCCTGCGGATTGTTGACGCCGCCGGGGCCGTATGGGCTGCCGTAGGTGCCGCCGCTGTTCTCAAGGTCGTTCTGCGTGTTCAGCATGACGCCCGAGTAGGCGAGGGAGTCGCGCAGGTTGGTCGCTCCGATGTCGCTGATGAACTCGCTCGTGATGACCTGGATCGGGATCGGGATGTCCTTAATGGCGGAGTCGACGCGCGAACCCGAGATGGCGTTCGTCGCCGCGTATCCCTTGTCCTTGGAGGTCGTGACGGTGAAGGGGTCGAGCTGGACGGCCGTCGAGTTGGACGAGTCGCTTGTGACGGTCGTCGTTGTGTTGGTCGTCGTGGTTGCGTTCGTGTTCGGCAGCGGGGCCTCGTCGGCGCGCAGCTGAGCCGAGGCGGCCACGGCAAGCGCCATCAGGCCCGTGAGGAGCCTAAGGGTCGCTGGGTACTTGGGGTGCGTGTTCATCAGGAGTCTGGGTGTTGAGGGAAGCACTTGGGTGTAGTTCTGGGTTCGGGATTTT
>DASRSJ010000181.1:0-2896 GCA_035656555.1 Opitutaceae bacterium
CTCAACATCTGGGAGGCCTACCACGGTGAGTTTGAGCAGATGACCCAGGCGAAGCTGCGCAGGTTCTGCCGCGAGCATTTTCTGAGCTACACGCGCATGCGCGAGTGGCGTGACGTCCATTCCCAGCTGAAGGATGTCCTGGGCGAGCGCCGCGACTTCAAGATGACGTCGGTGCACGACGGCAGGAAGCCGGACAAGGAGGACGACAAGATGTTCTTCATCACTCCTGCGTACCGGGCCATCCACCGCAGCATCCTGACCGGTCTCCTGGGAAACCTTGCCACGTGGGACGAGGTGAACCCGGGCTACAAGGCGACCCACGACCGCCGGGTGTCGGTCTTTCCGGGCTCGATGCTTTTCAGGAGGCCAAACGCCAAGCAGGGCTCCAAGCCCGGCTCGGCGCCGGACAAGGGCAAGGGACCGGTCCGTTGGCTCATGGCGGCGGAGATCATGGAGACCACGAAGGTCTATGCCAGGACCTGCGCCCGCATCGACCCGGAATGGGCCGCGGAACTCGCGGCGCACGTGACCCGTGTGGCCCACAGCGAGCCTTTCTGGGACGAGAAGGCCGGGCGTGTTAAGGTGAAGCAGAGGACTCGTCTCTATGGGCTTGAGATCGACAGCCGCGCCGCGAGTTACGGAAAGATCAACCCGGCCGAGGCCACCGACATCTTCATCCGCGAGGGTCTGGTCAACGACACGATCACATGGCCGTTCGACTTCCTGATCAGGAACCGGGCGCTTCGGGAACGGATCCTGGAGCGGCTTGCGCGCGCGAGGCATGGCGGGTCGCTGAACCTGGACGAGATGACCTACCGCTTCTACAATTCGAGGCTCTCCCTTGCCGAGATCGGACCGGAAGGGGTCTCAGCCGTGGCTGAACTCGTCATCCTGGTGCGCGAGCGCCGCGGAAAGGATCCACACTTCCTCGAGATGAAGGAAACCGATCTCTTCGAGCCGGAAGAAGTGCAGATCGACGAGGCCTCCTTCCCCGCCTCTGTCCCGCTCCAGAACGCAGCGCTCCCGCTCACGTATGCATTCAAGCCGGGAAAGGAGGACGACGGCGTCACGCTCGAGGTCAGCCTCGCCGCGGCCGAGAAGCTTACTCCCGCCGCCCTCGACTGGGCTGTGCCTGGACACCTGAAGGACAAGGTGGAGCATTACCTGCGCTCCCTGCCCAAGGAGCTTCGGAACACGTTTGTTCCCATAGCCGAGAGTGCGGCGCGACTGGCCACTGTAGTCGCCTCGCGGCATCGCCTAACCGCGGGCCGGGAGACCGTCGCCGAGGCTCTCGCGGCCGAGCTTCGTGAACGCAATCGACTCGGCCTCACCGCATCGGTCTGGGAAAGCAAGCCCCTGCCCGACCCGCTGCGGGTGAGAGTCCGCGTCCTCGGAGAGGGAGGCGTGGAAATTGTCAGCAGTCGGGAATGGACGGAGATTTCGTCAGCCGTGGATTCGGCCATCCGGAAGAAGCAGGGCGAGCTGGATTCCGCAAAGCGCAAGATCGCCGAGACAGGACTCGAATCAGAACTGCGCTATGAACTCGCCTGGCTGGAGAAGGATCTGCGGAAGATACGCGACCTAGGGGCCCTGACGGCCACGCTCGCTCCCACCGAGTCGCTTCAAATGGATGCCCACATCATGCTGCGGAACTGGGCGGTTGCGCAGGAACGCCTCGGAAGCACCGGAACCCCCACTGAGTTAAAGGCGGCGGCCGACGCGACCAAGATCGAGCTCAGGAAGGCCATTCCGCGGTTCATTGATACCTTGAAAGAGGTCCTAGACCTGCGCTCGCAACTCATGGTGACCAAGGATCCCCATGCTGGCATGCAGAAGGACCTCGAGATCCTCGTTGGCCCGCACTTCCTGAGTACGACCCCTCTTGAGCAATTCTGGCAGATGCCCCGTTACCTGAAGGCAATGAAGCTTAGGGCTGAGCGCTGGAGGAAGAATCCCCAGAAGGACGCAGAACGCGCGAAGACCATTGCTTCGTATTCGAAGGCGCCCGAGCAGGTCCGATGGCTCGTGGAGGAGTTTCGAGTAAGCCTGTTCGCACAGGAGCTGGGAACCTCCCTACCGATTTCAGCCGTGAAGCTCGATCAGGCCATAGACGCATTGACCGGCAAAGCGCCAATGGCTGCCAAGGTCGAAAAAGCTGCTCCCGTTGTCATTCGCCTCGATGCTGCCGACGCCAAGGCAAAGCCTCTCAAAAGCCTTTCGGGTCTCGACAAGTTGTTCACCCGATAGATAGCGCGCGACTACGTTTTTCTAAGGCCTTTGAGCCCTTGTGTCTCAATCTCACTTTTCATCTCCTAGAGGAGTTTTTACATCTGTAATCGAATAATCGGAATATACCGTGCACGGCATAATAACGGATCCGAAAACCAAAGGTGCGTTTCCCAGGACATTGCCGTGGAAAAAGCTAAAAAATCAGGGATGCCGTTCAGTGCGGTATAATCAACGTTAGACACACTGAATGACTAGGCGGTACAAAACGATTGTTGCATTCTTGATCGCTCCTGCAGCGGCTCCGGTTATTTATGGTGTCATCGCCGCGAGCCGCAGGCCGCCAGGCGAGGGACCGACGTGGATCAACTCTTTCGGACAATGGTTCGCGCTCGTGGGCATCGTGTCCTACGTTCTAAGCTACGTAATTGGTATTCCGGCGTGTATTTGGCTACGCCGGCTACACAAGGAATCGATGATTGCCTATGCTTCGATCTCAGGAATCGCCGGGTTTCTGTATCTTCCCGTTATTAACGCCTTTCGTGGCATTTCTCCTGAACTGATCGCCGTGTCTTTCATCTTTGCTGTGCTTGGCGCCACAGTCGGTGTGAGTTTTTCGTTGCTCGCAGGACGAGCAAACGTGTCTAACCAATCAACGGATCCGACGGCG
>DASRSJ010000182.1:0-4719 GCA_035656555.1 Opitutaceae bacterium
GCGATCACGCTCGAGGACGAGCTCTTCGTCGAGCGCGGCCAGATCGGCTCCGCCATCGACGACAAGCCCTACGAGGCGCGCACCTTCACGGCCCGCGTCTTCTGGATCCATGACACGCCGCTGCGCTCGGGAGAATTGATCCCGATCAAGCTCGGCACGCAGCAGGCCGAGGCCCGCGTCCTCGGCATCCAGCGCACGCTGGACGCCGTGACGCTCGAGACCGGCACCGGCACGACCGGCGAGGTCAAGGTCCACGAGGTCGCCGAGATCCGCCTGCGCGTCAGGAAGCCGATCGGCTTCGACGTCGGCGGCAAGATCCCGGCGCTCGGCCGCTTCGTCCTCATGCGCGGCAGGAGGATCGGCGGCGGCGGCGTCATCGATTCGGTTGTGGAGGAGCCCGCGGAGACGCGCGGCGCCGGCCCCATCAGCCGTTCGTCCATCCTCGGCCACCGCGGCTGCATCGTCTGGATGACCGGCCTCTCCGGCTCCGGCAAGTCCACGCTCGCCCAGGCCCTGGAGCAGCGCCTCCTCAACTCGGGCGTCCTTTCGGCGATCCTGGACGGCGACGTGCTGCGCACCGGCCTCTCAAAGAATCTCGGCTTCACGGCCGACGACCGCAGTGAGAACCTTCGCCGCGCCACCGAGCTCGCCATCCACCTGGCCGATGCCGGCGTCGTCGTGATCGCGGCCCTGATCTCCCCCTTCCGTGCCGACCGCGCCATGGCGGCCGAGCGCGCCAAGGAGCGCGGGGTCCCGTTCGCCGAGGTCTTCATCAACGCCCCGCTCGCGGAGTGCGAGAGGCGCGACCCGAAGGAGCTCTACAAGAGGGCGCGCGCGGGAAAGATCCCGCAGTTCACGGGGATCGACTCGCCCTACGAGGCGCCGCTCGCCCCCGACCTCGAGCTGCGCACCGACAAGCAGACCGTCTCGGAGTCAATTGAGCAGCTGGCCCAGCTCACGCTGGGCCTCGCCAAGCCCTCGGAGCAGCCGGGCTCGGGGGCCAACATCTGATGCCTGGCAAGGTCTACCTTGTCGGGGCGGGCCCGAGCGACCCGGACCTCATGACGATGAAGGCCCACCGCCTACTCGGTGAGGCGGACGTCGTCGTGTACGACCACCTGGTCGACGCGGAGCTCCTGAAGCTGACTAAGCCCGATTGTGAGCACTTGTTCGCGGGCAAGAAGGGCGGGCAGCCCTGCAAGCCCCAGTCGGAAATCGACCAGACGCTCGTGCGCCTTGGCCTCGAGGGAAAGGTGGTCGTGCGGCTGAAGGGCGGCGACCCGTTCGTCTTCGGCCGTGGAGGCGAGGAGGCCGCTGCGCTGGTCGCGGCCGGAGTGCCTTTCGAGATTGTCCCCGGGGTCACGTCCGCGCTCGCGGCCGCTGCCTATGCCGGCATCCCCCTCACCCACCGCCTGCACAGCTCCGCCATCGTCCTTTTGACCGGACACGAGGACCCCTCGAAGGCCGGCGCGACGGTGCGCTGGGAGGATTATTCCAAGCTGGGAGCCACTCTTTGCGTGTACATGGGCGTCAAGAACCTGGGCACCATCACGTCCCGCCTCGAGGCCGGCGGGATGCACCCGACGACGCCGGCCGCCATCGTCCAGTCGGCAACGACAAGCGAGCACCGCCGCATCCTTGGCACGCTCGGCACCATCGCCGAGCTGGCGGCCAGCGAGAACATCGAGGCCCCGGCGATGCTGATCATCGGCGAGGTGGCCGCGCTCTCGGAGAAGCTTTCATGGTTCGAGTCCGCCAGGACCTTGGCGGGGGCCCGATGAAGATCGCGTTGATCGACAACGGCTCGCTGGAGGCCGCGGCCCACGAGGGGCTCAGGACCGCCGCGCTCGCGATCGGCGAGAAGGCGCAGGTTCGCGTGGAGGCCGTATCCTGGAAGCACAGCAACCGGATCCCGCCGGAGTCGCTGCAGCGCGGCGCCGCCCACACGCTTGCTCCCTGGGTGCGCGCGCAGGTCGCGACCGGAGAGCGGGAGTTCATCTTCGTGCCCTTCTTCATCAGCCCCCAGGGCGCCATCGGCTCATCGCTTCGCCGCGACCTTGAGGAGCTGCAGGGCGACACCGACGGCTTCGAGTTCACGTTCACGGACGGCCTCGCCGTCGCCAACGCGCTTCCCGCGATCGTCGCGGACCGGATCCGCGAGTCGATCGGCTCGCTGGAGCTTAAGCGCCCCGCGGTGGTGGTCGTCGACCACGGTGGGCCCTCGCGCAACTCCGCCGACATCAGGGACCAGGTCGCGGAGGCCGTGCGCATCGGCCTCGGCGAGACGATCGGCGAGCTGTCGGCGGCCTCGATGGAGTCCCCGGACGGCCCGGAGTTCGGCTTCAACCTTCCCCTCCTCGACGATGTCCTCTCGCAGCCTGGCTTCGACCAGGGCGACGTTCTGATCGCCCCCCTCTTTCTCTCACCCGGCCGCCACGCGGGCCCCAAGGGTGACCTGGCCCGGATCGCCCGTGCCGCCGAGAAGCGCAAGGCTGGCCTGCGCTGCCACTTCACCCCGCTGGTCGGGACGCACCCGGAGACCATAGAAACCCTTGCAGCGGCCCTAGGCAGGGCATTGCGTGTGGGAACCCATTCATGAGCGAAACAGCCGCCGCAACCCCGAAGCCGCTCGCCAAGAACGAGCACCTGAAGGCCGACAGCAACTACCTCCGCGGCCACATCCTGGCCGACCTGGAGGACGCCTCCACGGGCACGATCTCCGAGGACAGCGGCCAGCTGACCAAATTCCACGGCGTCTACCCGCAGGACGACCGCGACCTGCGCAGCCAGCGCCGCAAGGAGGGCAAGGAGAAGGCCTACAGCTTCATGGCGCGCATCCGCGTGCCCGGCGGCGTCTGCACGCCCGAGCAGTGGCTCGCGATGGACTCGATCTCCGACCTTCACGCCAACGGCACGCTCAAGCTCACCAACCGCCAGGCCTTCCAGCTCCACGGGGTGCTCAAGGGCAACCTGCGCAAGGCCATCAAGGAGGTGAACAACGCCCTCCTGGACACGCTCGCGGCCTGCGGCGACGTGAACCGCAACGTGATGTGCAACCCGAACCCGTTCATCTCGACGCTCCACAAGGAGACGCTCGACGTGGCGAAGGCCGTCGCGACCCACCTGCTGCCGAAGACGCGCGCGTACCACGAGCTCTGGGTCGAGGACAAGCTGGTCGGCGGCGGCGAGCCGGACGAGGAGCCGATGTACGGCAAGACCTACCTGCCCAGGAAGTTCAAGATCGCCTTCGCGATACCGCCGTCGAACGACGTCGACGTCTATGCGAACGACATCGGCTTCATCGCGATCGCGGACGAAACCGGCAAGCTGCTGGGCTTTGACGTCACGGTCGGCGGCGGCATGGGCATGTCGCACAATCAGATCGAGACCTTCCCCCGCCTGGGCGAGGTGCTCGCCTTCTGCACGGCCGACCAGGCCGTGGCGGTGGCCGAGGCGATCCTGACGACGCAGCGCGACTTCGGCGACAGGACCGAGAGGAAGCACGCCCGCTTCAAGTATACGGTGGCCGACCGCGGCCTCGTGTGGATCCGCAGCGAGGTCGAGCGCAGGCTCGGCTGGGAGCTCGGCACCCCGAGGCGCTTCGAGTTCACGGACACGGGCGAGCGCTACGGCTGGACGGACGGCCCGAACGGGGACTTCCACTTCACACTATTCATCGAGAACGGCCGGGTGAAGGACGCGACGAAGGTCGCGCTGCGCGAGATCGCGAAGGTGCACAAGGGCGACTTCCGCCTGACGCCGAACCAGCACCTGGTGATCGCGAGCATCTCGCCGGCCAACCGCCCGCAGATCGAGGCCCTCCTTCGCACGCACGTGCTCGACACCGCGAACCGCGCGAGCGGGCTCAGGCTCAACTCCATGGCCTGCGTGGCGCTGCCGACCTGCGGCCTGGCGCTGGCCGAGAGCGAGCGCTACCTGCCGGAGCTGGTCACCCAGCTCGAGGGCGAGCTCGAGGCCTCGGGCCTGCGCGACGACGCCATCATCATCCGCATGACCGGCTGCCCAAACGGCTGCGGCAGGCCCTTCCTGGCCGAGATGGCCTTCGTCGGCCGAGCCCCGGGCAAGTACAACATGTACCTCGGCGGCTCGTTCACCGGATCCCGCCTGAACACCCTCTACAAGGTCTCGGTCGCGGACACGGACATCGTCTCGATCGCACGCCCCCTCTTCAAGCAGTACGCCGCCGAGAGGCTGCCGGGCGAGCGCTTCGGCGACTTCACGATCCGCGTGGGCCTCGCGAAGCCGACGGGTACGCCCGCGGACTTCCACGACAAGGCCCAGCCGAAGGCGGCCGCACCCGCGGCCTGACGGCCGGAACGGACCGGGCCGTCTCTAAGGCGCCAGATCCTGAAAATGAAACGGGCCGCCTACCCTAGGCGGCCCGTTTACAATGCTTACTTACCCTATTTTACCCTAATGATGCGCCCGGCTCATTGAGCCAACAACGCATCTGATCCGTACAGAAAGACGGATGGTCCGAGAAAAGGGTTTCATTCTTTTCAGAGGCACCTCCATTAATCTGCGGATTATGGGCTTAGGCTGTTTTCACGGGGGAGGCAGGTCCCCCAGCTCGGAAGTCTTCGACTTCTTCGGCCGCGGCTCTGTCCAGAGCCGCACGAGGTACTCCGCCAGGTTCTTCATGCTGGTCCTCTTCACGCCCCAGGCCTTAACGGCGGACTTGAAGACCGGGACCACCTC
>DASRSJ010000183.1:0-12756 GCA_035656555.1 Opitutaceae bacterium
AGCTTTCCACCAAAGAGCGCGAGGAACAGCGTCCTCTGCTCTGGATCCTTCAACTTCGTTATAAACTTATTCATTTCTTTGTATTTAATTGAGTGTTTTAGGGGCGTTGGGTTCGTGATCCGACTAATTCGAGCCTTTGTATGTTTGGTGGAGCTATCGTGGTTTAGGTTGAGTGTGGCGGGAGCCGTAAAAGCAGGGAATATGCCACTTAATAATATCTTACTGATGCCCAGCTTATTCCCAGTGGTTTTTTAATTAATACACTTATGATCAAAAGGATGCGTAATTGCCGATACGTTAACTACACATAAACGGCGATTAACATATTCATTCCGACGCTTCCCTCGGTCCCGCCAGCTACGAGCCAAAAGCAGTAACATCCTGATCCAACAAAATATGTCCGAACCCAACGCGAATCCCCCGTTTGATTTGACCTAGCAAACGCTTGGTTTTCCATGGCTTCCCTGCGCCGCGCAGGGGAGTCATTTTCTTTACCCCGAACTTATGCGCCTTCGCTACGCACGACTGACGACGGCTGGCCCCGTCCGGCCTAACAATGAGGACGCGATTGAGTTCTGGGAATCGCCGGACCCCTTGGTCCGCGAGAAGCAGGGCAGCGTCGCCGCGATCGCCGATGGTGTCGGAGGCCTGGACAACGGCGAGATTGCGAGCAGGACGGCCGTCGACGCGGCGATCCGCGATTTCCAGGAGGCGCCGGGGGAGATGAAGGCCTACACGCTCCTGCGCAGGATGTTCACCGCGGCCTGCGCACAGGTGCACGACCGCTCGGTCAGGGAATTCAAGGGCAGGAAGATGGCGACGACGCTCGTGGCGTCCGTCTTCCGCGACGGCGCGGTCTACGTGGGCCATGTCGGCGACACGCGCTCCTACTTCATCCGCAAGAAGACGATCAAGCGCCTGACGAGCGACCACAGCGCGACGTCGGTGCCGGTGAAGCTCGGGCTCATGCTCGAGCGGGAGGCCATGGCGAGCGCCAGCCGCAGCGAGCTCACGCGCAGCCTCGGCACCGAGCCGTACTGCCAGCCGGACTTCGCGACCCAGCTCCTGCACCACGGCGACTATGTGCTGCAGTGCACGGACGGGCTCCATTCCTGTGTCCTCGACGAGGAGATGAGGGAGATCATCTGCCGCTCCCATCCCTACGACGCCTGCAAGGAGCTCCTCGCGCTGGCGACAAAGCGGGGGGCTGACGACAACATCTCAATGCAGCTGATCGAGGTGCGAAACTGGGAGCAGGTGGCCGAGAGGGCCAAGGTGACGCTGGGCGCTGATGCCACGCCGAGGAAGGTGGCCGTGGCGGCCGCCGCGGCTGCGACAGGCACCGGTGAGCCGGGACCAGGCAAGATCCTCGACGGGAGGTTCGAGATTACGGACCTGGTCGCCCGCAGCAACATGGCCACCATATTCAAGGGCACCGACAGGCAGACAGGCCAAAGCGTCGCCATCAAGATACCGATCATGACCATCGAGGGCGACAACGCGGGACTGGAGCGCTTCCAGCGCGAGGAGCAGATCGGCTCCACTCTAAACCATCCTTCGGTGCTCAAGGTGATCAAGGTCGAGGGCAAGAAGTGCCGGCCGTACCTCGTGATGGAGTTCCTTGAGGGAAGGACGCTCGCGGAGGTGATGGCCGAGAGAAAGAGGCTCACAGAGGCCGAGGCCGTCGCCTATGGGAGCCAGATCTGCGACGCCCTGGAGTACCTGCACACCAAGGGGATCACCCACCGCGACATGAAGCCCCAGAACATCATGGTCTGCACCGATGGGACTCTGAGGCTCTTCGACTTCGGCATCGCGCGGGTCGAGAAGGCCCGCCGCCTGACCTTCGTCGGACTGACGCCGGCTTTGGGCACGCCCGACTACATCTCCCCGGAGCAGGTCCGCGGCAGGCGCGGCGACCACCGCAGCGACATCTACAGTCTGGGGGCGATCCTCTATGAGATGGTCACGGGGGCGACGCCGTTTGAGGGCGAGAGCCCCTACGTCGTCATGAATGCGCGCGTCAGCGGCGACCCCGAGGCGCCGAGCACCCGCAACCGGGATCTTAATCCCGCGCTTGAGGAGGTCATCCTCCATGCCCTGGAGCGCGACCCGAGGAAGCGCTACCAGACCGCGGCGGACATGAAGAGGGAGCTCGACGACCTTCCCTCCGTCCACATCACCGGTCGCAGGAACCACCTGAAGGCGCCGGAGCCTTGGAAGAGCAGGCGCTTCACCGCCTTCATCATAATAGGCGCGGTGGTGGGCTGGCTGGGCCTGTTTTTCGCGCTCTTTTTGTTTCTTTCCCATAAGCGCGGCTAAGAATCGAATTAGGATTCTAGCGGGAAATGGGGTCTTTGGGTGCCGGATTTGTCATAAAATCGGCGGCCATGGCCAAATGTTAGTGCTTAATCTATATTGAATTAACAAAGACGGCGTGGGGCCTTCCGCCGAAATGGTATTTTGCGGGATGGCCGGAAAGAGCTGGCATCAATGCTGCTATTCGTTGGCCCGTGCGATTCTAACTACAATCGCGAAGAGAACCATACTCACACTGCCTAACCATACCGTATGAATAAGAAGAAACTGTATCCTCTGTATCTGTCAGCGCTTGCCCTTTGCGCGGTTTCCGCGAGCGCCCAGAGCACGACGACGACAACGACAACCACGGCTCCTGCGACCCCCGCAGCCGCCGCCGCCCCTGCCGCTCCCGCCGCTGCGCCGACCTCACCGGTCTCCACGCCGGCGATGGAGGGTCCGCTCACGGTCAACGTGAAGCCCGAGAGCTTCGCCATTCCGGACTTCGGGACGATCTACGTCACCGGCGCCGTAACGGCCATCGCCCTCTCCGACACCCCGAAATTCGCGGGTGAGAAGGACGCCATCTCCGACATCAGCAACGCCCAGGTCTTCATCCAGAAGGTCGACGGCGAGTTCCAGTTCTTCCTGGACGTCGGCGCCTACTCGTTCCCGACGGTCGGTGTTCCGTACACGACGGCCGGCAACACGAACAGCTACACCTTCGGCGCCCTGCCGATCGGCTTCGTGAAGTGGGCCCCCACGGCCGCCTTCTCGATCATCGCCGGCAAGCTGCCGACCCTGATCGGCGCGGAGTATGCCTACACCTTCGAGAACATGAACATCTCCCGCGGTCTCCTCTGGAACCAGGAGCCGCTCATCAGCCGCGGCGTGCAGGCCAACTACACCGCCGGCCCGGTCGCCTTCGCCGCCTCCTGGAACGACGGATTCTACTCGGACCGTTTCAACTGGGGCTCCGCCTCGGCCGCCTGGACCATCAACAGCTCGAACACGCTGGCCTTCGTCGCCGGCGCGAACTTCGGCACGACGGACTACGGCACCTCGGCCACCCCTGAGGTCGTGAACAACGACAAGGGCATCTACAACGTCATCTACAGCTACACCTCCGGCCAGTGGCTGGCCCAGGCGTACTTCCAGTACGCCGACTCGGGCAACTCCAACGAGATCGGCATCGGCAAGGACACGTCCACCACTGGTGGCGGCCTCCTCGTCAACTACGCCGTCCCGAATACGAGCTGGAACATCTCCGGCCGCATCGAGGACATCTCGAGCTCGGGCAGCCCGACGGACGGTTCCGCGAACCTGCTCTATGGCCCTGGCAGCAAGGCCTGGTCGCTGACGATCACGCCCTCCTACCAGAGCGGCCCGCTCTTCATCCGCGGTGAGGTCTCGTGGGTCGGCGCCTCGGACACGGTCCGTGGCTCAGCCTTCGGCACCAACGGCGCGAGCACGTCCCAGACACGCTTCGCGATCGAGACCGGCATCCTGTTCTAAGCTGCCTTGGCAGCAACCGGCCCGCGCCCCTCTTGGGGGCGCGGGCTTTTTTGTGCCCGCTCCCCGGCGCTGTTCTTTCGTGTCATTTGGGGGAATTCGTGGTTTATCGGGGATTCCAACCATGCCCCTTCGCGTCCTCATCCTCGGTGCCAACGGTTTCATCGGCAGCTCGCTCACGCATGCCATCCTGAAGAAGAAGGACTGGAAGGTCTACGGCATGGACGTCGGCGACCACAAGCTGGGGGACTGCCTCGGCAACCCGCGCTTCAAGTTCGTCGAGGGGGACATCACGATCTCGAAGGAGTGGATCGAGTACCACGTGAAGAAGTGCGACGCGGTGCTGCCTCTGGTCGCCATCGCGAACCCCGTGCAGTACGTGAAGGACCCGCTGCGGGTCTTCGAGTTGGATTTCGAGGCCAACCTCGACATCGTGCGCAAGTGCGCGAAGTACAAGAAGCGCATCATCTTCCCGTCCACGTCCGAGGTATACGGCATGTGCCCCGACAAGGAGCTCGACGAGGAGACAAGCTCGCTCGTCTACGGACCGATCGAGCGCCAGCGCTGGATCTACGCCTGCTCGAAGCAGCTCCTTGACCGCGTCATCTATGCCTACGGCGTGCGCGACAACGTCGACTACACGCTCTTCAGGCCCTTCAACTGGATCGGGCCGAAGCTCGACAACGTGATGGAGCCCAAGGAGGGCAGCTCGCGCCTCTTCACGCAGTTCATCTCCAATGTAATCTTCGAGAAGCCGCTCCAGCTTGTTGACGGCGGCAAGCAGGGCAGGTCCTTCACGTTCATCGATGACGGCGTCGATGCGCTCCTGCGGATCATCGAGAACAAGAACGGCAAGGCCTCGCGCCAGATCTTCAACATCGGCAACCCGGACAACAACGTGAGCGTCGCGCAGCTGGCCAAGCTGATCATCGCGGCCTTCAAGGATTTCCCCGAGTACGCCGAGCAGCAGAAGAAGGCGAAGACGGTCGTCGTCTCGTCGGGCAAGTACTTCGGCAAGTATTACCAGGACATCCAGAGGCGCGTGCCGTCGGTCGAGGCCATCAGGAAGCAGCTGGGCTGGAAGCCCAAGGTCGACCTGAAGACGGCGATCAAGCTCACGCTCGACTACCACCTGGCCCACCGGGACTACCAGCTGGACTGAGGCGCCATGCCGGTTCGACTCGCGCTAAAGGTTGACGCCGACACGGACCGCGGGACGCGGATAGGGATCGCGAACCTCGTGGCGGACTGCGCCGAGGTGAAAGCCCCGGCCTGCTTCCTCTTCTCGCTCGGCCAGGACCAGACGGGCCGGGCGATCAGCCGCGTCTTCAGGCCCGGGTTCTTCAGCAAGGTGAGCAGGACGAGCGTCGTCCAGATTTACGGCGTGCGGACGCTGCTCAACGGCACATTGCTGCCGGCCCCGCACATCGGGCGCAGGAACGAGGCCGCGATGCGCGCCGTCCAGGCTGCGGGCTTCGAGGTCGGCATCCACTGCCTGAACCACTACCGCTGGCAGGACCACCTGGCGGGCATGGACCTCGATGCGGTCCGGGCGGAGTTCGCTGCGGCCAGGGCCGAGTTTACCCGCGTGTTCGGCAAGGAGGCCGCAACGGCCGGGGCCCCGGGCTGGCAGAGCAACGAGCGCAGCCGCCAAGTCTACGACGAGGCGGGCCTCCTCTACTCGAGCGACACGCGCGGGAGCTTTCCCTTCTTCCCTTCAATCGGAGGGAAGGTGTTCAGGACGCTCGAGATCCCGAGCACGCTGCCGACCCTGGACGAGCTCATGGGCCGCCCGGAATTTCCCGACGACAGGATCGCTGCTCACCTCCTCTCGCTCATGGGCGGCGACAGGCTGAACGTCTTCACGCTCCACGCGGAGATCGAGGGAATGGGAAGGCGCGCGATCTTCAGGCAGTTCCTCGCGCTGTGCCGCGAGAAGGGCGTCGAGTTTATCCGCATGGACGACGAGGCGCGCAGGATACTCGCCGACCGCGCCTCGGTGCCGGTGTGCGAGCAGGTGATGGCGGAGATCGACGGCCGGAGCGGACTCGTGGCGACCCAGGGATCGCTCGCGGAGAGGGCCGCCTGAGCCATGGCAGTTCCTGCATGCGGCTGGGTGCCCAGGGTGGCCGTGGAGGCGGACATCTCAGCCATCTCGGAGCTGATTCCGATTTCCGTCCGCGGGCTCCAGGGCGCGTTCTATTCGAGCGCGCAGATGGAGGCCGCGATCGGCGGCGTGTTCGGTGTCGACAGCCAGCTGGTCCGCGACGGGACCTACTTTGTCGTCCAGGACGGCGGCCGCGTCGTCGGCTGCGGCGGCTGGAGCAAGCGCCGCTCGATCCATGGCAGCGACAGAGCGAGGGTGGGGACCGACCCCGAGATCGACCCCAGGACGGAGCCCGCGCGCATCAGGGCCTTCTACGTCCATCCGTACTGGGCACGCCAAGGAATCGGGAGAAGCATCATGGCGGCGTGCGAGGCGGCGGTTCTCGCCGCGGGTTTCAGCAAGGTGACGATCTCGTCGACTCTGCCCGGGGAGGCGCTCTATGCGTCGTTCGGGTACAAGCCTGTCAGCCGCTATGAGATCCCGCTTTCGGGAGGACTCGGCCTGCCCTGCGTCGGGATGGCAAAATCGCTAGCTGGCGCGGTCCAGGCGGAATAGCAGCAGCCCGCCCAGCGACAAAAGGACAAGGTTCGGGACCCAGAGCAGGATGTCCGGGTGGTATTCCGGGTGCTGGTCCATCCAGCCGACCACAACGATCAGGAAGTAGTAAGCGAGGGCGAGGACCACGGCCACGCCGAGGTTGGCGCTCGTCTCCCGGCGCGAGACCTTGATGCCGAGCGGCACGCCGATGAAGGCGAAGGAGAAGATGGCGACTGCCATGTTGATCTTGTCCTGGATCGTGAGGGAGACCTTCAGCACGTCGCGGGCGCGCTGCCTCTCGCCGCCCTTGCCGAGCGGCTCCTGCTCGACACGGACCTTTTCGGCGAGGAGCTCCCTGTAGGTCATCCACGGGAGCTTCTGGTTGACCGCGCTGCTTCCGAAGTAGCGAGCAAGAGACAGGCGGATGTCCTGGATCTGGCCGACGGTGCTGACGAGGAGCGGCTGCGTGAACGTCTCGGGGGCCTTCTGGTCGTGGTCCTCCTCGCGGGTGTTCAGCAGCGAGATCACGAAATCGTTCGTCGTCTCGTCGTACACGACGGTGCCCGACTCGGCCCTCACGAAGCGGATGACGCGCTTGGACGAGTCGAGCTGCCAGATCCATACGTCCTTCAAGCCGTTGCCGTCCTTCGATCCCTCGTCCTTTGAGCCGACGTAGATCACGTAGCCCGGGAACTCGCGGATGAAGGTCTTGGGCCTGATGTAGCTGAGCGGGTTGGCGCGCACGGCCACCGCGAGCTCCTTGTGGTACTGGACGCGGGCCCAGGGCATCGACTCGAAGTTGACCCGCAGGCCCACCAGGACGCCGATCGCAGCCAGGATCAGTGCGGGCCGGGCGATCCTCATGACGCTCATGCCGGCGGCGCGCATTGCCGTCACCTCGCTGTCGGAGGAGAGCCGCCCCAGCGTGAGGAGGACCCCCGTCAACATGCCGAGCGGCAGGGCGTAATACGTCACGAACGGGATCAGGAGGAGCACCAGCCGGATGAAGGAGCCGATGGGAAGCTGCCCGGAGAGGAGCGGGCCCATCAGGTCGCGGATGATGTTGCCGGCCGCCAGGACGAAAGTGAAGAGGGCCACGGCAGCCAGCGCAGTCAGGAGCACGCTCCTGAAGATGTATCTGTCGAGAAGGTTCACGTGGCCGTCTTGGCCATCGCGGCGTGCACCGTCCGGATCAGGATCTCGACGCTGAAGGGCTTGTCGAGGAAGTGGCGGACGCCGTTGGCGGCGGCCTGCTCCCTGTTCAGGTTGGTCGCGAGCCCGCTGGCGCCGATGATCGGCAGCTCGGGGCGGATGTGCCGCAGAGCCATGATCGTCTTGCCGCCGTCCAGGCCGGGCATCTGCATGTCGACGAGCGCCATGTCGAAGAGGGCGGGGGCGCTGCGGAAGAGGGCGACCGCCTCGGCGCCGTCGGCCGCGACGACGGCCCTGAAGCCGAAGTTCTCGAGCGTGCTGCGCATGATGACGCGGACCGACTCCTCGTCGTCCACGACCAGGATGTTCTCGCCGTGGCCGCGGGGGAGGGGCCCGAGGCTGGGCTTCGTCGGGTCGCCCTTCACCGTGCGGGAGAGGCCGGCCTCCGTCGTCGGCAGGAAGACCGAGAAGGTGGTGCCGATCCCCTCGGTGGAGGTGAACGTGATGAAGCCGCAGTGCGTCTTCACGATCGAGCGCGCCGTCGAGAGGCCGAGGCCGCTTCCTTTGCCGACGCCCTTCGTTGTGAAGAAGGGGTCGAAGACCTGGCCCTTGAGGATGTCGGGGATGCCGCAGCCCGTGTCGGAAATGTCGATCCGCACGAAGGCGCCGGGCAGGGCGTCGGGATGCGGCCTCGGTGCCGAGGCGGAGACCATCGCGGCCGTGGCGGAGATCGCGAGGCGGCCGCCGGCCGGCATGGCGTCGCTCGCGTTGACGCAGAGGTTCAGCAGCATCTGGTGCAGCTGCACCGGGTCGCCGGAGATGAATTCGAGCCCGCTGGGGACCTCGAAGTTCACCTTGATCGACTTCGGAAGCGTGCTGTCGAGGAAGGTCTTCAGCTCTGCGAAGAGTACCTTCGCGTCCACGGCGACGCGGGGGCCCTCCATGCCGCGGGCGAAGAGGAGAATCTGGCGGACAAGCTCGGCGCCGCGTTTGGCGCTGGCCGCGATGACGTCCAGCAGCTGCGTGTCGTCCTTGCTTTGCGCGCGGTCGGAGAGGAGGTCGCCCGCCATCATGATCGGGGCAAAGACATTGTTGAGGTCGTGGGCGATGCCGCCGGCCAGCGTGCCGACGCTCTCCAGGCGCTGGTTCTGCAGGACTTGCGACTCAAGGAGCTTCCTCTCCGTGATGTCGGTGATGAATCCCTCCAGGGCCTGGCCCTGGCCATCGGGGCCGGGAACCAGGCGGCCGCGCTCCCAGACCCATTTCAGGCGCCCGTCGCGGGTGCGGATGCGGAAGGTCAGCTCGTAGGGCTCGTTGCGCCCGATGGCGCGGGAGATCAGCTCGCGGACGGGCCTGCGGTCCTCCTCCTCGGTGATCGCCTCGAAGGTGGTGACGCGGTTGCCGATCAGCTCCTCGGCGTCATACCCCGTCAGGTCGCGGCAGCCGCCGCTGACGAACTCCATGGACCAGACGCCGTCGTTCGTTGCGCGGTAGGCCATGCCGGGAAGGTTGCTGAAGAGGGTGCCGACGACGCGCTCCTGCTCCCGGTGCTTGGCCTCGACCTTCTTCCTCTCCGTGACTTCGCGCTGCGTGAAGACGAAGAACTCGATGCCGCTGGAGGGATTGCGGGTGGTCGTGGCGTCGACCTCGATCCAGAAGGGCGTCCCGTCCTTGCGGTAGTTCAGCAGCTCGGCCCGCACGGGCTTGCGGTCCAGGAGGGCCGACTCGATGCGCTTCACCTCGTCCTGGTTCGTCCCAGGGCCATGCATGAACTTTGGGGAGCGGCCAAGGACCTCGTCCGGCTTGTAGCCCGTCACCTTCTCGAAAGCCGGGTTCACGTAGAGGATGCGGAAACCCTCCTCGGCCAAGGGGTCGGTCTCCGTGACCATGACGATGTCATTTATCCCATCGACCGCCGCGGCCAGCACATCCGGGGGTAAAACGGTACCAAAGGGATTCTGAGATACAGAACGCATAGCCTGACCCATAAACTATCTTATAGGGAACGCCCCCGCGGTTCTAAAGCGAATAGTGCAATTAATGTCGCCTTGGCCGACCCACCGGGGGCAGATTTTTCGAACGCCTGCGGGCAGACCCTGTCCCACGGGGCTCGCTTGCCACCCATGTCCGCCAGACCCGCCCATATTTTTGCCGTTTTGGCCGCCTTTTTCGCAATCATTGCGCGGGCGGCGGATGCCCCGGCAGGGACCGAGACCATGGCCGACCACCGCCTCAAGGACATCGTGGAGCACCAGAGGGTGCTTCTTTCCGATGCCGCGGCCCAGGGCTCGTCGCTCGACCAGGCCGGCTTCACGACGCAGGTCGAGCAGCTGACGCGCGAATACGAGTCGTTGCTGCGTGACAACCCGACGTTCGCGGCGGGCTATGCCTCGTACGGCTACATGCTCTGGAAGATTGGCCTTCGGAAGCAGGCGGTCGCGATCCTGCTCAAGGCCAACCAGATGGATCCTGACATCGCCTTGGTTAAGAATGAATTGGGCAACTACCTGGCCGAGGAGGGCAAGCCGCTCGAGGCCCTGAATTACTTTCTCTCGGCTGTGAAACTGGAGCCCAAGGAGCCGCTCTACCATTATCAGCTGGGGACCCTCCTCTACGAGGCCAGGGACGATTTCCTGAAGAGCGGCCAGTGGAGCCGGGACTCGATCGACCACTCCATGCAGGAGGCCTTCAAGAACGCGGCCGACCTCGCCCCGACAAGGGTCGAGTTCACCTACCGCTACGCCGAGAGCTTCTACGACATGCAGGATCCGGACTGGGCGGCGGCGCTCAAGGCGTGGGAGGGCATGGAAAGCCGCGCGCAGTCCGACGTCGAGCGCCAGACCATGAGGCTGCACCAGGCCAACGTGCTCCTGAACATGGGCAAGGCCGACCTCGCTAAGGCGATCCTGGGCGGCGTCACGGACCCGACGCTGGCGGAGCAGAAGCAGAAGCTGGTTGCCCGACTCACGCCTGCTGCCGGAAAATAGGGCGTGGACATGGATACCCTTTTCATCCGCAACGGGCTGATCGTCTTCATCATCCTGTGGGGCAGCCTGATCTTCCACGAGATCGGCCACGCCTATGCGGCCCATCTTCTGGGCGACGACACGCCGGAGCGGGAAGGGCGCCTGACGCTCAACCCGATGGCCCACATGAACTGGATGGGCACGGTGTTTGTGCCCGCGCTGAACATTTTCGTCTTCGGCGCGACGCTGCCCTTCATCGGCTGGGGCGAGCCGGTGATCCCGAACCTCTCGAACTTCAAGCACCGCAACCTCTACGACCTCCTGGTCGCGGTCGCCGGTCCCGCGACGAACCTTCTCCTGGCGCTCGCCGTCGTCGTTCTGGGATCGTTCATCGTCCCCTCGCAGCCGAGGATGGGCGGCCTCGTGCTCGAGATCGCCTACGTGAACGTCGGCATCGCGGTCTTCAACCTGATCCCGATACCGCCCCTGGACGGCGGCATCGTCATGCGCCACATAGCCGGGTTCTCCGAGGAGGCTTACCTCTCGGTGTCACGCTGGAGCTGGATCGCGCTCCTGATCGTCCTTAACATGGACGCGTTCCAGCAGGCCCTCTCGGTTGTCGTCTCGCTGTGCTGCATCCCGTACAAGGAAATCTCGCAGCTCATCAGCCCGCTCGCGGCGCGGCTCATCTTCCGCTCGTGACCCTTGCCAACTGCCTCAGGCGAGCGGAGGCCATGTACGCCGAGACCGGCGCCTCCATGGGGCAGATCGCCAGCGTCCCGCGTGACGAGGCGCTTTACCTGATCCTCTGGACGCTGAAGCTGCCGTTGGACAGCGGGCCGCAGGTGCTCTCGAGACGGCTGACGGCGGCCGAGTCGAAGGCGATCGAGGCGGTTTTCAGGCGCAGGCTGGCGGAGCACGTGCCGGCCGCCTACATCACGGGCGAGGCGTGGCTTGGAGGGCTGCGCTTCCACGTCGACGAGCGCGTCCTCATCCCGCGCAGCTACTTCGTGGAGATCCTGCCGGCGCAGGTGGATCCCTGGCTGGCCGATCCCTCCAAGGTGCGGCACGTCGCTGACGTCTGCACAGGATCGGGCTGCCTCGCCATCCTCCTTGCCCGGCATTTCAAGAAGGCGGTTGTCGACGGCCTCGACATATCGCAGGGCTCCCTCGAGGTGGCCAAGGTGAACGTGAAGCGCCACAGGCTGGCCGGGCGCGTGAGGCTCGTGGAAAGCGACCTCCTGAAGGCGGCGCCCGCCGCCAAGTACGACGTCATTCTCTCCAACCCGCCCTACGAGCCGACACTTCACGTCGATCAGCTGCCGGAGGAGTTCAAGCGCGAGCCGAGGCTGGCGCTCGACGGGGGAGCCGACGGGCTGGTTCTCGTCAGGAAGATCGTCGCGCAGGCCTCAAAGCTCCTCTCACCCAAGGGAATCCTGATGATCGAGGTCGGCGGATGCCGCGAGGCCTTCGACAGCGAGTTCGCGCGGCTGAGCCCCCACTGGTTCTACTCGGAGGACGGCTCCGACTGCGTGTGCCTCATCCAGGCGCAGCGGCTTCAGTCGCGCGCCAAGTCGTAGAGGGCGTACCCCGCCAGCAGGTTCGGCATCGCGGGACACGGGGTCCGCCAGTCGCCAAGCAGGTGGGCGCGTCGCGAGACGCGGATCGACTTCTCACGGCAGAAGGCCTCGAAGTCCTCGATCGTCAGCGGGTTCGCGGGCCGGCTCTCGTGCCACGCGGTCGTGTAGACGGCGTTTCGCACCTTCTGGCCGCGGAAGAGGGAATCCACGCGGTTTTTCCAGAAGCCGTGGTTGACGAATCCCACCGTCACGGTGCTGCCGACCCTGAGAGCCTCAAGGATCACGCCGGCCGGGTCGTTGAGCTCATGCACCGTGCGGGAGCAGATGATGCGGTCGAAATGGCGGTCGGGGAACGCCTTCATGAACTCGTTCATGTCCCCCTGGTAGGCGCTCAGGCCCCTGCCGACGCAGCCGGAGATGCGCGCGAAGTCGAGATCGACGCCGGTCGCCGAGACCTGCTTGGCCTGCACGAGGTAGGCCATCAGCTCCCCGCGGCCGCAGCCGAGGTCCAGAATGCGGGACTGCGGCTCGACCCATTCGCCGATCACCGTCATGTCCACCGTGCGCTTCTCGATCTGCTTCGTCATGGTCAGATGGCGAAGTC
>DASRSJ010000184.1:0-2310 GCA_035656555.1 Opitutaceae bacterium
GCGATCTCAAGCTCGTAGATGCTGTCGTTCCTCGCCTCGTCGATCCTCGGGCTCTGGCTCGTCGGCCCGATGAAGAGCCCGCTGAAGAGGTAGGAGAGGGCGGGGTGCTGGTGCCAGTAGGCGAGGAGGCTCTTAAGCACATGCGGGCGCCGCAGGATCGGACTCTCCTCGGTGCTCGGACCGCCGAGGACCACATGGTTGCCGCCGCCGGTGCCGACATGGCGGCCGTCCACCATGAACTTCTCGGCGCAGAGGCCGCACTCCCGCGCGGTGTCGTAGAGCCACTGCGTCTTCTTGGCCAGCTCCGGCCAGTTGCCCGAGGGATTGATGTTCACTTCAATGACCCCGGGGTCGGGCGTGATCTTGAAATTGTCCAATACCGGCTCATGCGGGGGCAGGTAGCCCTCGAGGATCACCGGGATGTTGAGCGCGGAGGCCGTGGCCTCGACGGCGGAGAGGAGCGCCAGGTAGTCGTCCAGCTTCTCCGCCGGGGGAAGGAAGACGGAGACGTGGCCGCTCCGGGTCTCGATGCAGAGGGCAATCCGGACCTCCGTGTCCTGCATGGGTCCGATGGCGCCGGGCACCCGCCAAGGCTGGAGCGAGAGCGGCAGGCGAAGACCCATCGGCGAGTCGCCGGGGATCAGGAACATCTTTCCCGCGACGAAGTGCCACTGCGACGTCCTCCACTTGCCCGCGTGGTCCCGGAGAGCCGGGAGCGCGTAGCCGACGACGGTGCCGAGCCCCCCCTCGAGCATGACGCCCAGGCGGTCGCGCTCGGTCTTGTCGGTCGAGGCCACCTCCTTGGGATCATAGCCCGCGGGAAGGCGCCGCTCGCGCCATATGGTGTAGAGGGAATCCTCGTAGCCGGGGATCAGGCGGTTGGCCGGGAAGCCGAGGCGCTTCGCCAATCCCGCCGCGAAGCTGTGCGCATCGGCGGTCGTGTGGGTGCCGGGGACAGTGGGGTCGGCCAGGAGGGCCGGCATGTTCCAGACGGCGACCTTGTCCTTCCGCCAGAAACACGAGAGGACCCAGCGGGGCAAAGGCTCGCCGGGGTACCACTTGCCCTGGCCGTAGTGGACGAAGCCGCCTGTGCCAAATTCCGCCCATACCCGGTCGAAGAGCTTCTGCGCCAGTTCCCTCTTGCGGGCTCCGAGGGCCAGGATGTTCCACTCCGCGCCGTCCATGTCGTCGGCCGCGATGAAGGTCGGCTCGCCGCCGATCGTCAGCTTCACGTCGCCCTTGTCCAGGAGTTTGTCCACCTGCAGCCCGACCGTGTCGATCGCCTTCCAGGTATCCTCGGAGTAGGGAAGGGTGACCCTCGGGGTTTCCAGGATGCGCCGCACGCTCATCTCGAAGCCGAAGGTGGTCTCGCACTTCTCGACGCCGCCGCTGATCGGGGCCGCGCTCGAGGGCTCGGGCGAGCAGGCGAGCGGGATGTGGCCCTCCCCGGCCAGGAGGCCGGAGGTGGGATCAAGGCCGATCCAACCGGCGCCGGGCAGGTACACCTCGCACCAGGCATGCAGATCCGTGAAGTCCTGCGAGGCCCCGCCGGGGCCATTGGCGGGCTTGGTGTCCGGCCGAAGCTGGATCAGGTAGCCCGAGACAAAGCGTGCGGCGAGTCCGATGTGCCGCAGGAGCTGCACCATGAGCCACGCCGAGTCGCGGCAGGAGCCGCTTCCCAATGAAAGCGTCTGCTCCGGCGCCTGCACGCCGTGCTCCATGCGGATCACGTAGCGCACGGCGCGGTTCACCTGGAGGTTGAGCGCCACCAGGAAGTCGAGGGTCGGCCGGGACGTGAGGTCGATGGCCCTCAGCATGCCCTCGAACGCGGGCGTCAGGGGATCCTTCCTCAGGAAGGGCGTCAGCTCGGTGCCCAGCTTCGCCTCGTAGGCGAACGGGATCTTCTCGGCGGTCGGATCGAGGAAGAAATCGAACGGGTTGAAGACCGTCATCTCCGCGATCAGGTCGACCTCGACCGAGAAGAGCTTCGTCGGCTTGGGGAATACCAGGCGCGCGCTGTAGTTTCCCTGGGGATCCTGCTGCCAGTTGATGAAGTGCTCCGCGGGCTCGACCTTCAGCGAGTAGCTGAGGATGGGGGTCCTGCAGTGCGGCGCCGGCCTGAGCCTTACCGTCTGCGGCCCGACCGTGACGGCTCGGTCATAACGATAAGAAGTCCGGTGATGAAGGGCGACGTGCAGGGCCATGGGTGGGATTCACTGTAGGGGCTTAACCAATAACCACCAACGCAAGTTTTGGGCCATACCCCCGATTTACGGGCCAAAGGGCAGCAATTTGATCCCATAATCAACT
>DASRSJ010000185.1:0-18350 GCA_035656555.1 Opitutaceae bacterium
GGCTCTGGCCCTACTCTGTCAACAGTTTTTCAACTTGTGAAACAATTTTTCACCCACGCGGTTTGTGCCACAAACCGCCGACCCCGTTAAAGGCCTATGACAAGCGATCGCAGACCCTTCCCGACACCGGTTCGGCTCACCTTTCCAGAGGACCAAAGCACGGAAACAGATGCGGGCGGGTTGGACTCGGGGTATCCGAAGAAGCACGCGGGAGAGGACTGGGACATGTAACCCGAGCCCGCGCAGATCTCGGCAAGCTGGGTGGATCCATCCGCAAGGAGCATGCTCACGCGTGCCCCGATTCCCGTGGGATTGCCTGCCGGACCGCGAAGCCTGACGACAAGGCTGCCCCTCCCCTTCACTCCGTCGTTCCTGTAGGCCAGGCTCGTCGAGTCATTGCGGGTCACGATAAAACCCGGCCAGCCTGTTGAACCGATTTCCGCCACCGCGAGCGCCTTGGCATCGCCGGCAACGACGATTCCGCTCTTTGCGGGACCCACCGCCGCGAACCCGCCGCGGCCGTCGCCCCGCAGCAGCTGGCCCA
The DNA here is from genome assembly GCA_035656555.1 of Opitutaceae bacterium. Classification (GTDB taxonomy): domain Bacteria; phylum Verrucomicrobiota; class Verrucomicrobiia; order Opitutales; family Opitutaceae; genus Palsa-1447. The sequence continues at coordinate 545 of DASRSJ010000185.1, forward strand.
AACCCCCGTCGAACCTTCCCACCGAGGGAACGGGGGCGAACGAGTTCTGGACTGCAATGATGTCGGCCCTGCCGTCCCCGTCGAAATCGCCAGCCACGAGTCCCTGAAACGGGGAAATCTGTGCAATCCTCGGAAGCGGCTGGAAGCGGAAGGTCCCGTCCGCGCCGCCGATGAAAGTGCCGCTCTGGAACTGCGTCGCCTCAAGGCGCGCCGCCTTTGACAGGTTTTCCTCGCCGAAGATCTCGCCGAGCGTGGCCCGGGCGTAGTAATCGTTCCTTGGATACTTCTTTAGTATGGAGGGGATCGACGTGCCCAGGTCCTGTCTCGTTCGCCACGGGTACACCTTGCCGCCCTCGTGATAGGCCTCGATGAGCTGCACCGAGCCCCGGCCGGCGAAGTCCCCGTAGTAGAGGAGCGCGGGACCCGCGCCGTATTGGGTGTTAAGGCCGAGGTTTCCGACGACATAGTCCATCCTCCCGTCTCCGTTGAAGTCTGCGGCTGCTATGGAGGTCCACCAGCCCGTCCCGGCGGCGGCGAAGCCCGCCCTCTCGCTCCAGTCCTCGAATCCCCGGCCCTGATTGTTGTGGAAGTACTTCACCCCACCCCACTCGAGCGTCAGTAGCAGGTCGGGCCAGCCGTCCCCGTCGACGTCGCTCCACAGGGCCGAGGTGACCATGCCCACCTCGCGCAAACCCGGGGCCATGGCTTCCGTGACGTCCTCAAATCGGCCGCCCCGGTTGACTAGGAGCGCGCTCCTGGGGGATTTGGGATATTGCCCCGGCTGGACGCGGCCGCCAATGAAGAGGTCGAGCCGTCCGTCGCGGTCGAAATCCGCAGCCGCCGCTGCGCCGACGCTGACGGGTAGCGGCGGAAGGGCGCCCGCAGGAGCCGCCCTGAAGGCGCCCCTGCCATCATTCAGGAAGAGAAGCGGCTGGTATTCGGGAGAGTCAGCGGCAAGGGCCGTGCCGGCCTTGGTCACCAGGAGGTCGTTGTGCCCGTCGCCGTCCGCGTCAAAGAGAAGCACCGGCCCGTCGCCTAGGGTGCCTTCGCTTGCGGGTCCTCCGTCCATCGGCGAGTAGCCGCTGGGGCCCGCGCACAGTATCCGAAGGGAATCACCGCCCGTTCCCCCAATCACAACGTCGTCGATTCCATCCCCGTTCACATCGCCGACCGCCAGCGACGGCCCGCGCCTGTTCTGGCGCATGGGAAGGAGGGGCTGCTGGACCAGCTCATCGACGACTGATTCTCGCGCAGGGACGGAGAGACCCATTAGCTGGCTCATCTCGGTGAACTGGCCGGGCTCATGGGCGGCTGCCGACCGGGGCACAATGGCCGCCGCGGGCTCCGTGATCGTGAAGCGCCTGTCGGCCCCGAGCCCCTTGAACGCCTGAACGTGGCCGCTCGGCCATGAGACCACCAGACTGTGGATCATGGTGTCCTCCCCCAGCCCGAAATGAATGATCGGCTCGGAGCTGGAGAGAACGCCCCGCGCGAGGACCAGCGTGCGCACTTGTACACCCGAGTCTGTCTCTATCCTGATAATCGAGCCGACTCCGGAGCGGTTGGAGCGGGTCCCTTTTAGGGCGATCGTCACGCTGTGGCCGTTTTCCCCCTCATTGCGCAGGAGCGTGGCCCCTTTGCGGTAGTTGGTATAAACGAGATCCAACCGCCCCGTCCCGTCTAGGTCTCCAAACGCGGCACCGAAGCTCACCCCTTTATGGTTAAGACCCCACTCGGCGCTCACGTCCTCGAAGCGCAGGTCCCCGAGGTTCCTGAAGGCCAGGTGCTGCTCCGCGAGCACCGGGCTCGATCGCTCGATCCTCACCTTCTCGTCGGCGGACTCCGCCATCGATATCTTGAGGATCAGGTCCGCGTTCGTCACCTCGCGGTGCATCCCGTTTGTCACGAAGAGGTCGATCCGCCCGTCATTGTCCAGGTCCTCGAGGCGCACGGCCCATGTCCAGTCGGTGGCCGCGAGGCCCGCCAGATATGCGGCCTCAAGCACGCGGCCGGCGCCCGTCGAGATGTAGAGCGCGTTGCGCGAGACCTGGGGCGCGTTCTTCGCGCCCTCGGGCGGATCCTGCAGGAAGCTCCTCGATACGGCCATCGTCCTCTGGTCCTTCTGATGGTTCGTCGCCGCCATGTCCCCGATAAACAGGTCGATGTTGCCGTCGTTGTTCACATCGCCGAGATCGGAGCCCATCGACGAGAACGGCATGTGGGGCATGACTGAGTCGATCACGTCGGTGAAGGTCCCGTCCCTGTTGTTGCGGTAGAGCTTGTCGGGCTGGGCGAAGTCATTCGCGACGTAAAGGTCCGGCCAGCCGTCGCCGTCATAGTCCCACCACACGGCGGAATGGCCCTGCCCCTCGCCCGTGATCCCGGCGCGGTCCGTCACGTCGGTGAACGTCCCGTCCCCGTTGTTGTGGAAGAGATAATCCCTCTGGCCGCGCGGGTGCTCTGCAGCATCTAGCAGGTTCGTCTGGACGAAGACGTCCAGAAACCCGTCGCGATCGTAGTCGCAGAACGCGGCCATCACAGACGCATCTTTCACGGCCAGCCCCCTCGCGGCCGCCTCCTCCCTGAAGGTGCCATCCCCCTGGTTCACGTAGAGCAGGTTTGGTGCGTTGAAACGGCAGACATAGATGTCCAAGAGCCCGTTATTGTTGATGTCGACGAACGTGGCGCCCTGTTTCCATATCGCGGCGGCATCGCCCTTGTCGCCCACGCCCGCCCGTTCCGTGACGTCCTCGAACCGGAAATTGCCCAGGTTGCGGAACAGCCGGCAGCTCTCCGTCTTGCTTACGACGAAGATATCCGGGAGCCCGTCGCCGTCGTAGTCACCGATTGCGACGCCGGTCCCCACCGCACCCACGTCGAACTCGTGCACCCGGTCGGCCCACAGGCGGGGATCGTGGCCGCCAGCGACGGGGTCGGCGTAGTTGTTGACCGTCACGAAGCCCGTCTCCGCCGACGGCATCTCCGCGAAAAGCGTTTTGCCGCGACGGGGCGCGCGCACGCGGAACGGCGTTTCGGTTATCGATCCTCCTTCCGAGGGCGATTGTCCGGAGCTTCCCCCTAGGAGCGCCAGCGGACGGCCGAGCGCCACGACGCCCCCTGCAGCCAGGATCTCAAGGAACTGCTTCCTGTTCATGAGGAGGGCTCCGCGAAGGTTGCGACTCCCCGCCTCCCGTCGAAATCGTGCTCCGAGGTCGCACCCGAGGGCCAACGAACCCGCAGGCGCCGCATTGGGTTCTCAAGGCGCCAGCCAAAGAAACACGCGGCGCAGGACTGCGAGTAATATCCCGAGCCTGCGTGGATTTCCGCCGCCTGGCTCGAGCCGTCCGCATATTCGGCAATGACAAGGGCCCCTACCGCCGTGGGATTTCCCGCCCGTCCCGATAGGTTGACCCGAATCGAGTTGAAAGGGCCCGGGCGGCGGCGAAACGCCATTGTCCGTCCATTGTTCCGGGATACGAGGAAGCCGGGCTTCCCGTCATGGTCGAAGTCCGTCACCGCAAGGGCCTTCGCGTCGCCCGGCACCACAAGCCCTGTCAGTCCGGGGGGCGGTGCGGAAAAGCCGCCCTTTCCGTCGCCAACCAAGAGCTGGCTCAGTCCTCCGTCGAACCGGCCGACTGCCGCGATCGGCGAGTAGGAATTGTGTAGGGCGTAGATATCGGCGCGCCCGTCGCCATTGAAGTCCCCGGCAACCAGACCCTGAATGGGAGCCACTTGAGCAATGCGCGGGAGGGCCGAGAACCTGTGGCTGCCGTCGGGCTGACTCAGGAACACGCCGCTCCTGAACTCGGTCGCCGCAAACCGCATCGCGGAGGCCAGCTTCGTTTCCCCGAGAATTTCCCCCAGCGTCGCTCTGGCGTAGTAGTCGTTCCTCGGAAATTTGCGAAGAACCGTGGGGATCACCGCCCCAAGGTCCTTCCTCGTCCGCCACGGGTAAAGGAGCCCTCCCTCATAGTAGGCCTCCACAAGCTGTGTGCCCCCATCGCCCTTGAAGTCCCCAACGTAGATCAGCGCCGGGTGTTCGGGGCTCGCGTGGTACTGAGTGTTGAGGCCCACGTTGCCGACGACGTAGTCCGGTCGGCCGTCGCCGTTGAAATCGGCCGCGGCTATGGACGTCCACCACCCCGTCCCGGCGGCGGCGAAACCCGCCCTTTCACTCCAGTCCTCGAAACCCTTTCCCTCGTTGTTGTGGAAATATCTCACCCCGCCCCATTCGAGGGTGACAAGGAGGTCGGGCCAGCCGTCGCCGTCCACGTCGCTCCACAGGGCCCCCGTGACCATGCCGACTTCGCGCAGCATCGGAGCGATGGAGTCCGTGACATCCTCGAAGCGGCCGCCCCGGTTTGCGAGAAGGGCGCTTCTCGGAGCCATTGGATACTGGCCGGGCGAGACCCTGCCGCCGATGAACACACCGAGGCGCCCGCTGCGGTCGAAGTCAGCCGCAGCGACGGCGCCCGCGCTGATCGGAAGCGCGGGAAGCGCGCCCTCCGGCGCCCGGCTGAACGAGCCGTAGCCGTCATTGAGCAGGAGCCTCGGCTGGAACTCCGAGCCGACGGTCCGCGCGCTGCCGGCCTTGGTGATGAGGAGCGCGTTCCTGCCGTTGCCCATCGCGTCAAAGAGCAGCATCGGGCCGTCGCTTAGGGCTCCCGACTCGGCAAGGGCCGCGCTGTCGGTCGGCGCAAAGTTCAAATTCGGCATGCCGACGACGATGCGGGCGGGATCCGGCGGAGTGCCTCCAAGAATCACGTCGTCCCTGCCGTCCCCGTTTATGTCCCCGACTGAGATCGCGGGACCCCGCCGGTTCTGGCGCATGGGCAGGAGGGGCTGCTCCACCGCCTCGTCGACCAGGGTCTCACGGCTTCGAAGCGAGAATCCAATGGCGGCGCCCACCTCGACGTAATCTGGCTCGCTTGGCGGAACGGCGCGGCCGGCGGGTGCGCCCGCCGGCTCGGTCACGGTGTACTTCCTGTCGGGAGCCAGGTTCGTGAAGTCCTGCTGGTGCCCGCTTGGCCATTTGACAGAGAGTGTCCGCACAACCGTGGAATCCCCGAGTCCGAAATGCAGCACGGGCTCGGAACTCGACATGATGCCCCGTGAAAGGACGAGCGGGCGCACCTGCTCCCCGGCATCCGTTGTAATATGCACCGTCGAGCCGACGCCGAAACGGTTCGAGCTGGTCCCCCGGAGTGCGACGATGATGCTGTGGCCGGAGTCGCAGTCATTCCTCAGGAGGGTGACGCCGCCCCGGTAGTTCGCGTAGACGATGTCCAGGTTTCCGTCCCCGTCCAGGTCGCCCATCGCTGCCCCGAACGCTATGCCGCGCTGGTTTACGCCCCACGCAGCGCTGACATCCTCAAATTTCAGGTCTCCTAGATTCCTGAAGGCCAGGTGCTGCTCGGCCATCTCGGGCGAGGCGTGCTCGATCGCGACCTTTGCCTCCGGCGAGTCCGCCATCATCATGCGAGAGAGAAGATCCGCGTTGTTCGTCTCCCGGTACATTCCGTTCGTGACAAAGAGGTCGAGCCGACCGTCGTTGTCGAAGTCCTCCAGGCGCACGGACCAGGTCCAATTCGTCGCGGCGATACCGGCAAGGTTCGCGGCCTCCAGGCAACGCCCGGCGCCCGTGCCGATGTAGAGCGCGTTCCTCATGAACTCCGGTGCCTCGGCCGAATCGTCGTTCTGGTCGTAGATCAGGCTGCGGGAGTTTGCGACCGTCCTCTGGTCCTTCTGGTGCGTGGTGGCCGCCATGTCGGACACAAAGAAGTCGACGATGCCGTCGTTGTTCACGTCTCCCAGGTCGGCGCCCATTGAGGAGAACGGCATGTGCGGCACGATGCTGTCGATCACGTCGGTGAACGTGCCGTCGCGGTTGTTGTGGTAGAGCTTGTCGTTCGGCGTGAAGTCATTCGCCACGTAGAGGTCCGGCCACCCGTCGCCGTCATAGTCCCACCATATGGCGGAGTGACCCTGGCCCCGGCCGGAGATGCCGGCCTTCTGCGACACGTCGGTGAAGGTGCCGTCGCCGTTGTTCCTGAAGAGGTAATTTTTCTGGGCGGACATGTGTCCCGCCGTCTCCGGGGCATTGGTCTGGATGAAGACGTCCATGTGCCCATCCCTGTCGTAGTCGCAGAAGGCGGCCATGACACAGGTGTCCACGACAGCCAATCCGCGGGCCGAAGCCTCCTCTCTGAAGGTCCCGTCGCCCTGGTTCATGTAGAGGAGGTTCGGCGCTCCCGTGCGGCAGACGTAGATGTCGAGAAGCCCGTTGTTGTTGATGTCGACGAATGTCGCCCCCTGTTTCCACACGTCAGCCGCCGCGCCCTTGTCGCCCACTCCGGCCTTCTCGGTCACGTCTTCAAACTTCCAATCCCCGAGGTTCCTGAAGAGGCGGCAGCTCTCGGTCTTATTCACGACGAAGATGTCGGGCCGGCCGTCGCCGTCATAATCGCCGATCGCGACACCCGTGCCAATCGAGCCGACGTCGAACTCGTTGAACCGCGCCCCCCACATCGCGGGGTCGGCGTACTTGTTCTCGGACACAACGCCGGTCTGCGCGGGGTCCATCAGCTTGAACATCGTGGCGCCGCGCCTTCCGTATCTTGGAGCCAACGCAGCCTCCGAAAGGCCTTCGGCCGGGCCCGACGGCTCAGCCGCGCCGCCCTGCACCTTGCCCGCGAGAGAAAGCGGTCCACCCATGAGGACGACTCCTCCCGCGGCCATCAGCTCGATGAATTTCTTCCGGTTCACGCTTGCGGGGCAGAGACAATCAGGACGGGGGCGCCGGCAGTGACCTCGTGGTTCGAGGTCGCGCCAAAGGGCCAGCGTACCCGGATCCTCGCCAGGGGGTTGGCGGCCGCCGATCCAAAGAAACACGACGCCGTGGACTGCGTCATGTAGCCGCTACCGGCATAAACCTCGCAGGTCTGCGCCGATCCATCCTTGGAAAGGGCCGTCACCCGCGCGCCGACCGCGGTGGGATTTCCTGGAGCACCCCGAAGCACAACGCGAAGGAAGCGGGCGCCGGACACGCCCCTATTCCTGAAGGCGAGCGTCGTGCTATCGTTCCTCGAGACCAAGGCGCTCGGCCGGCCGTCGTCCCCGAGGTCGATGAGGGCGAGCGCCTTCGCGTCGCCCCGGATCACGATGCCGCTCGCGGCCGCTGGGGCCGGCTTGAAGGATCCGTTTCCGTCGCCGCCCAGGATCTGGCCGAGACCGCCGTCAAACCTTCCGACGGAGGGAACGGGAGAGAAGGAATTCTGGGCTGCGATAATGTCCGCGCGGCCATCCCCGTCCAAGTCCGCCGCCGCGACTCCCTGGAAAGGAGCCACCTGCGCCAAACTCGGCAGCGCCTCAAAGACGAACGTTCCGTCCGGCCGGCTCAAAAAGACGCCGCTTCGAAACTCCGTGGCCTCGAAGCGATGGGCCGCGGCAAGCCTGTCCTGGCCGAGGATCTCGGGCAGTGTCGCCCTCGCATAGTAGTCATTCCTGGGGAATTTCTTCAGGACCGCCGGAATCGCCGCGCCCAAATCCCTGCGGCTGCGCCGCGGGTACACGTGGCCGCCTTCGTGGTAAGCCTCGACAAGCTGGCCTCCGCCGTCGCCCTTAAAGTCACCGTAGTAGATGAGCGCAGGTTCCGCAGGCGAGGCACGGTAGGGAGTGTTGAGGCCGACATTGCCAACTACGTAGTCTATCCTCCCGTCGCCGTTGAAGTCGGCGGCGGCAATCGAAGTCCACCAGCCGGAACCCGCCGCGGCGAATCCGGCCCTGTCGCTCCAGTCCTCGAATCCCTTTCCCTGGTTGTTGTGGAAATATTTAACGGTTCCCCACTCGAGCGTGAGAAGAAGGTCCGGCCAGCCGTCGCCGTCGACGTCGCTCCACAGGGCGCCGGTCACCATCCCGACCTCTCGGAGCCCGGGGGCCACCGTGTCCGTAATATCCTCGAGGTGCCCTCCCCGGTTTGCGAGGAGGGCACTGCGCGGCGCAAGCGGATATTGTCCGGGGAGCACTCGCGCGCCTATGAATACGCCCAGTCGGCCACTGCGCTCGAAGTCCGCCGCCGCCACGGCGCCGGCGCTAATGGGAAGCGGGGGCAGCGCATCGGGGCCCGCGGAGCTGAAGCCGCCCCTGCCGTCATTTATGAGGAGTCTCGGCTGGTAGCCCGCGGATCCCGCCGGCTGGCTCGTTCCCGACTTCGTGATCAGGATGTCGTTCTTTCCCGATCCCGTGAAATCAAAGAGAAGGATGGGCCCGTCGTTGACGGTGCCCTCGGATGCGAGGGCAGAGGAATTGGCGACGGAAAACCTTCCGTCGGCACCCAGGAGGAGAATCCGCGGGGGGTCCATGGGCGTGCCGCCCACCACGACATCGTCCCGGCCGTCGCCGTCCAAGTCCCCGACGGCCAATGCCGGCCCGCGCCGGTTCTGGCGCATTGGCAGAAGGGGCTGCTGGCCGACCTCGTCAATCAAGGCCTCCCGGGATCGCAGCGAGAAATTGATCGCTCCGCCGACTTCCTCGAACTGTGCCGCCACGGGCGGTTGGGGCGCCGCCCGGGCCCCAGAGGCAGGCTCCGTCACCGTGAACCTGCGGTCCACGCCCAGGTCGGAGAAGATCTGCGTCTGACCGCTCGGCCAATCGATGGTCATGCGCCGTATACTTTCGTCGCCTCCGAGTCCGAAATGAAGCACGGGCTCCGAGCTGGAGAGAACGCCCCTGGCAAGGACCAGCGAGCGAACCTGGATGCCGGATCCCGTCTCGATCCTCACCGTCGAGCCGACACCGTAGCGGTTTGAGCGCGTGCCACGAAGGGCGACGATCACGCTGTGGCCGGTGTCGCAATCGTTCCGGAGAACCGTGACGCCCGAACCGTAGTTGGTATAGACGATGTCCAGGTTCCCGTCCCCGCCCAGGTCCGCGAACGCGGCGCCAAAGCTCACTCCCTTTTGGTTGAGCCCCCACGCCGCGCTCACGTCCTCGAATCTGAGGTCGCCCAAGTTCCGGTAGGCCAGGTGCTGCTCATTGAGCACCGGGCTCGCCTTCTCGATGCGCACCTTCTCGTCGGCGCTCTCGGCCAGCTCCTTGCGCGCCGTGAGGTCGGCGTTGTGGGTCTCGCGGTTCATCCCGTTGGTGACGAAAAGATCGAGCCGTCCGTCGTTGTCCATGTCCTCAAGGCGCACGGACCACGTCCAGTCGGTGGCTGAGAGCCCGGCCAGGCACGCGGCCTCGAGCATGCGGCCGGTGCCGGTGTTCAGGTAAAGGGCATTGCGCATCACCTGGGGCGCCGTGGCCGAGCCGTCGGGCTGCTCCGTGATGAAGCTGCGCATTACCGCGACAGTCCTCTGGTCCTTCTGGTGAGTCGTCGCCGCCATGTCCGCCACGAACATGTCGATCAGTCCGTCATTGTTCACGTCGCCCAGATCCGAGCCCATCGAGGAGTACGGCATGTGCGGCACGACGGAGTCGATGACATCGGTGAAGGTGCCGTCCCTGTTGTTGTGGTAGAGCTTGTCGGGCGCCGCGAAGTCGTTGGCCACATAGAGGTCGGGCCAGCCGTCGCCGTCATAGTCCCACCAAATGGCAGAGTGGCCCTGCGCCTCGCCGGCGATGCCGGCCTTCTCGCTCACGTCCGTGAAGGTGCCGTCGCCGTTGTTATGGAAGAGGTAGTCACGTTGGCCGCCTGGATGCTCATCCGCGTTCAGGATGTTGGTCTGGATGAAGACATCCAGGTGGCCGTCCCTGTCGTAGTCGCAGAAGGCCGCCATGACGCACGCATCCTTGACTGCAAGCCCCCGGGAGGCGGCCTCCTCCTTGAACGTCCCGTCGCCCTGGTTGATGTAGAGGAGGTTCGGGGCATTGAACCTGCAGACGTAGATGTCGAGTAGGCCGTCGTTGTTTACGTCAACGAAGGTCGCACCCTGCTTCCACTCGCCCGCCGATTCGCCCTTGTCCCCGACGCCGGCCTTTTCGGTCACGTCCTCGAACTTCCACCCGCCAAGGTTCCTGAAGAGCCGGCAGGTGCCCGTCTTGCTGACGACAAAGATGTCCGGCCTGCCGTCACCGTCGTAGTCGCCGATCGCGATGCCGGCGCCGATCGATCCCGTCTCGTTCTCGCTGTAGCGCGAGCCCCACATCCTCGGGTCGTCGTAGGCGTTCTCCGTAATGACACCCGTCTCTGACGAGGGAAGAACCGTGAACATTGTGGTCCCCCGGCGCCCGGAACGCGGGGCGAACGGCATCTCCTCGATCGATCCCGCCGCGGATCCCGGCGCGTCGGCCGGCTTCTGCCCGGCAAGAAGCGCCATGGGGTTGCCCATCAGCACCACACCGCCGGCTGCCATGATCTCGATGAATTTCTTGCGGTTCACGGAGGCTCAGCAGCGGCGACTCTTCGCGACGTCGGACATTGGATGGCAAGAAGGACTATCGTCGCCATGCGGAGTCAAGGTTGGCGTTGGGAGTGTTCGGGCGGTGACTTTGCTTGCCGAGATTTTCACCATACGCTTGCCTCTGCCGCTCCCGACCCCGCTGACCACGCATAATCCCGAATGAGTCTCCCCCCCAGGATTCCTTCCCTAGCATGGCTCCTGATCCCCGCGTGCGCGCTGGGGTTCATTCTCTGGGGGGACAACGCCAGGCAGCGGCGCGTGGAGTTCGTCTCCCATGTCGCCCGTGATGGCGCCGCAGTCTCCGCTTCGTCGCTGACCGGCTATGCAGACGGGAAACGCTGGCTAATCGTCCCCGAGCACAATAACCCCACCTACCAGTGGATTGAGGAGACGCAGGGCATGCTCGCAAAAGGCGAATGGCGCGTGCGCTTTGTCGATTACGAGAATTCTCCCTTCGGCCGCGACGTGCACTCCGCGTCGCCCTATAGGTGGTGGCTGGTCGCGGTGGCGTGGGTCGACCACGCTCTGAGCGGCAGGCCCCTGGCGCTTTCCGTGGAACGCGCGGCCCTCACGGCCGACCCGGTCCTTCATCTGCTTCTTCTTTCGGCAGCCGCGTTCTTCGTATCGCGGCGCCTCGGAAGACTGGCAGGGGCGGTGACCGCGGCAGCCCTTGCGGCCCTCTATCCCGTGGCTGCCACGTTCCTCCCCGGTGTCGCGAATGATTTCGGCCTCACCCAGATAGCGGCCTTCTGGAGCGTGCTTCTGCTCGCGGCGGCCGTGCGCGAAGGCGGCTACTCCCGCCGGCTCTTTGCAATGGCCGGCGTCGCCGGCGGCTGTGGTCTCTGGCTAAGCGCGGCCGGCCAGCTTCCGCTGATCTTAGGAACCGCGGTTGGCGCGGTCCTCTCCTCGGCAATCCTTCGCGGCTCCTCAAAGCCCCTCGGGGTTGCTCCCTGGCGCGCCTGGTCCTACGCAGGCGCGGTCACGAGCCTGGCCGCCTACCTCATCGAGTATTTCCCTTCCCACATGAATCCGGAGCTCCGCGCAAACTACCCGCTCTACGGATTGGCGTGGATCGGCCTCGGAGAAGTCCTCCACCGCGTCGACGCCTTCGCGCAGGGCGGGAAGCCCTTCCAGAAGAAGGCCGACATTGGCTGCCTCGTCCTGGCGGTCGTTGCCGTGGCGTCGCTGCCCATAGCCCTGCGTCTGGGCGGAAACGGGGCATTCCTCGCGGGCGATCTCCTTTCCAGCCGGCTGACGAACCTGCCCGGCGGCGTGTTCGCGCCCGGTCTCAGGGCATGGGCCATCCGCGACGGGATTGGCGGTGCCTTCGTCGCGACCTGCCTCCCGGCGGTGCTACTCGTGCCCGCGCTCTGGCTCGTTCTTAGGACCAAGACAGGGGCCGGCACCCGTGCCGCCTTAGCGCTCTCGATAGGGCCGGCGTGCGTGGCCCTCGTACTCGCCTACAACCAGCTTCGCTGGTGGAACACGTTCGACCTCGTGTTGATAGCGATGCTTGCGGCATCCTGCGACGCGATCCCCACCTTCAAGGAAATGCGGCGCGCAAGCCTCTGCTGGGGAACCGTCGTCGCCGCGCTCCTTGCCGTCAGTGTTGTTCAGCTGATACCCGCGCCCACTGACGGCTCAGCCGATTTCAAGTACACGCGCGCGGAGATCGAGGGTCTTTATGAAAGGGCCCTTTCGCAGTGGATCGCGGACCACGCGGGAGCTGATGGTGCCACCGTTCTTGTCCCGCCGTTCCGAACCTCGAGCTTCTGCTTCTACGGCGGCCTCCGCGGGCTTGGCACACAGAACTGGGAGAACCGCGACGGACTCTCGGCGACCTTCAGGATCGTGAACTCCACGAGGCCCGACGAGACGCTGGCCCTCGTGAACCAGCGGGGAGTCACGCACATCGTGGTCCCCTCGTGGGACAACGACCTGGATGATTTCGCGAGGATGGGGCTGAAGCAGCCGCTGGACTCCTTCATCTACGCCCTCCACCGCACGGACGGCGGCATATTCAACTGGCTGAGGGCGCTTCCCTACAATCTGCCCGAGATTCCGGGATTCAACGAGCAGTCGGTGCTCGTCCTGCAGGTGACCGACGAGACGGACCCGGCGACGCTCAGGAGCCGCCTCGCCGAGTACCTGGTGGAGATGCACCAGCTGGACCAGGCCGCTTACACGAGCCAGGCGCTCCTGCGCTATCCCGCCGATCTCGGCGCCCTGGTGGCGCTGGCCCATGTCGCGAAGGCAAAGGGCGACGATGAGGCCTTCTCTAAGGATCTGGCTTCGATCATCTCCAACTTGTCGAGCGGATCTGACCGAACCCTTCCCTTCGATCGGCGCGTGAGCCTCGCGGTCGCGCTCGCCCTCGGGGGCCGCAACGACCTCGCCGCGGTCCAGGTGAAGCGGTGCATGGGGGAAATCGACGAAACGAAGATCCGATTCCTGACCACGGGCTCGCTCTACCACCTCCTTGTCCTCTGCAAGCACTTCGACATGGAAGTGACCGATCCCGTGCTTCACGCCCTTTCGATGAAGCTCCTGCCTTCCGAGTTGAGGGAGCGCCTCTGAGCCTGCCACCAAGCTTACGAACCGATGCAATCCATCCGCCTTGAGGAGCCCGGCCGCCTAGTCGTTGGTGAGCTCGCGTCCCCGGACTTCCCGGGCGAGGGCGAGGTCCTCGTCGCCGTTCGCCGAATAGGAGTGTGCGGCACGGACATCCATGCCTTCGGCGGAAAGCAGCCATTTTTCACCTACCCGCGAATCCTTGGGCACGAGCTTGGCGTCGAGGTGCTCTCCGTCGGGGCCGGCGTCTCCAACGTGCGCATCGGAGACACGTGCTCGGTCGAGCCCTATCTGAACTGCGGCGCGTGCGTCGCCTGCCGGCGTGGCAAGCCGAACTGCTGCGCGGTACTAAAGGTGCTCGGCGTCCACGTCGACGGAGGGATGCGGGAGCGGTTCGCGCTGCCTGCCGCGAAGCTTCATTCCTCCCCCAGCCTTTCGCTCGACCAGCTGGCCCTTGTAGAAACCCTCGGCATCGGTTGCCACGCCGTGGACCGCGGCCGCGTCGAGCCCGGCGAGTTTGCCCTCGTGATCGGCGCCGGCCCGATAGGCCTGGCCACGATGCAGTTCGCGGCCGAGGCGGGCGCACAGGTGATCGTGATGGATGTCAACCAGGCGCGTCTGGACTTCTGCCGCGAGCAATTGCGCATCCCCCACGTCGTGAACGCGGCCGTCCAGAACCCGCTCGAGACGCTGAAGGACCTGACCGGCGGCGACCTGCCGACGGTCGTCTTCGACGCTACCGGAAACCCTCGCTCAATGATGTCAGCCTTCGAGTTCCCGGCCCAGGGAGGACGCATGGTGTTCGTCGGCCTCTTCCAGGGCGAGGTGACCTTTAACGACCCCAACTTCCATCGTCGGGAGCTGACGCTCATGGCGAGCCGCAACGCGCTGCCATCCGACTTCACGAGGATCATCCGGCTCATCGAGCAGGGGCGCATCGATACGACTCCTTGGATCACGCATCGCGGACGCTTCAAGGACGTTCCCGGACTCTTCGCCTCCTGGACCCTGCCCGAGTCAGGCGTCATCAAGGCGATGATAGAGCTCTGAGATGCTGCTTCGCCGCCTAAGCCTATTCCTCCTGGCGGCCGGCTACCTCGCCACGCCCGTGCATGCCGCGGCAGATTCCCGGATCGAGGCGTACGACCTCAGGGTGGACGGCATGACAGACCCGCTGGGCATCGACAGCCACCCGCCCCAATTTTCATGGAAGCTCAAGGCCGCGCCCGAGGCACGAGGCGCCCGCCAGACGGCTTGGGAGATTCAAACCACCTCCTCGCCGATCACGACGAACGGCCAGTTCGAGTCGGCATGGAGCAGCGGGAGAATCGAGTCGGACGCGCAGTCGGGCGTCACCCTCGCGTCATCGGTACCGCTCTCGCAGGCGCGGATGTTCTGGAGAGTGCGGGTCTGGGACGAGAGGGATGAGCCCACGGAATGGAGCCAGCCCGCGACGTTCACCATGGGCCTGTTGTCGACGGCGGACTGGGCCACGGCAAAATGGATCACGGATCCCGAACTCCTGCGCTGGAAGCGCAGCAAGCTCGGCTTCTCGTCGGTTCCGACCACCGACTTTGGTGCGACCGAGTGGCTGCAACTTGACCTGGGAAAGTCGCAGCACATCGACACGGTGCGCCTGATCGCCGTTCGCCACACCGTCCTCGCAGACCTCGGCTTCCCGCGGCGCTTCCGACTCGAGGTATCGGACTCGCCCGGGTTTCAGCCGTCGCGCGTCGTCGCGGACTGGACCACGATGGACCATGCCGCCAAGGGGGAGCTAAAGACGAAGATCGCCGCTGGCGGCGTCTTCGCCCGGTACCTTCGCTTCACCTTCCCCCATCTCAAGGTCGATGGCGGCATGGCCAGGGTCGCGATCGGACAGATCGTCGTACTCTCGGGCACAGAGAACGTGGCCACGGGGGCCAAGGTGAGCGCGAGCGACAGCGTCGAGGACGACAGGTGGGGGCTGGATTCCGTCGTCGACGGCCTGGGAGTTCCGCGCGCCAACTCCAGGGCGAACGCAACGCTCAGGCTCAGGCGCGAGTTCAAGGTGGGCCCAGGACTCAAGCGGGCGCTCCTTGATGTCTCGGGCCTCGGGACCTGCAACGTGAAGATAAACGGCAAGGCGCTGAGCGGAGCGCTCATGACGCCGGGCTGGACCGACTACGACAAGACCGTGCTCTATGTGACGCATGATGTGACGACGCTCCTCCACGCGGGCGATAATGCCGCGGGCCTGGAGCTGGCGAGCGGCATGTACAACGTGCAGTCCGGAGGTCGCTACACGAAGTTCTACGGCCCCTACCGGCCGCTCACAGCCATCGCACACCTCCGGCTGGAATACTCCGACGGCACGACGGAGATCGTCGCTACGGACGGCTCCTGGCGCGTCGCCCAGGGCCCCACGAAGCTGGCGACGGTCTACGGGGGCGAGGAATTTGACGCCCGGCTGGACGTCAAGGGTTGGGCCGAAGCGGGATTTGACGAAAAGGGGTGGGCCCATGCCGTTGAGGGCGGAGGACCCTCTGGGACGCTCAGAGGCGCCTCGAACTCGTCGCCCGCGTTCGCGCAGTTCCAGGTACTGCATCCCATCTCATCGAGGGTCATCAAGGAAGGCGTGACCGTCTACGACCTTGGCCAGAACGCCTCGCTCATGCTCGACCTCAGGGTCACGGGGCCATCGGGATCCTCGGTCCGGGTGATACCCGCCGAACTGACCCATCCCGACGGGACGGTCAACCGGGACTCGGCCGGCGGCGGCAGGTGCTGGTGGGGATACACGCTTGCGGGTACGCCAGGGGGCGAGGCATGGAGACCGACCTTCTTTTACAGCGGGTGCCGCTATCTGCAGGTGGAATGCTTTCCGGCCGGTCCAGGCGGACCCTTGCCCACTGTCGGCTCAATCGAGGGTCTGGTCTCCCACTCGAATTCTCCGCAGTCGGGCGAGTTCAGCTGCTCCGACGACCTGTTCAACAGGATCCACACGCTCATCCACTGGGCCCAGGCCAACAACCTCTCGCATGTCATCACGGACTGCCCGACTCGCGAGCGGCTCGGCTGGCTTGAGCAGTATGACCTGAACGGACCCTCACTTCGTTACGAATGGGACCTTTCACGCCTCTTCAGGAAGTGCTTCGTCGATATGGAGGACTCGCAGCTTGCTAGCGGCCTGGTCCCCGACATCGCGCCCGAGTACACCGTCTTCGCCGGTGGATTCCGGGACTCACCCGAATGGGGAAGCACCCTGGTCCTTTCCGCATGGCAGCACTATGTCTGGACAGGGGACGTCTCAGTCCTGCGCAACCATTACCGGGCGATGCAGCGTTACGTGGGATACCTCTCGGGACGCGCCCGGGGAGACATACTCAACTACGGCCTCGGCGACTGGTTCGACCTTGGCCCGAGGCCGCCTGGCGTGGCCCAACTCACGCCGGTCTCCCTCACGGGCACCGCCATCTTCTTTGAGGACATGCGCACCATGGCGCGAATCGCGTCGGTCCTAGGGAACGACGCCGATGCCAAGGAATATTCTGCACGCGCGGAAAGCATACGGGGCGCCTTCAACCGAGAGTTCTTCAATCCCCAGACCGGCGTCTATGCCACGGGCTCGCAGACCTCGCAGGCAATGCCCCTCGTGAACGGTCTTGTGCCCGCGAATGGCAGAAAGGCGGCGATGGACGCCTTGGTGCACAGCCTCGAGCAAAGCGGCAATTCGCTGACCTCGGGCGATGTCGGCTACCGCTATCTCCTCAGGGCTCTCGCAGACGGGGGCCGCTCCGACCTGATCTTTGAGATGAACCACCGCTCGGACAAGCCGGGCTACGGCTACCAGCTTGCGCACGGCGCAACCAGCCTTACGGAAGCCTGGGACAGCAACCCCAGCGACTCGCAGGACCACTTCATGCTGGGCCAGATCATGGAGTGGTTCTACGGCGACCTGGCCGGCCTGAACCCGGACCCCGACGCACCGGGCTTCAGGCACGTGATCATCAGGCCGCACCCTGTCGGCGGCCTCTCTTGGGCGCGGGCAAGCGAGGAGACCACACGCGGGCCGGTGAGCGTGGAGTGGCACCGCTCGCTAGGGAGGTTCACCGTGAAGGTAGACGTTCCCGCAAACTCAACCGCCACCGTTGTCATACCCGCCCCTTCCGAAGGCGAAATACTCGAGGCAGGCGCGCCAGCCGCCCAGGCCCGCGGCGTCGACGCAGTCAGCCGCGCCGCAGACGGTACGGTTAGGATCGAGGTCGAGTCGGGCCAATACGAGTTCGAGTCCCGCACGCGGGAACCCGAGTCGGCGCGCCGGTAGCTTCGGGTCTTGGTTTACTGTCAAGTAACCATATAATCGATTCCACGCTGAACCAGCGTACCAAAAGAACCATGACCCCAACCCTACTCCGCGGGGTGGCGCTGCTTGCGCTCCTCGCTTCCCCAGTCCTAGCAGCGTCGGACACCGCATCCCAGCTCACCGTGCAGGCCTATCAGGCGGGCCCAGTGATCAACCCCAACATCTACGGCCAGTTCTCCGAGCATCTCGGGCACTGCATCTATGACGGCATCTGGGTGGGCAAGGATTCCTCCGTGCCCAACACGGACGGCTACAACACGGCCGTGCTTTCAGCGCTCAAGACCCTCCATGTCCCGCTCCTGAGGTGGCCGGGCGGCTGCTTCGCCGACGAATATCACTGGAAGGACGGCATCGGGCCGATGGAGAAGCGTCCTTCGATGTACAACTCCCACTGGGGCGGCGTCGTCGAGAACAACCACTTCGGCACGCACGAGTTCCTGAACATGTGCGAGATGCTCGGCATCGAGCCCTACATCTGTCTTAATGTCGG
>DASRSJ010000186.1:0-19183 GCA_035656555.1 Opitutaceae bacterium
CATGGAGGTGTTGAAGACGCACTCCCCGGCGATCGTCGCGTCGGCACCAAATGCGACGCCCCGGTATACGCTACCATCCTCTAGGGCCAGTACTGCGGGCTTGTGCGTCGGCATCAACGGTCGAACAAACGGGGCCTTCCGGGGTCTGCCAATCAAAAACCCGAAAAGGCGTTTTAAACCCCCATTTGACAAGATTCGTTAGGTGCCTAACGGTTATTCCTCCCCCAATGCCCTACACAGAAGACCGCTCTTCATGGTTTGAAGGTCAGGGCCTTTGGCAGCACGTCCCCGAGGCGGAATGGACGGACTGGGTATGGCAGCTGAAGAACCGGATAACGACACGGGAGCAGCTCGAGCGCTACATGACGCTCACGGAGGACGAGAAGGCGGGCTGCGACCACGCCAACCAGAAGCTGGCGCTCGCGATCACCCCCTATTTCTTCAACCTGATCGACCGGAACGACCCGGACTGCCCGATCAGGAAGCAGGTCATCCCCCGCGGGGCCGAGATGGTCGTCAGCTCCGAGGAGCAGCTGGATTCCCTGGGAGAGGACAAGCATTCGCCCGTCCCGGGCCTCGTCCACCGCTATCCCGACAGGGTCCTCTTCCTCGTGACGGACCGCTGCGCGGCCTACTGCCGGTACTGCACCCGCAGCCGCCTGGTCTCCAACGCCCAGGACTACAACTTCCACCCCGAGTACGAGCAGGGGCTTCGCTACATCGAGAGCCACCCCGAGGTGAGGGATGTCCTCCTCTCCGGCGGCGACCCGCTGCTTCTTTCCGACAAGAAGCTCGAGCACCTGATCAGCCGCCTGAGGGCCATCAAGCACGTCGAGTTCATCCGCATCGGCTCCAGGATCCCGGTCTTCCTGCCCCAGCGCATCACCCCGGCCCTCTGCGAGATCTTCAAGAAGTACGGGCCCATCTGGATGAGCATCCACGTGAACCACCCGAAGGAGGCCACTGCCGAGCTCAAGGCCGCGTGCGAGCGCCTCTCCTTCGCGGGCGTGCCGCTTGGCAACCAGAGCGTGCTCCTGAAGGGCGTGAACGACGACGCCGACGTCATGAAGGCTCTCGTCCACAGGCTGCTGCGGATGCGCGTTCGGCCCTACTACCTCTACCAGATGGACCTGATCACCGGCGGCAGCCACTTCAAGGTGGATGTGCGAAAGGGGATCGAGATCATCCGCGCCCTGCGGGGCAACACGACAGGCTACTCCGTCCCCCAGTACGTGATCGATGCCCCCGGCGGCGGCGGCAAGGTCCCGGTGAACCCCGAGTACATCGAGGCCATCACCGACACCGAGGTGGTCTTCCGCAACTACGAGGGCAAGCAGTTCAGGTATCCCCTGGGCAGCACGCCGCTCAAGGCGGCGGGCGTCGAGGCTCCCGTGGACGCCCCGATAATCGTATTTTAAGCCCTGAAGGTCAGGAGCTTACAATAGCTCCATAAAATACCTAAAAATTTCTTCGGAAATTTTGAATGTTTGGGCCCGGACCGCGTCTTACTCCGTGTAGTCAGCACTGTCCTAGAGGACGGTGAATGTTTGTAGTTCTTACGGTTTGCTTGGTGTTAGGTCACACGGGCCGCTTCGCAAGGAGCGGCTCTTGTGTTTACGGGGTTCGAGAGGTCGGTCTAACCCCTCCTGGCCAGGAGCGCCCTCGTGAGGATCACGTGGCCCGCCAGCGCGCCGCCGACACACACCGGAATGATGAGCGCGTACGGCAAATGAAACGGAAGAAGGAGCTTCGGGGTGACATCCTTCCATCCGAAGGGAACCGGTGCCGAGAGGATCGCGACCCGCCCGACGTTTATCAGAAGCACGAAGCCGATGATGTTGCCCGCCCAAGCCGCGGTCCGCGAACGCCTGCAGAGGGGCGCCAAGGCCAGGGCCGCGATTCCCGAGACGACGTCCCAGTTTGAGCCCGTCCACGTCATCTCGTGCGGGATCACTCCCTGGCCGGCCCACGAATGAAGGATGAGTTCGAGCGGCAATCGAAAGCCCTGGAAGGCGAGGAGCCACGCAACCGGACACGCGAGTGCGATCCACTTTCCAATCGGCGAGAGTCCGAGCGCCACGCTCCCCGCCATCATCACAATCCCGATAATCAGCAGGTGCGCCGGCAGGGCCTCGGTCCAGCCGATCAGGACAAGCTTCGCGGGCAAGGCGAGCCACACGGCGACACCCGAAAGCGAGAGCAGGGTCCAGCGGACAGGGTTGTGACCCTGGGAGCGCGCGCCCACCCAGACGCCGCGAAGAAACAGCGCGATGACCAGGAGGCATACGCCGACGAACGCCGCGAGCGAGGGCGCAGAGGCCGGGTGGAAAATGTGGTCGGGGTTGATGGGCGATTGTTTTCCGGATCCTTGGATCTGGCGAGAGCCGTCGCTGCACCTAAGCCGGGAACGGAAAATCCCGGCAGCCGTGACGCCGCCGGGATAGTTTTCCCTAGTTCCCCTATATAGGGCCCACAGGGCCCCAAAGTGTTATGGCGAGTACGTGATCGTGCGCAGGCCGGCGACGCTCCTGATCGTGACCGTGACGCCCTGCGTGAAGCCGGTCGGGTAGGTCTCCTTGGCCACGGAATTGAGCGCCTTCACGTAGGTCGTCGGCCCGATCAGGTCGCCGATCGTGACCGTCGAGACGCCGTTCTCCAGGTAGTACTGGTCGGCGCCGGCGGAGAGCTGGCGCGCATTGTTGAGCACGGCCTTGTCCTGGGAATTGGTGCGCACCTTCTGGAAGGCGGGAATCGCCATGGCCGCGAGGAGGCCGATGATGACGACCACGATCATGATCTCGACGAGCGTGAAGCCTTTCGAGGCGCGGTTGGGGGGAAGCGGGTTCATAGGTATGATGGGTGTAGGAATCGGAGTGACGCGGTGATTGTTTAGGCGAATGCCCCAAAACACCCACGGTGAGATTACACGCGCATACGCGGTAAAATTACCCGCGAGCATGAACGCCGCGGCGCTTGCCATTGCGGCACAGCAATTTGAGCCGGCGGATGTGCGCGCCCTTGGCACGCACGTAACCATGCGGCGAATACGTACGCGGCCCCGCCGCGCGCTCACCTAAGCCCGGGAGGGCCTCAGTACCAGGCCCTGTCGCCGGGCTTGTAGGGCACGTCGCCGTGGAAGGCGCCCGGGACCTCGATGTAGTGCACGGCCTGCGTCGCGCCGATCTCCGAGGAGAAGTATCCGACGACCGAGAGCTCCTTCATCATGCGGAAGTAGTGCGCCGGATCGTCCTTCTTCTTCTTGGCGGTGTAGTCCCGCTGCTCCTTGTCGAGGTCGTTCAGGACCTCGGTCTTCTGCTCGGGCGTGAGGGCCGTGAAGGCCCCGCCGAACCTGGCGGCGCTCGTGGCGTTGAGCTTCACGATGCCCTCCTGGAAGATCGCGTGCTGCTTCTCGCTGTAGCACTCGTTGATCATCATGATCATGAAGGCGCCGATGTCGACGGCCTCGGCCCCGGGAATGTCGGTCTTCGGCACGACGGTCGCGCCCACGGCGTCGAGGGTCGCCCTGTCCACATCGGAGAAGGCCGGCATCGGCTTCTTGTCGGGGACGGAGTCGCCGCGCAGGAAAACCTCGGAGCCGATCATCGCGCCGCCCATCAGGATTGCCAGGCGGTAGACCGCCTCGCGCCTATTGATCATCGGGAAAGCCTTGTTCATGGGATTGTTCTCGGTGGTTTGGGGGGAGCTCATACGTCGCCTTTC
This sequence comes from Opitutaceae bacterium, assembly GCA_035656555.1. Classification (GTDB taxonomy): domain Bacteria; phylum Verrucomicrobiota; class Verrucomicrobiia; order Opitutales; family Opitutaceae; genus Palsa-1447. The sequence goes on from DASRSJ010000186.1 coordinate 3,721, forward strand.
TTCAGGGCCTCGACCGCGAAGTCGGCCGCCCTCGCGGTCAGCGCCATGTAGGTGAGTGAGGGGTTCACGCAGGAGGAGGACGCCATGCAGGCGCCGTCCGTGATGAAGACGTTCTTCGCGTCCCAGACCTGGTTGTGCTTGTTGACGACCGAGGACTTGGGGTCGTGGCCCATGCGGGCCGTGCCCATCTCGTGGATGCCCTGGCCGACCGCGTAGCCGTTGTCGTAGGGCTTCACGTTCTTCACACCCGCGGCCTCGAGCATCTCGGCTGCGTCGTTCGCCATGTCGACGCGCATCTTCTTCTCGTTCGGGCCGATGTCGGCGTTGAAGTTGATGACGGGAAGGCCCCACTTGTCCTTGACCGTCTTGTCGAGGGTCATGCGGTTGTCGTGGTTGGGCAGGATCTCGCCGAAGGCCGTCATGCCCATCTTCCAGTGGCCGGGCTGCGTGAGGGCGTTCTTCATCGCGGCGCCGATTCCGAGCTCGGCCACGTCGCGCTGCCAGCCCGCGCGGTCCGCGGAACCCTGGTAGCCGAAGCCGCGCGTGTAGTCGCGCTTGTCGCCGAAGAGATTGCGGAAACGGGGGATGTAGAAGCCGTTGGCGCGCCGACCGAAGGTGTAGCGGTCCAGGAAACCCTCCACATCGCCCGAGGCGCCGACGCGGAAGTGGTGGTCCATGATGTTGTGGCCGAGTTCGCCGCTGCTGCTGCCCAGGCCGTCCGGCCACACGTCGGTGGCGGAGTTCATCAGCACCCAGGCCGTGTTCATCGCCGAGGCGTTCAGGAACACGATCTTGGAGTTGAAGGTGTAGGTCTGGCGCGTCTCGGCGTCCAGGACCTCGACCCCCGTCGCCTTCTTCGTGTCCTTGTCGTAGACGATCTTGGTGACGATCGAGAAGGGGCGAAGCGTCAGGTTGCCGGTCTTCACCGCCGCAGGGAGGGTGGAGGACTGCGTGCTGAAGTAGGCGCCGAACGGGCAGCCCAAGTCGCACTTGTTGCGGTACTGGCAGTTGTTGCGGCCGTTGTGGGCCACGGAGAGATTGGCCACGCGGCCGATGATCATCCTGCGGGAGTCCTTGTAGTGGGTCTTGATGCGCGCGGCCACGTCCTTCTCGACCACGTTCAACTCCATCGGGGGCAGGAAATTGCCGTCGGGCAGCTGCTCCATGCCCTCCTTCGAACCGCTGATGCCGGCCCAGCCCTCGGCGTGGTCGTACCAGGCGGCCATGTCCTCGTAGCGGATCGGCCAGTCCGTGCCGATTCCCTCGTTCAGGTTGGCCTCGTAGTCGAAACGGTTCCAGCGGTAGCTCTGTCGCCCCCACATAAGGGAGCGTCCACCTACGTGGTATCCCCGGAACCAATTGAACGGACGCGTTTCAACGTAGGGAGCATCATGGTCCTTCACCCAATAATTGGCGTTAGACTCGTGCATGAACCCGTCCCTGAGGGGGATGGGATGCTCCTCGCGGGTCTTGTTGGAGAGCCTGTCGCGGTGCGGGGCCTCCCAAGGGGCCTTCAGCGCATTCACATAGCCGGTGATGTGCTCGATGTTCTCCCCGCGCTCGAGCATCAGGACCTTAAAGCCCCTCTCGGTCAGTTCTTTTGCGGCCCAGCCGCCGCTGATTCCGGAGCCTATCACAATTGCGTCGAAAGACTGTTCAGTCATAACCGTTGTAAGGGGGGGATTACTAAGCGGGGTTCGGCCCTAACTAAGCGTGCAGCTCGGGCCCTGTTCAAGGTTTCCTTTTGCGAAACCACGGGGAATTTTCGCCTTCGTTCGACAATAAGCAACTCTAGCCGCATCTTTGGTCTAACCCCATCATGAATACTACCCCAATGAAGCTCCTCTGCGCCGTCCTGCTCCTCGCGGGCGCCGCGTCCTCGGCCAAGGCCGACTCTACCCTCGGCCTCTTTACAGACCACGGAGACGTGGGCAAGTGCAGCCAGGCGGGCACCGTCACCTATGACGCCAAGGCCGGGACCTACACGGTTGGCGCCGCCGGCGCCAACATGTGGTTCAAGACCGATGCGATGCAGTTCGTCTGGAAGAAGGTGTCGGGCGACGTGGCCATCTCGGCCGTCATCGACTTCGTCGGCTCGAGCAAGGAGCCCCACCGCAAGGCGTGCCTCGTGATCCGCCAGGACCTGACCGAGGGCTCGGCCTACGTCGACGTGGCCAAGCACGGCGACGGCCTCACCTCGCTGCAGTACCGCTCCGACAAAGACGGCGCCACGAAGGAGATCCAGAGCATGGTGTCCGCGCCTTCCAAGGTGCGCTTGGACAAGATCGGCGACATGGTTTACCTCTCGGTGGCGGCCGCGGGCCAGGATCCGAGCCCGGCAGGCGCCTCGGTGAAGCTTCATTTCGGCGGGACCTTCTACGTCGGCCTCGCTGTCTCGGCCCACAACGACGAGGCCTTTGAGACGGCGGTCTTCTCGGACGTGAAGATCGGCAAGGCCTCCGACCTCGCCGCGGTGCAGCCCTCGAGGCTGCACGTCATCACGCTTCCCTCCGGCGACCAGCGCGTGACGGACAACTGATCCGCGGGGACCCAACAATTCCTTTTGCGCGCGGGACGCGCCGGGCTTAGAACCCCCGGCGATGATCTCGTTACTGGAGGGCAAGGGGCCGGGCGCCAAGAAGCCCGTCCAGCGCGTCCTCTGCCTGCGCCTTTCCGTCGAGGGCACGCACCCCAAGGTGTGGCGCCGCATCCTCGTGCGCGAGACGATGTGGCTCTCGCGGCTCCACGACACGATTCAGGTCGCCTTCGACTGGTTCGACTACCAGACGCACACCTTCGCGCTCGACGACCTGAAGTTCGGCAACCCGGTGAAGCGCGACGAGCTCAACGTCGAGGACGACCGCGACGTGACGCTCGCCGACCTGAACCTGGCGAACCGCGACCGCATGATATATGAGTACCACATCGGCGAGGGCTGGAAGGTGGACGTGCGGGTCGAGAAGGCCATTCCGCCCGGCAAGGGCGCCGTCTATCCCCTGTGCATTGCCGGCGAGAGGGCGGGCCCCCCGGAGGACTGCGGCGGCCTCGAGGCCTTCCACGACATGCTCGCCTGCCTGAAGGAGCCCGCCTCGGACCTCGGGCGCGAATGGCTCGCCTGGCTCGGGCCCGAGTACGAGCCGGACTCCTGCGAGCTCGGCAAGATCAACAAGTCCCTCAGGAAGCTGGGGAAGTAGGCCGACCGTCGGGCGGCGTGGCGGCGAGTTTCTCCCTGAGGTGCGTCACGCGCATCTTGGACTCGCCGTTCCTGACCGCCATCGCATACGCCGCCGGCTCCCCGACGATGAAGACCTTCCGCTTGCCCCTCGTGATCGCCGTGTAGAGGAGGTTCCTCTGGAGCATCATGAAGTGCCCCTTCAGCAGCGGCACGATCACGACCGGGTACTCGCTGCCCTGGGACTTGTGGATGCTGATCGCGTAGGCCAGCGCCAGGTCGCCCATCTCGCCGCGCGTGAACACGTGGCGGTCCCCGTCGAAGCTGGCCTCGATCTCGCCCGCGTCCGGGTCGACGCCGGTGACGGCCCCGATATCGCCGTTGAAGAGGTTCTTGTCGTAGTTGTTGCGCAGCTGGATCACCTTGTCGCCCCTGCGGTATTCGCCGGTCAGGGTTCTTAGCCCCTTGGTCTTGCCGTTCAGCGCCGCCTGGAGCTGGAGGTTCAGGTTCGCGACGCCGGCGACCCCCTTGTGCATGGGCGCCATCACCTGGACATCCGCCACCGGGTTGCACCGATCGAAGTACCGCGGGATGAAGTCGGTGCAGAGCTCGATCACCTTGCTGACGCAGTCCTCGGCGGAGTTGGCGACGACGAAGCTCAGGTCGCTCGAGGGGTCAAGGGCCGCGACCTCGTTCGCCACGTACGGCAGCGCCGTCTCGCCCGAGTTGATGGCGTGCGCCGTGGTCACGATTCCGCTCTGGCCCTTCTGGCGGAAGATGACGGAGAGGCGCGTCACCGGGGCCCGCGACGCCGTGATCAGGTCCTGCAGCACGTTGCCCGCGCCGACGCTCGGCAGCTGGTCCGTGTCGCCGACCAGAAGCAGGTGCGCCCTCGCGGGGACGGCCTGCAGGAGCGCCGAGGCGAGGCGCGTGTCCAGCATCGAGACCTCGTCCACGATCAGGAAGTCGGTGGCCAGGGGGTGCTGCTCGTTCGAGGTGAAGCCCGCCGCAGGGTCGTACTTGAGGAGCCGGTGGATCGTGGAGGCGTAGCCGCCGGTCGTCTCCGCCAGCCTCTGCGCCGCCCGCCCCGTCGGCGCGGCAAGGTGCACACGCACGTTCTTTGCCTTCAGGATGCTGACCAGCGAGCGAAGCGTGGAGGTCTTTCCCGTGCCGGGCCCGCCTGTCAGGATCGAGATCTTGTTCGTCAGCGCATTGCGCACCGCGTGCTGCTGCAGCTCGTGGAAGGGAAAGCCCGCCTTGTCCTCCGCCCACACCAGCGCCGCGTCGACCTTGATTGGCGGAAGACCGCTCGCCACCCGGATCAGGCGGGCTACCACTTCGGCGATTTTCCTCTCATACCGGTCGTTCGTTGGAAGCTGGATAAGGCCCGAGCCGGGCAGGGGACTGACGGCGCCCGCCGGGAAGTGCCTCGCCAGCTGCTTTGCCTTCACGAGCGCCTCGATCCGCGCGGTCACGAGCTCCGCGGAGGTCTGCAGCATCTCGGCCGCGTGGTCGCGCAGCTTCTCCTCCATGAAGGCCGTGTGGCCCTCCTCCTGGAGGGTCTCCATGGCGAAGATGATGCCGGCCTCAAGCCGCGGCGCGGCGTCGTTCGCGAAGCCGAGGTTGATCGCGATCTTGTCGGCCGTCTTGAAGCCGATCCCCTCGATCTCCCGCGCCACCCGGTAGGGCTCGGTCGTGAGGACCGTCTTCGCCTGAGAGCCGTACTGCTTCACGACCTTGATGCACTGCGAGGGGCTGACGCCGTAGGTCTGCAGGAATATATAGAGCTCCCGCTCCGTCCTCTTCCCGTCCCAGGCCTGCTTGATGGCCGTCGCCCGCTTCCTGCCAATCCCGGGCACGTCCCTCAGGCGCCCCGACTCCTCGCTCAGCACCCGGAACGTGTCGGTGCCGAACTCGTCGACGATCTTGTTGGCGTAGACCCGCCCGATGCCGGGGACGAGCCCGCTGCCGAGGTACTTGCGGATGCCATAGACGCTCGCCGGCAGCTCGCTCTTGAAGGACGCGATCTTGAACTGGTCCCCGTACTGGCCGTTGCGGGTCCACTCGCCGGAAAGATGGAGGGTCTCGCCGCACTCCACGCCCGGAAGGGCACCCACGATCGTCACGGGCTCGGGCTTCGCCGCCGAGTCGCCCCCGTCCGGCCTGAACTCCGCTATCGTGTAGTGGTTCTCCTCGTTGAGGAAGATGATGCGCTCAAGGACACCGGTGATGGAGGAGCTGTCTTTCGGGGCGGCCACGTGGTGGACAAAGGGATGCCGAGCAAACCGGGGAAATCAACCGCGCAAGTTCTCCGGCGTTGCCCAGCGCGGCCTCCGCCCCCACCTTGCCCCATGGCCAGAACCGCCCTTGCGCTCCTCGCCCTCGTCCTTGCCGCCGCGCCCCTGGCGCGCGCCGCGGAGCCGTCCGCGCAGGACGAGACGACGCTGCGGCAGCTCAACGACGACTACGTGAAGGCGTTCCTCTCAAGCGACACCGCCCGCTTCAAGGAGCTCCTGGCGGACGACTTCGCCGGGATCCTCGCCGACGGCCGGGTGATCGACAAGGCGGAGTTCCTTCGCGAGGCGAAGGTGAAGCCCGACGCCTCCGACCTGAGGCTGCACGGGGTGACGATCCACGCCTACGGCGACTCGGCCATGGTCATGGCCGCCGTGAGCTACCACCGCTCGAGCGGCGCGGACGTGCGCACCCGCTACACGACCCTCTATGTCAGGCGCGACGCCTCCTGGGTGATCGCCTGGGTCCAGTGGACCCGGGTCAGCGCCCCGTAGATTGGTCTGGCGCGCCCCCGGCGCGTCGCAAAGATTCCCGGCAATGCCCGAGAGCCTGTCACCCGCGAGCGCCCGAGCGACAAGCCGCACCGAAGGTGCGGTCCTTGCCGTGGACCTTGAGGGACCCTGGAGGCTCGACAGCGACACGCCCCGCTGGTCGGGGGTGGTGAACGGCTCGAAACCCGCCGCGGTTCGCCTGAGCGCCGAACGCGTCTCCCACTGGGACACCTCCCTCGTCGTCTTCCTTGGCGAGGCCCAGCACTGGTGCAAGGAGGCGGGCGTCGCCTGCGACACGACGCCCCTCCCTGAAAAGATGAAGGTTCTTTCCGGCCAGTTCGAGGCGGCGCTGAGGACCCGCGGCCAGGACGACCACACGACGAGCCTCGTCGTCGAGGTCGGCCTGGCGACGCGCTTCTTCCTCCAGCAGCGGCGCAATTTCCTTCAGTTCGTCGGCGAGTGCTGGATCGACACGACGAAGCTCGTCACCGGCAAGGCGGGCCTTCGCTGGAGCGACTGCATCGCCGAGATGCAGCGCTGCGGCGCGATGGCGCTGCCGATCGTGAGCCTCATCAGCTTCCTGGTCGGCGTCACGCTGGCCTACTCGGGCTCGATCGTCCTCAAGCGATTCGGCGGCGAGATCTGGGTCGCGGACCTGATCGGCGTCGCGATGACGCGCGAGATGGGCTGCCTCATGGCCGCCGTCGTCCTCTCCGGCCGCACGGGAGCGGCCTTCGCGGCCGAGATCGGCAGCATGAAGGCCAACGAGGAGATCGACGCCCTCTCGACGCTCGGCATATCGCCCGTGCGCTTCCTCGTCATGCCGCGAGTCCTGGCCCTCGGCCTCATGATGCCGCTCCTGGCGCTCTACGCCAACTGCCTCGGCATCCTGGGCGGCATGGCCGTCGCCTTCACGACCCTCGACATCCCGCCCGCGGCCTACTGGGTCGAGATGCTGACGATCGTCTCCGTGCAGGACGTGGCCGTCGGGCTCATCAAGGCCGTCGTCTTCGGCATCATCGTCGGGCTCACCGGCTGCCTCCGCGGCCTCGAGGCCGACCGCAACGCCTCGGGCGTCGGCCGGGCAGCCACCTCGGCCGTCGTGACCGCCATCCTCCTCATCATCGTGGCGGACGCGCTCTTCGCCGTCCTCTTCAACTTCATCGGGCTGTGATCCAGGACGCCATACCCGCCATCGAGGTGAAGGGCCTCGAGTGCAGCTACGAGGAGACCACGGTCCTGAAGGACGTCTCCTTCAAGGTGCGCCAGGGGGAGATATTCTTCATCATCGGCGGCTCCGGCTGCGGCAAGACGACGCTGCTGCGCAATCTTGTCGGCCTCATCCGCCCGGTCGCGGGCGAGGTCTTGTTCAACGGGCGCTCCTTCACGAGCGCGGACTCCTCGAACCGCAGGGACATGCTGAAGACCTTCGGCATGCTCTTCCAGAGCGGCGCCCTCTGGACCTCGCTGACCCTGGCCGAGAACATCGCGCTTCCGCTCGAGGAGTACACCCGGCTTCCCCCGGACGAGATCCGCAACATCGCGGCGTTCAAGCTGGCGCAGGTGGGCCTGACGGGCTTCGAGACGCACTATCCCTCCGAGATCAGCGGCGGAATGAGGAAGAGGGCGGGGCTTGCCCGCGCCCTGGCGCTGGATCCCTCGATCGTCTTCTTCGACGAGCCCTCGGCCGGCCTGGACCCCGTGTCTGCGCGCCTGCTTGACGAGCTGATCGTCCAGATCCGCGACACCTTCGGGACAACGATCGTCATCGTCTCCCACGACGTGGACTCGATTTTCGGGATCGCCGACCGGGCCATCATGCTCGACCGGGCCGCCCAGGGGATCATCGCGGAGGGCCGGCCCTCGGACCTCGCCGAAAAATCATCCAACCCGAAGGTCGTAGAATTTTTGACACGGAGGGCCCACCGCGCAGTCTAGGCGCTCACCAGGATGAAAACCAAGGTAAGCCCAGCCATCGTCGGAGCCTTCGTCCTGGGAGCGTTCGCGCTCGGCCTGATCACGCTCCTGGCGGTTGGCAGCCTGAGCCTCTTCTCGAAGCCCGAGCGCTTCATGGTGTACTTTGACGAGGCCGTGAGCGGCCTGGACGAGGGATCGCCGGTCAAGCTGCGTGGCGTCCGGGTCGGCCGCGTGGTCGGCATCTCGATCCGCTATGACAAGGCGACCGGCAAGTCCGTCGCGGCCGTGCTCTGTGAGCTTAGCCGGGGCTCCATTTCCGACGAGTCGGGAGCGAGCCTCGACGTCTCCGACAGGGGAGCCCTTCAGGCCTTCGTCGACAAGGGCCTGCGCGCCCAGCTCGAGATCGCCGGCCTCGCGACCGGCCTCCTCTTCGTGGAGCTCGATTTCATGGACCCGGCGAAATACCCGGACCACAGCAACATGACAGACCTTAAGTACGTCGTGATCCCGCCCGCCCCCTCCGAGATCTCGGAGTTCCGGGCGAGCGCCGCGACGCTGCTGGCGAACGCGACGACCCTCCTTGCCAGGCTCCAGGAGATCGACTTCCAGGGCCTCTCGACGGAGATGAAGAAGCTGCTCGTCGAGACCCGCATGCGCCTGGACGGCGTGGACTTCAAGGGCCTGGCCGACCAGTGGAAGAAGACGGGCGAGTCGATCGACAAGCTCGCGAGCTCCCCCGACACCATCCACTCGCTCGAGAACCTGAACAAGACGCTCGCCGTCCTTCACAACTCGCTCGCCCACCTGGACACCCAGGTGGACACGAACGGCAAGGAGCTGCGGGAGACCCTGGTGCAGGCGAAGGCCGCGCTCGAGTCGTTCAACACCGCCGCGCAGTCGGCCAAGGGCTTCATCAACGCCCAGCAGAGCTTCAGCTCGGACACGAGCCGCGCGCTCCAGAGGGTAGCCGACGCGGCCGAGTCCGTGCAGCAGCTGGCGGATTTCCTCGAGCGAAACCCGAACGCCCTCGTCTCCGGCCGCAAGGAACCCAAGTAGCATGAAATCCTCCCACTTTTCCCCGCGTCTCATGGGCCTTGGCATGGCGGTCCTTGTCCTGCTCCCGGCCTGCAACGTCGTGCAGCCCGCGCAGGACGACCCGACCCGGTACTTCGTCCTCTCGGATTCCGCGGCCGCCTCCGTGCCCGCGGTGCCGTCCTCATCCGCCGCGCGCATCGGTCTGCACTCGATTCGCCTGGAGACCTATCTCAAGCACCGGGAGATGGTGGTCAGGACGGGCGCGAACGAGGTCCAGTTCAAGGACTACAGGCGCTGGGCGGAGCCGCTGGACGCGGCCGTCGGGCGCGTGCTGCGCACGAGCCTTGCCGCCTCCGCGTCGGTCTCCCAGGTCCTGACCGAGCCCTTTCCGTTTGACCAGCAGCGCGACTACGACGTCTCCGTCGAGGTGCGCCGCTGCGAGGGCGCCGCCGAGGGATCCGGCTTCAAGGCTGAGTTCTCGGCCCTGATAGAGATTTCCACGGGCGGGCCCGACCCGAAGGTCGTCGTCCGCAAGCTGTTCGTGGCCCCGGCCGCGGACTGGGACGGCAGCAACTACGACCGCCTGGCCAATCTCCTGACAGCCGACATCTCGGCGCTTGCCCAGGAGATCGCCTCGTCCATCCCGCCCAAGGGCTAGGACTTCAGGGCGGAGGCGATGCGCTCCAGCGCGGCCTGGACGTTGTCGCGGCTGTTGAAGGCGCTGATGCGCACGTGGCCCTCGCCGCACTTGCCGAAGCCGGCGCCCGGCGTGCAGACCACCTGGGCCTTGTTGAGCAGGAGGTCGAAGAACTCCCAGGAGTCGCGCTTCACGTCGATCCAGATGTAGGGGGCGTTGTCGCCGCCTACGCAGGAGAGGCCGAGCTTGCCCATCGCGGCGCGGATCAGCTGGGCGTTCTCAAGGTAGAAGTCCGTCAGGGCCTTGGTCTGGCTCTGGCCGGCGGCGCTGTAGACGGCCGCGGCCGCCTTTTGGATCGGGTAGGCGACACCGTTGAACTTGGTCGTGTGCCTGCGGTTCCAGAGCGCGTGGAGCGGCATCGGCTCGCCGGCGGCGTTCCAGGCCATGAGCGACTTGGGGACGACCGTGTACGCGCAGCGGGTGCCCGTGAAGCCCGCGGTCTTGGAGAAGCTGCGGAACTCGATCGCCACCTCGCGGGCGCCCTCGATCTCGTAGATCGAGTGGGGGACCCCTGGGTCCCGGATGTAGGCCTCGTAGGCCGAGTCAAAGAGGATGATAGCCTTGTTCTTCTTTGCGTAGGCGACCCATGCCTCGAGCTGGGCCTTCGTGGCCACAACGCCCGTCGGGTTGTTCGGGAAGCAGAGGTAGATCAGGTCCGCCGGGGCCGACGGAACCGCGGGGACGTAGCCGTTCGCGGCGTTGGACTCGAGGTAGAGGATGCCCTCGTAGCGGCCGTCCACGTTCTGGCCGGTGCGCCCGGCCATTACGTTTGTGTCGACGTACACCGGGTACACCGGGTCGGGGATCGCGAGCTTAGCCTCGGTCGAGAAGATCTCCTGGATGTTGCCGCAGTCGCACTTGGCCCCGTCGGAGACGAAGATCTCGTCGGCCTCGATCTTGCAGCCCCGGGCCGCGTAGTCGTGCTGTGCGATCAGGTCGCGCAGGAAGGCGTAGCCCTGCTCGGGGCCGTAGCCCTTGAAGGTCGAGCGCTTCGCCATCTCGTCCGTCGCCGCGTGGAGGGCCTCGACGCAGGCGGGCGGGAGGGGCTCTGTCACGTCGCCGATGCCCAGGCGGATGATCGGCTTGTCGGGGTTTGCGCCCGTGTAGGCGTTCACCCGGCGGGCGATGTCGGCGAACAGATAGGAGGCCTTGAGCTTCTGGTAATTCTCGTTGATGCGTATCATGGATGCGTAAAGAGGCGGTTAAGACGGGGATTTCGGGTCGAAAACCTTGAACAAACCCTCCGGTGCCCTTTTGTTCAAGCCCTCGTTAACCCCATGGACACAATCGATTCGGTGTCGGACATGCGAGCCCTGGCGTCCCGGCTGAGCAGCGGGAAGGGCGGGCTGTCGCTGGTCCCGACGATGGGGGCGCTCCACGCGGGGCATGAGGCCCTGATCCGGGCCGCCGTGGCGGCGGGCCTGCCGGTCGTGGTCTCGATCTTCGTCAACCCGCTCTCCTTCGGCTCAAACGAGAACTTCCCCGGCTACCCCAGGAGAATGGAGACGGACCTGGAGCTCTGCCGCTCGCTAGGCGTCGCCGCGGTCTTCAAGCCGTCAACCGAGGAGATGTATCCCAAGGGTTACTCGAGCTATGTGACCGAGGACGCCGTCAGCAAGCCGCTCTGCGGCCCCTCGAGGCCCTCGCATTTCCGGGGTGTCACGACGTTCGTCGCGAAGCTGATCAACATCATGACGCCGACGAGGATCTTTGTCGGGCAGCGCGACCCGCAGCATGTCGCGGTCCTTCGAAAGATGGCCGCGGACCTCAACTATGCCGTCGAGTTTGTCGTCGTAGCGACCGTGCGGGAGACGGACGGTCTCGTGCTCACGGTCCGCAACAGCAACTTGACGCCTGCGCTCCGCCAGGAGGCCGTCTCGCTTAACAAGGCGCTGAGGCGAGCGAAGGAGATGGTGGACTCCGGTGTGCGCAGCACAGACCGCCTGATCGCGGAGGTGACCCACATTGTCGGCCACCACAACCGCGTAAGGGTCATCTATGCCTCCATCGTCGATCCGGTCACGATGGAGACCATGCGCGAGGTTGTCCCGGGAAAGACGCTTTTCTGCATCGCGGCGTGGGTCGAGGAGTTCCGCCTGACCGACAACGCGCTTCTCTAGGGCCCGCGGCATGGCCGAGAGCTTTGCACGGATCGGGATCGTCGGATCGGGCGCGGTCGGCAGCTACTACGGGACCCGACTTGGCCTTGCGGGGCTCGATGTGCGCTTCCTCATGCGCGGGGATCTCCGGGCCGTGCGCTCGCGGGGCTCGATGCTGGTCCACGATTCCCACGGCTCCGCCGAGCTGAAGCCCGTGGCGGCTTTCGGCTCGGCCGCCGAGATGGGCCAGGTCGACCTCGTGATCATGAGCCTGAAGACGACCTCGTCGGAAGCCGTCGAGGGTCTCGTCGCGCCCCTGCTCGGGCCCGGCACCGCGATCCTGACGCTCCAGAACGGCCTCGGCGCCGACGAGTACCTCGGCCACCTCTTCGGCAACGAGCGGATCCTGGGCGGCCTGGTCTTCATGGCCATCAACCGGATGGGTCCCGGGGAGGTGAGGACCTTCAACCCGGGGATGGTGTCGATCGGGGAGCTCGGCCGCCCGGCGACGGCGAGAACGCATGCGCTGTCCGGACTCCTCAACAAGGCGCGCATCAATTCCCAGGTGGTCGAGAACCTGCTCGAGGCCCGATGGCAGAAGCTCATGTGGAACATCCCGTTCAATGGCCTCTCGATCGCCGAGGGCGGGATAACGACGGACCGGATCTGCGCGGATCCCCGGATCAGGGCCGACGCTCGGGCCCTCATGCTTGAGATCCAGAAGGCGGCGGCGGCCTTCGGCTTCACGCTCTCCGACGAGTTCCTGGAAAGGCAGTTCACCCGCACGGTGCCCATGGGCCCCTACAAGCCCTCGAGCCTTGTCGACTACCTGGCCGGCAAGGATGTGGAGATCGAGCCCATCTGGGGCGAGCCGCTGCGCCGCGCGCAGGCTGCCGGCGTGGCGATGCCCGCCCTGGAGCGGCTCCATGAACGGATCATCGGGCGGTGCAGGGCGGGGTACCAGCCGCCCGTCCCCTGAAAGGCGCCGCCCATCCGGTTTAGGGGTGGTTTCGCCCTCATCTCGCTTGCGAAATGGGGCCTGCCGGGGAGACTGAGGGGATGCTAAAATCCAAGGTGGCTGGGGTGTTGGCGGCACTGGCGGTTTGTCTGAGCGCAAGGGGGGATGTGGATCCGTCGACGATGGACCTGTCCGTCAAGCCCCAGGACAACTTCTACCTCTACGCGAACGGAACGTGGCTTAAGAACAACACGATCCCGGCTCAGTATACCTGGTGGGGAACGGCCCCGATCCTTCGGGACAAGAATGTCGAGAACCTGAACAAGCTCTGCATCGCCGCGGCCGCCAAGGGCGCCGCGGGCAGCCCCGCCGAGAGGGTTGTCGGGGACTACTATTCCAGCGGCATGGACGAGGCCGCCGTGAATGCGGCGGGATTCGCGCCGCTGCAGACCGAGCTGGACCGCATCAAGGCGCTGGCGGGCCCGGCGGACATCCTGCTCGAGATCGGGCACCTGCACGCCCTCGGGGTCACCCCGGGCTTCCAGTTCGGCAGCGGGGCCGACAGCAAGGACAGCGGCATGGACATCGCCCAGATGGAGCAGGGCGGCCTCGGCCTTCCCGACCGCGACTACTACATCAACGACGACGACAAATCCAAGAAGATCAGGGAGGAGTACCTGGCGCATGTGTCCAAGACCCTCCAGCTCCTCGGCGACTCGCCTGACGTGGCGGGCCAGGAGGCCGCCGCGATCATGAGCCTCGAGTCCGCGCTGGCGACGGCGTCGACCTCCCGCGAGGTCCTGCGCAACCCGTACTCGAGGTACCACAAGATGCCCGTCGCCGACCTGGCAAAGTTCACGGGCGACCTCGACTGGAAGGCCTACTATGCAGCCGTCGGCGCCCCGGCCTTCGAGCAGGTGAACCTCGCCGAGCCCGACTTCTTCAAGGCGTTCAGCGAGCGACTTCACTCGACCTCCGTGGCGGACTGGCAGAGCTACCTGCGCTGGCACCTGGCCAACGGCTTCTCGCCGTACATGAGCGACCCGTTCGTCCAGGAAAACTACCATTTCAACGGGCAGGTCCTGTCCGGCACAAAGGAGATGAGGTCCCGCTGGAAGCGGGTCGTCGGCGAGGTCGACGGCGATGCCGGCGACCTCCTGGCCCAGCTGTACGTCGAGCAGTACTTCCCGCCCGAGGCCAAGGCCCGCATGATCGAGCTCATCGACAACCTGAAGGCGGCGCTCAGGGAGGACATCGCCTCCCTCACGTGGATGGACGAGCCTACGAAGGCCAAGGCCGTCGAGAAGCTCAATGCCCTCGGCGTCAAGGTCGGCTATCCCGACAAGTGGAGGGACTACACGGGCCTCGTCATCGACCGCGGCCCCTACGTGCAGAACGTCATGAGGGCCCAGGCTTTCGAGGTCCGCCGCCAGCTGAACAAGATCGGCAAGCCCGTCGACAAGACCGAGTGGTACATGACCGCCCCGACCTTCAACGCCTATTACGCCCCGTCTAAGAACGAGATCGTGTTCCCCGCAGGCATCCTTCAGCCGCCCGTCTTCGGCCTGGGCTACGACGATGCCTCGAACTACGGCTCCATCGGGTCCGTGATCGGCCACGAGATGACCCACGGCTTCGACGACCACGGCCGCCAGTACGACGCCCACGGCAACCTCGCCGACTGGTGGAGCACCGCCAGCGCCAACAACTACAAGGTGCGCTCGGACGCCATCGTGAAGGAATTCAACGACTACACGGTCCTGGATGGCCTCCACGTGATGGGCCAGAGGACGCAGGGCGAGAACATCGCCGACCTGGGCGGCCTGAAGATCTCCTACATCGCCATGGAGAAGGCGCTGGCCGGCAAGCCGCGGCCGCTCATCGACGGCTTCACGCCCGAGCAGCGCTTCTTCATCAGCTACGCCTCGTACTACAGGGCGCTTGTGCGCCCGGAATCCAGGCGCCTGAGGATCCAGGCCGACCCGCATTCGCCCGAGGAGTTCAGGACCAACGGGCCCCTTTCAAACTCTCCGGCTTTCTTCGACGCGTTCAACGTGCCGGAGGGAGCCCCGATGCGCCGTCCCGCCGCCGACCTGATCCAGATCTGGTAGCCGAACCCCCAATCATATTCCCATGACCTACAAACTCCTGCTCGCGGCCGCCCTCTGCGCCGCACCCGCCTGCCTCGCAGACTTTGACCCCGCGACCATCGACCCCTCGGTCAAACCGAGCGTCGATTTCTACGACTACGCCAACGGCACCTGGCTAAAGACCACGAAGATTCCGTCGGACCACGCGTCCTACGGCGCCTTCGACATGCTCAATGACGGCAACGAAGTCGTCCTCCACGCGCTGGCGGAGAAGGCGGCCTCGGACGCGAAGCCGGACCCCGCCGAGAAGATGGTGGGGGATTTCTATTTCAGCGGAATGAACGTCGAGGCCGTGAACGCGGCGGGCATCAGCCCGCTCAAGCCCGACCTGGACGGGATCGCAGCCATGCAGTCGAGCGCCGACCTCCCCGCCGAGGTGGCCAAGCTTCACCACCTTGGCGCGAGCGTGTGCTTCGGCCTTGGCTCGGAGCCAAACCCGAAGAACGCCGACATGGTGATCACGGGACTGGGGCAGGGCGGCCTTGGGCTCCCCGAGCGCGACTACTACACGCGCGACAACGACGAGTCGAAGGTGCTGCGCGAGAAGTATGTCGCCCATGTCGGCACGATGATGGGCTTTGCGGGCGACACGCCGGCCGAGGCCGCCGCGGAGGCCGCCGCGGTCATGAGGATAGAGACCGCCCTCGCC
>DASRSJ010000187.1:0-3751 GCA_035656555.1 Opitutaceae bacterium
CCACGAGCGTGCCGTCCAGGTCGAATATGTAGCCGCCGAAGTCTCCTTCAGGAATCTCGATTTGCATGAGCCTGCGAGCGACGCCCGAATGGGGCCCGCCGGCAATACCAAAAAACGCTCGTTCAGGAAGGCCGGGCGTCCATAGTGCCCGTGAAACCCCAAATGAAAAAATATCTCGTCGAGTTCATCGGCACGTTCTTCCTCGTCTTCACGGTCGGCGCGACCGTGATCGCCCCGGGCGCGGGTGCCCTGGCCCCCATCGCCATCGGCTCGGCCCTCATGATCATGGTCTACGCCGGCGGCCACGTCTCGGGCGGCCACTACAATCCCGCCGTGACGCTCGCCGTCTGGATCCGCGGCAAGTGCGACACGAAGGACGTCGTCCCCTATTGGGTCGTGCAGGTCCTTGGCGCCATGGTCGCGGCCTTCCTCATCGGGAAGATCAAGATCAACAGCCCCGGCATGCCGGTCGTCTTCCCGAGCTGGAAGGCCCCCTTCCTGGTAGAGTTCCTCTTCACCTTCGCCCTCTCCTGGGTCGTCCTCAATGTCGCGACCTCAAAGGCCACGGCGGGCAACTCCTACTACGGGGCGGCCATCGGCGGCACGGTCATGGTGGGCGCCTTCGCGGTCGGCGGCGTCTCGGGAGGCGTGTTCAACCCCGCTGTGCTCGTCGGCATCAGCCGGATGGGCGTCTCCCACTGGGGCAACTTCTGGGTCCTCCTTGGCGGACAGCTGGTAGGCGCCGCCGTTGCGGCCGCCTCCTACAAGTTCGTGAACGCCGGCGAGTAGCCGCCGGCCGTTTCCTAGCGGCGGGTGCCGCGGTGCAGGCGGCTGGTCGAGACCTTCGGCACCGCCTCATCCAGGATCTTCTGGTCGAAGAGCGCTGAGTAGACGTAGGGGAAGCCCTCGATCTTCTTGCGCTCGATCGTCGCGCCGATGAAGCGTTCGATGCTGCGCGCATCGCGCACGTCGTCCTCGGTCACCAGCGTGAAGGCGTCGCCCGTGTTCTGCGCGCGGCCCGTGCGGCCGATGCGGTGCACGTAATCCTCGGCGTTCTCCGGGACGTCGTAGTTGATGACGTGGGAGACGCCGGCGATGTCCAGGCCGCGGGCCGCGATGTCGGTCGCCACCAGCACCTCGATCTTGCCGCTCTTGAAGTCCGTCAGGGCTTCCACGCGCTCGCGCTGGCTGCGGTCGGAGTGCATGACGCCGACGCTGTGGCCCTTCTGCTGCAGGCGGGCCGCGATGCGGTCCGCGCCCATGCGGGTGCGGCAGAAGATGATGATGCTCTTGAAGTCAGTCTGCTCGAGGATCAGCTGCAGGAGGTCGAACTTCTGCTGGGCGACGACCGGGTAGAAGCAGTGGGCGATCGTGTCGGCCGCCGAGTGCGTGCGCCCGATCGAGACCGTCGCGGGATTCTTGAGGGCCCAGCCGGCCAGCTGCGCCAGCTCGGGTGGCAGTGTCGCGGTGAAGAACAGCGTCTGGCGGTTCTGCGAGCACTTCTGCACGATCCGCTTCACGTCCGGCAGGAATCCCATGTCGAGCATGCGGTCGACTTCGTCGAGGACCAGGATGTCGATCTTGTCGAGTGAGCAGTTGCCCTGCTCGAGGTGGTCAAGGAGGCGGCCCGGCGTCGCGGCCAGGATGTCCATGCCCTTTCTGAGATCCTCGGTCTGCTTCCCGTAACCCACGCCGCCGTACACGATCGTGACCCGGAGGTCCGTGAATTGCGCGTACTTGTGGAAGGCCTCCTCGACCTGGAGAGCGAGCTCGCGGGTCGGCTCTAGGATCAGGCAGCGCATCGCGCCGTGCTGTCCTAGCCTCTGGATGATGGGGAGCGCGAAGGCGGCTGTCTTGCCGGTGCCTGTCTGGGCTGAGCCGATGACGTCGGACCCCTGCAGGATCAGCGGGATGGCCTGGGCCTGGATCGGCGTCGGGTCGGTGTATCCCTTCTGCTGCACGGCGTAGGCCAGCGCATCGGAGAGGCCGAGCTTCGAGAAGGCAGTGTCCATCTTCGGCACATCGGCCGGGATGACGGCCTTGGCCGGCGCGCTGCCCGGGTGCTCGAAATCATCGCGGGCGGGACGGGCGCGGGGACCGTCGCTGTGGCGGGACGGGCCGCCGGACCTCGAGGCGCCGCCGGAGCGGGCGGGGCCGCGACCGGCCGGACGACGCTCTTCCTGCCTCGGACGGGATTCCTGACGAGATTCCTGGGGCTTCTGCTGCTGGGAGGAACCGCCGTGGCTGCCGCCAGACTGGCCGCCTCCGTGGGGGCGCGAATGGGGCCGCGGCGAGGATGAGCCCTGCGGTCGGCTAGGACCGGATCCCGTCCTGCGGGGCGCGCTTGCACCCTGGGGACGCGGCGTGCCCTGGTGGGCGGCCGGAGCTTCTTTTTTGGCGGGGGCTATCGTTTCGCGCAGCCGGGCAATGAACTTCCGTAACATGATCTTCTAGATGAAAGGGTGAGAATCCCGGCTTTCACGGGCTTTTGCAACCCCCCTTTCACGCCACCGGCTTGGGAGGCTGCCCGGAAGCCAGCCTGGGGGGCATGGTGAGGCCCGCATCCGCGAGGATCCGCTTCATGGCGTCATCGGATATCCCGTGGGATATGTTGAGGTTATAGCGTTCGTTGAGGAAGCGCTCCACCGACACCCACTCCTCGTCCAGGCGCACTTTGCCGGTCCAGGCGCAGAAGGTCACAATTTCCTCCAGACGGCTCACTTTCTCTACCGAGGCCTGCAGTTTCTCAATCAGGCTGGCCTGCTCGGCCTCGAAGCGGCGCTCGTTGGCGGCCGCCGCGGCAAGGAAGAGACCGGTGCAGATGCAGACGCTCATGAAGATGTTGAGCGAAACGAAGCGGGCTTCGGCGGAGCCGCCCGAGAAGTGGTTCTGGCCGGCGAGCGCGGCGTTGAAGGCAAAGAGACCGAGCGCCGTGCCGACGGTGACGGCGACGTTGGGCGAGAAACGGATGGAGGCCCAGACGAGGAGCGGGAAGACGAGGATCAGCGTCAGCGAAAGCGGGATCTCGCGGAAGGCCCACTGCCCGGGCCCGACGGCGCCGACGACAAGGGTGACGACGACCAGGCAGGCGAGCTCGATGTGCTGCGCCGTGCCCCTGGCGGGCCTCGGCCAGCGAAGCCAGGCGATCGCTGCCGGCGCCATGACGAACTGGGCGTAGAGGTTCGCGGTGTACCAGGCGGCCGCCGTCGCCCCGAGCTTGTCCGGGGGCATGTGGCCGGTCGTCACGAGCGCCAGCATGCCGATCACGGCGCTGAGCGGCTGAAGGACCAATACCTCGGCCGCCAGGAGCTGCACGACGTCCTGCACCCGGTCGAGCTCGATGCGGCGCCTGAGCCTGTCGTGAAACCACCAGCCCGCCAGCGCGGCGTCGAGGCCGTTGCCGCAGGCCATGATGGTCGAGGTCGCGAGCGACTGGTGCGTCCCAAGCCCCATCAGGAGCTCGCCGACGAAGATCGCGGGCCACACGCGGCTGCCCCAAAGGAGGGACGCCATGAGGGAGAGGCCCGCCGGGATGTACAGCAGCCACGAGACGTTCGCCACCTCGGCCGAGAGGGACGCGCAGAGCCTGCCGGTCAGCGCATACGTGATGGCGATGCCGAAAGAGAGCCCGAGCCAGGCGGTCTTTGAGTTGTAGTGCCTCATCCCTTGATCCTCAAAATCGGCCGACAAGGGGCGGCTTTCAAGTTGGTTAACTACGCATCGGGCGCTTCGCGGGATTCATTCGTCCGGT
>DASRSJ010000188.1:0-3766 GCA_035656555.1 Opitutaceae bacterium
CCGCCGCCGTGAGGCGCCCCGAGGCGTCGGCGAGCAGCGCCCAGGTCCGGCTGACGGCCTGGGGCACGGCCGCCTCCGCGATCGAGGCGTGGACGTTGGCGGCTGGCTTGCCGTCGGGCTGGAGCACGGTGAGATCGATCCCGCGCGCCGGCACCGCACTGAGAGTCGCCTTCCGTCCGCCGGCCGGGACGTCCGCCCACCAGCTCCCCACGCCCTCCACGACGAGGCGCAGACGCCAGGGCTGGCGTCCGTCCACGGGCACCGCGAGACGGCCGCCCGCCGGGACGGGCCAGCTCGGCAGATCGCTCTCCGGGATCTCCCGCCACATCGCGGCGGGCGCGGCGACGAGGCGGGCGCGCGCCAACGGCACATGCTGTCGAAGCACGACGTGAGCGTCGAGCCAGAACGGGCCCTCAGTGGCCAGAGCGCCGGCCTTGGCGACGGGATCTCCAGCAGCGAGCTCGACGGGAGCGTGCCGCCAGGACCATACCCAGGTCGAGCGGGTCGGAGGCTTGGCCGCCACTTCCGCGGCCAAGCCGGACCATCCCCACCCGCCCGTCACGTGGCCGTCGGGGTGAACAACGCGCCATTGCGCCTGCCCGAGAGCCATGTGGAGCCAAGCGGTCAGGAGGAGGGAAACAGTCACCTTTCAAACATCCTGAAGGCAGGCTCTAGTTTTCATACGTGCAGACGAGATCACCCGAGTTCCAGTCGTAATAGCAGAGGTCCCACGAACCTCCTCCCCGCCGACCCCCTGTGAAGCAGGCACTGCAACCGCCACCACTATAGGCACAGGTTTCCTGGCCGTCGATGTAGCTGAGCGCTGCGTTAGGATCTGAGATGCAACCGGCCGAGGCCGGCTTTCCGGCAGAGACCGATACAATCAGGATCAACGCAACCATAAACCAACGGATCATTCTTCTCATTGTCTCTCCCTTCGAAAGGTTCAGACTGATGGTCAAGGAAGAAGCGGGTCAGGAATCGGGAAGGGAAGCCGTCAGGAGATGCGGCATGGGCGCCCCATCCGGCTTTCCATCCGGAGAATATTCCCAGAGCAGCAGGACCAATCGTCCTTGGCGAACGTCTCCCTTCAGGTGCGCCAGCAAGGTATGCGCGTGGACCGGAAGGTCATAGATGGCGATGCTTCCGTCGGGGTGAAGGATCTTGAGAGCCCAATTCACTTGCCCTTGCTTGACGCTGCGAACGAGCAGCCCCGGGCCGGCAGGCAGGGGTAGAACGTCGTCCACGGTCCGGCGTGCATTGATCCAGGCCATGCGCGGAGAAAAGCTTCGTTTCAATTCCAGCCCCTGATCCTTGGTGACGCTTGCGCAATCCGTGTCGATGCCCAGCTTTACGGTATCCAGGGTCTGGAGAAGCTTGCCTCGGGAGTCGAAGTGATAGATGCCGGGCTGGACGCCCGGAACTACCAGCAGCGAGCCGTCCGCCAGGAAACGGGTGGACCCCAGAAGCAGAAGACCACAGGCGTTTGCATTCGGAGCGCCCGGGCCGCCAGCATCGAAAACCAAGGGCTTCAGGTCGGAAAGATCCTTGTCCAAGGACCCGGTCCAGGCAATCGCGCCCTCCGGAGCGAACTTGCCCGCGGAGTCGCGCCGCACACCGACGACCGCGAGTCGTCCTCCTTGAACGTCCAGATCATCAATACCTTCGAACGCCTCGTCCTTGCGCACCGCCGAGTCCAGCGGCCGCCATGTCAAAGCGAACAGCGGAGAGCCGGCAATCAAGAATTGAGACGAGGCAGCGACGTGATAGCTCAACCAAAATCCGCCAGGCTCCTTTTCACCAGGGATCAGTTGTTTGGGCTCTGCCTTGCCGTCAAGGTCGTATTCGACCACTCCGCGCCGCTTGAGAGCGAGGTAGACCGAGCGGCCGCTCGCCCATCTCACGTCGACAGCGTACTTGAGTGGCTCCCCGAGCGTCGTGTCCGAAAGGATGCGCAAGGCGGCCGGCGCGGCGGGAGCCGCAGCGGTGGCCGCCGGCCCGGCTTTGCCGGCTTGCGCTCCGGCGCCAAGAGCCGCGACCGGCAGAGGCCTCAGGAGGGTCAGGAGAATAGCGACGGGGAAGAAACCCCGGAAGCTCCTCAACAGCATCTTCTGATATTAACGCTACTTGATTGAGCTGTCCAGCGGAATCTGGCGGCAGCACCAAAATGAACCGTTCTACTCACGAAGTCCCTTTTCTGAAATTCTCTTCGCGACATAGGTCAGGGCCGGTCAAGAGCCCGGCGGTGCAGCAATGAGGAGATGCGGTTGGGGGGCACCGTCCGGTTCTCCGTCCGGCGCATACTCCCAGAGCAGGAGGGCCAAACGGCCCTGGCGCAGGTCCCCCTTGAGATGGGCGAAGGGAGTTTGCGCATGCACCGGGACGTCGTAGACGGCGATGTTGCCGTCGTGCCGCAGTACCTTGAGGGACCATCGGACCTGCCCTTGCTGAACGCTGCGGACGAGGAGCCCTGGGCCGGCAGGCAGCGGCAGCACGTCGTCCACGATCCGCCGTTCGTTGACCCAGGCTAGGCGCCGGGGGAAATCGCGTGCCAGCGTCGCTTTGAGCTCCGCGCCGACGCTCGCGCATTCCGTATCGATGCCCAGCGCGACGGTATCCAGGGTCTGGAGCAGCTTGCCCTGGAGATCGAAGCGGTAAATGCCGGGTTGAACGCTTGGCACCACGAGCAGCGAGCCGTCCGCCAGGAAGCGGGTCGCTCCCAGGAACATGATGCCGCAAGCGGCCATGTTCGGAGCTTCGGGCCCACGGGCATCGAAGAGCAGGGGCTTCAGATCGGCGAGGTCCCGGTCCAGCGAGCCGATCCAGGCGATCGCACCATCCGGAGAGAACTTTCCATCCGCGGCCCGCCGCGCCCCTACCACCGCCATCCGATTTCCCTGCACATCCAGGTCGGAAACGTCTTCGAAAGACTCCTCCCTGCGCACGGACGAATCCAGCCGGCGCCAGGACAAGGCGAAGAGCGGCGCTCCGACCGCCAGAAAGCGGGAGGAGGCGCCGATGTGATAGCTCATCCAGAAGCCACCCGGCGTTTGGTCGCCAGGGATCATTTGAAGCGGCGCGGCACCCTTCTTGTCCAGGTTGACCTCGACGACTCCTTTTTTCTTGATCGCGAGATACACCGAGTGATCGCTGGCCCAACGGACATCGATCGCGTATTTGAGGGGTCCCCGAGCGGCGTGTCCGAAAGTATGCGCAAGGCTGCAGGCGCGGCGGGAGCCGCAGCGGTGGAAGCCGGCCCGGCTTTGCCGGCTTGCGTTGCGGCACCCACCGCCGCGACAGGCAGAGGCCTCAGAAAGGTCAGGAGAAGAGCGGAGAGGAGAGTCCAGGAGCTTCCCAACAGCATCCTCTGACATTAAAGCTGTTTGATTGAGCTGTCCAGCGGAATCTGGTGGCTCAGTGCGCGGTGTCCAGGCCGCCGAAACTGACGGCGGCCGGCCATGCTAGGATTCCCCGTTCCTCCAGGGAAGACATACGAGGGAAGGCCGCGGGCCCGTCCCGTGTTGTCTGGAGAGAATCACGAGGGAAGCCTCCCCTGCCGGGCCGTCGCCCGGGCGAGCGCGGAGCGCGGAAATCCATGGAAAGACTGAACGATCCGGTGTCCCGACGGCGGACCTTCGCCATCATCTCGCATCCCGACGCGGGCAAGACCACGCTGACGGAGAAGCTGCTGCTGTTCGGCGGCGCCATTCAGCTGGCCGGCGCGGTCAAGGCGCGCGGCGAGGCGCGGCGGGCGCGGTCGGACTGG
>DASRSJ010000189.1:0-4440 GCA_035656555.1 Opitutaceae bacterium
GAACAAACGCTCCTGGACCTGATCACGGCCGCCGACGCGCGAAGCCTTGCCGTCGACGTCACGGTGCTAAACAGCGATACCCACACCAAGAACAGCTTCGGAGTTCCGGAGCGGGGCAAGGTGGTGGCGTCCGTGTTCTCGGCGCTCAAGGGCCGGACAAATGTCTTCTACGACATCATGAACGAGCACGACCACGAGGGAACGCCCGCCTCGCATTCGGACATCAAGGCGCTGATCAAGATTGCCCGAGCCTCCAATGCCGGGGCATTAATCACGGTCTCAAGCACCGAGCCCCACCTGATCGATCCGGACGAAAGGCTCCAGCCCGGCAATGTTGATGCGGAGATTGATGCCGGGGTCGACATGCTAACGCCGCATTTGAGGAGGAGTCCCGACTGGTACCTCGTGACGGCGGCCAGGGTCAAGATGCTCAAGGGTTACCTGGAGCAAACCGGACATGTTATGCCGGTGTACCTGAACGAGGAGGCGAGAAGGGGATACCACGACTTCTACCCCCCGGCCGGACACCTCGTTGACGCACTTCGGGCCGCCCACGCGGCCGGCGTCGCGGGATACAATTTCCACACGGGTGCCTGCTTCGATCTGCGGAAAGGCACGTTGTTTGACCAGCTTGACGCGGAGGAGAAGAAAGCCGTCTCAATGATGCCAGCCGTGGTGTTCGGTGGAGCACGGCCCGCTCCGGCCTCAACCCGGCCGTCAGTCCAAAACATTCCCATGGACGCTCCAACCCCGAGTCGACCCGCATCGTGAAATCCTCCCGAGTAACCCTCCGGGACATCGCGGTGCGCTGCCGGCTATCGACGGCGGCGGTCTCCCTCGCGCTTCGGAACCATCGTTCGATTCCCGACGGGACGCGCAGCCGCGTGAAGAATGCTTCCGAGGCGATGGGGTATCGACCGGACCCGGCGCTGGCCGCCCTCAATTTTTACCGCCACAACAGGCTCTCCAACGCGAAGGGGAACGTCCTGGCCTATGTGACCTGCTTCGACAGCCGGAATGGCTGGCAGGAATTCCCCTTCTTCCAGCGAGCCTATGACGGTGCGCGGGAGCGCGCAAAATACCTGGGTTATCGCATCGAGGACGTATGGCTTAATGAGCCCGGCCTGTCGCCTGACCGCTTCGGGAGCATTCTGGAGAACCGTGGCATCCGGGGCATCATTATCGCCCCATTGCCGCGGCCTGCCAGCAAGCTGGACCTGCCCTGGCAGAAATTCTCCTGCGTGACCATCGGGCCCAGCCTCGTGGATCCGGAACTGCACAGCTCCTGCGGAAACCAGTACCAGGCAATGCTGCTGGCCCTTGATGAGCTGAGACTGCTCGGCTATCGGCGCATAGGGCTCATTCTGGACCCAGACGCTGACCGCAGGCACCAGCGAAAATATCAGGCGGCCCTGGCCATCGCGGATGTCGGAAAGGCGCAGCCCTTGATCGCCAGCCATCCGAACGACACGGAGATAAAGGCTTGGCTGAAAAAGGAAAAACCCGACGCCGTCGTCGCGAACGAGGACTCGATGTATGACAGGTTGATCGGCCTCGGCGCCTCGATTCCCAGCAAGCTGGGTTTTGCCAGCGTCGTGCGCTCGGGAAGGAAGGCGATCAGCGGGGTTGAGACCTTCCCCGAGCAGATAGCGGCGGCGGCCGTAAACAGGCTGCAACAGATGCTCTACGAGAACGAACTCGGGATACCAGAGCTTCCCGGCTGCATGATGTTGCCCGGAAAATGGGTCAGCGGATCGACCACGAGACGCCAGACAGCCAAGCGAAACGGGACTCTTGTCGGAGCAAAGGCTGATGAGTGAAGGGCCGACTCGAACCTTTGACATGGGTCATCCGTCCCAAAACACGGCAAAACGAATGCAGGGCGGCCTCAAATCTGAAACCAACCATTTTATGAAACGGATATTCCTTTGCGCCTTTGCTCTTTTTGCTGGGGTTTCTGGCGGCACTGCGCGGGCGCAGACGGCGGACTACTCGCCGCGAACCACGGTGTCGCTCGACGGCTCCTGGCAGATCGCCGCGGGGAATATGGACGAGCCACCCACCGTTTTCGATCACACGGTTCCGGTGCCGGGCCTGGTGTCGCTGGCTGTGCCCGCCTTCGATCCTCCCGCGGGACCTCCAGTCACCGACCGTCTGGAGCGGGACAGGACGGACGCGGCCCATGCGGCTTTCTGGTACCGTAGGACATTCCAGATGGGCCAGGTGCTGCCGCAGGCCGCACGCCTGAAGATACAAAAGGCGATGTTCAGCACGCGGGTCATCCTCAATGGGATCCTCCTGGGCGACCACACGCCCAATTTCACGCCGGGGTATTTCGACGTCAGGGGAGCCCTCCGTTCCGGTGAGAACGTGCTCCTTGTGCGGGTGGGAGCCGATCGAACGGACATTCCGTCAAACATGCCCTCCGGGTTTGATTACGAAAAGACGCGGTATATCCCCGGAATCTTCGACTCGGTTCAGCTGATTCTGTCGGGGATGCCCTCGATCATCAATGTTCAGGCTGCGCCGGAGATCGGAAAACAGACGGTCCGGGTCCGAACGGTCCTGCGCAACGATGCTTCGTCGCAGATCAACCTGACGTTCCTCGTGCGGGAAGTTTCGACGGGAAAAATTGTCGGCGAGGACGACCGGTCGATCGAGCCCACCGTCGCCGGCGAGACAAGTGTGGACGTGAACATCCCCATCTCGGGCTGCCATCTCTGGTCCCCTGAGGACCCCTTCCTCTACAGGCTGGAGGTCGATTGCGGGACCGACCGGAGTGTCACGCGCTTCGGCATGCGGGAGTTCAGGCTGGACCCGGTGAGCGGGCGCGCGGTGCTCAACGGCCATCCCTATTTCATGCGTGGGGCAAACATCACGCTCTACCGGTTCTTCGAGGATTCAGAATGCAAGGATCTGCCATGGAGAGCCGACTGGGTCCGGATGCTGCACCAGCGGATGAAGGACATGCGCTGGAACTGCCTGCGCTACTCGATCGGGTTTCCTCCCGAGGCCTGGTATGACATCGCCGACGAGGTCGGCATTCTGATCCAGGACGAGTTTCCGCTGTGGAGCTCGGAAGAGGCCAATGGCAACGAGCTCAAGCGGGAGTACACGGATTGGATGCACGAGCGCTGGAACCACCCGAGCGTCGTGATATGGGACGCCCAGAATGAGACGCGGTCCCCGGGGACGGGGGAGGCCGTCGCGGCCGTGCGCGGCCTCGATATGTCGGATAGGCCGTGGGACAACGGCTTTGGCCTGCCCATCGGAGAGCCGACGGACTCATACGAGGCGCACTCCTACTTCTTCTATAAGCCGACCACGCGCCTGGCGGACTTCGCCCATCGCAGCCAGGTTCCCTTCGGCGGCCCGATGGACGACGATGGAAGGCACGCCGTCATCATGAATGAATATGGCTGGCTGTGGCTCAACCGCGACGGCACGCCGACGACGCTGACAAAGGACCTCTACAAGAACCTTGCCGGCGAGAATGCCACCACCGAGCAGCGCAGGCATATCTTTGCTACGTACCTTGCCGCCGACACCGAATTCTGGCGCAGCCACCGGCAGACCGCGGCGGTGATGGAATTCACGGCTCTGGGATATTCCCGGTCGGATGGGCAGACCAGCGACAACTGGCAGGACGTGTCGAAGCTCGAATGGGAGCCGCAGTTCCACAAGTACATCAGGGACGCCTTTGCGCCGGTGGGCCTGATGGTGGACTACTGGAGCGGCACCGGTATCTGCGGGAAATCCGCCACTGTGCCCGTGCGCCTAATCAATGACCTTGGGAAACCGTGGAGCGGTGCGGTGACTCTCAGGTTGAAGGACGCCGGCGGTGTGGTGCTCTTTGAGCAAAAGCAGGACTGCCACATGGAGCCTTACGGCCAGGGCTTTGCGGGGTTCGAGGTGTCGTGGCCTAAATCGGCGACCACGGGCACCCTGGAGGCGGAGCTCGTTGGCTTGGACGGCGAGCCTGTCCACAGCGTCAGGGACATGACTATCGTACAGGCGTCGTCCCTCGGGCTCGCCTTCGGGAAGAGGGCTTTCGCCTCGTCGAGCTGGAATTCGTCCCAGGGACCCGAGAACGGGGTGGACGGCGACCCCTCGACCTCTTGGTCATCGGGTCCATTTGACCCCTCGTGGCTAGCCGTCGATCTCGGCGAGGCGCGCAAGATCAGCCGGGTGAGGATAGAATGGGGCGTGGAGTATGCCCCCAAGTTCTCGGTCCAGGTGTCCTCCGACGGCAATTCGTGGTCAGAGGTGTCCTCGGCAACCAACAGCGGGGTGCCCGCGAGTGAGGCCCGCTTCCCCGCGACCAGCGCCCGCTATGTCCGGGTGGTCGGGACAGACCGGCTCATGGATAAGCCGGGACACCTGGGCAATAATCAGCGCAGCCACGCCATCCGTGAGCTCGAGGTCTTCGAGCAGTAACCG
>DASRSJ010000190.1:0-2882 GCA_035656555.1 Opitutaceae bacterium
AGGGGGGTTGCGCGTACTTCATCAAGCGCGCTCGCACGGGTCACCGCCGCGGCCACGCCTGATTCGC
Source organism: Opitutaceae bacterium (assembly GCA_035656555.1). Taxonomy (GTDB): domain Bacteria; phylum Verrucomicrobiota; class Verrucomicrobiia; order Opitutales; family Opitutaceae; genus Palsa-1447. The sequence continues at coordinate 68 of DASRSJ010000190.1, forward strand.
CGCCGAGATCAATCCCGGTCGTCTCCATGGGAGGGATGCCGGAGACGAGAGTCGCCGGCAGATACGAGGACCGCGAACCGGCGGGCACGATCCTGAGTTGCCGGTCGATTGTGACGATAGGGTTGCCGGTCCGCCGTTCGTAGGCGGCACGCTGAGAAACCGGAACCTGCTCGATCCACGCAGCGGCGGGGAAGCCTGCCGGGCTGAGCCATCTCGATGCGGTGCTCGCGAACTCCTCGCTCGCATCCGGGCTCCTGGCGATGCTCACCATGAACCGGCTGAGGCTCTCGGCGAGGGAGGATCCTTGCTCGACGCGCGCGCGGATCTGCGCAGCCGCGATCTCGGCGCGGTGATCGGAGTCTTGTCGGGCGTCTCGCTCACCGAGCAGGCGGGTCCCTACGAAAGCCACAACGATCAACCCGAGGATCAGCGCTACTGATGCGATATGCCGGGGCCGCACGCTCCTCCCCCAGTCGGGAATGAGACCATCCTCCTCTTTCGCCGTCGCCAGGGGAAGGAGCGTTGGACGGCGGGGCACGGTGCGCTAAGGTGACGGTTAGCCGGTGGAGAGGGGCCCAGAGTGAGGATCTGGCCGTCTGCGGCTGCCTCGGCGATTCTCCCCGCCTGGGGCGTTGTCGGAGACCACCCGGCTTCCGTCTGGAAGAGCGCCACGCGCGTCGAACCCTCTCCCGTCCGTAAGGGCATCGTCCTCAATGCCCAGGCGGGCAAGCTCGATGACGGACGAGTCCGATAGCCCACCCGCCGGGGCTTTGCGCCGTCCGACGACCCGCAGGTCGTTCCTGAAGTCCGCCGCGGCGGTGGGCGTGTGGACGCCGTTCGCGGGAGCGGCGATCGCGGCCTGCGACCAAACGGCACACTCTAATCAGTTGCTCGTTGCGGCACCGACTACCCCGCCTAGTCTCGACTGGGAGCTCGTGTTCGGCAAGGAGGTGTATGACCACATCTTCAACTTGAACGACCGTCTGACCCGCTGGAAGCAGATTCCGGCGCCCGGCGAGCCGGGCGGCTTCGACCTCGCTTGGCAGGCCGCGAACTTCGACGAGATCACCGAGCCGCGCATGGCCGAGGGCTGGGAGGTCACCAACGGCGGGAGGACCTACACCTTCTCGCTCCGAAGGGGATGGCCAAGCCACGCGGGGAACGAGTTCACCGCCGCGGACGTGAAGTGGGCGTTCGACCGGAGCTTCGCGCTGCACGGCATCACGAGCTTCTACAACGCGCTCTCCACGATCGAGCGGCCGGAGGACGTGAAGGTCCTTGACAAGTACACGGTCCGCATCGGGCTGGCGGAGCCAGGGCCTGACCTGCTCCTCACGCTGAGCACATTCTGGCGCGTGATCGCCGACTCCAAGCTAGCGAAGAGCCACGCGACCTCCAGCGATCCCTGGGCGAAGCGTTGGCTAAAGAACCACGACGCGGGCTTCGGCCCGTTCAAGCTCGCTGACCTCAGCCCTGGGCGCCATGTCGTATGGGTGGCCCACAAGGAGCATCCCTTCCCTCCGAAGCTCGACCAGATCACGTTCAGGCAGGTGCCGGAGTCGTCCAACAGGCTCGCCATGCTGATGACCGGAGAAGCGCAGGCCGCTGAGTACTTGCTGCCCACGGACATGCAACGAGTAGAGAGCAGCAATGACCTGCGCCTGTGGAACTTCCAGGGCTATGTCATCGCGTCGTGTCCCATGAACCCGAAGTACCCGCCGCTTGGCGACGCCCGGGTCCGGCAGGCCCTGTCATACGCGACGCCCTATCCGCAGATCCTCGAGAAGGTCTACCGAGGGTTCGCCGGGCCGGCCCACGGCCCGCTCTCGGATCACGCCGCCGGGTTCGACCCTAACCTGCGCCCGTACACCTACGACCCCGGACGGGCGCGTGAGCTTTTGCGGGAGGCCGGCCATGGGAACGGGTTCAAGACGACATTGGCCTACAGCACCGCGGAACCGCTCGGAGAGCCTATAGGCACTCAGCTCCGGATCGCCTTCGCGGACGTCGGAGTGACACTCGAGCTCGAGGCGCTCCCGCCCCCGACGTTCACCCAAGCGCTGTTCACTGGCAAGCGGCCAATGTTCTTCCAGACCTTTGGGGCCGATACGCCGGACCCCGCCTACGCTCTGGGGGTCTTCTACCAGTCGAAGAGCTCTAACAATTGGGGGGGATACAAGAGCGCGAAGACTGACGCCTGCTTGGCCAAGGCAGGGCGCCCTCAACTCACTTGGGACCAGCGGGTCGAGGAGCACAAGCGCTGTGCCCAGATAATCGCGAACGATGCCCCCTGGCTCTGGATCGCGCAGCCCGGCTTCCAGGTGAGCACGCGCAGGAACGTAACCGGAATAAACTGGTACGCCGGAGAGGCGGTCGACTGGTCCAAGGTCGGCTCCACGAGCTGACTTCGAGGCGGGCAGCTGCACAGCCGGCTGCTGAAGCCCGGAATGGACATAGCACATGGTAACCCCTCGTCGCGCTGCCCGACCTGTCTCATATGTCGAGCCAACTTGCCCCGGCACCCTCTTGCGATAACCAGGCCCCTCCTAAGGTAACGAGGCCTTGGCCGCCCAGCCATCCAGCGTGTCAGCCAAATGGCAGGGTTCTGACATGCCTCACAAGTATCTGAGGGTCGTTTCTCTCCCGTGGAACGGGCCGCCATTCGGTCGTAGCTCGTATGGCGCTTTGGCCGTGGCGGGGCATTCACCAAGATGGCGCCCATTGCAGCTTAGGGCTCCGGCGTGTTCCCGACTTAGCCCGGTTTGTCAGGTATGCTGCCAATGAGGCGGCTCCGCGCGGTTTGTGGGCACGGGCA
>DASRSJ010000191.1:0-5085 GCA_035656555.1 Opitutaceae bacterium
CAGCGGGGGTATCCACCGCGGACCTGACGCTGCATGTTGGCCTCGGCACCTTCCGGCCGATCGCGACCGAGGCCGTGGAGGAGCACCCGATCCACAGCGAGCTCTACGAGATCCCCGTGACCACCCAGCGCCTCCTCTTCCCGCCGCACGCCGGCCGCCGGATAGCGGTCGGCACGACGACCGTGCGCTCCGTGGAGGACTTCCTCTCCAGGCACGATGCGCCGTTTGGGGAGCCCCACGTGGCCGAGGCCTCGATCTTCATCTACCCGCCGCGGGCCTTCAGGGGAATTGACGTCCTCATCACGAACTTCCACCAGCCCCGCTCCACCCTCCTCTGCCTCGTGGCCGCGTTCCTGACGCCGGGATCCGAGGAAGGTCTCGGGTGGCTCATGGAGATCTATGCCGAGGCCGTGGCCAGGGGGTACCGCTTCTTCAGTTACGGCGACTCCATGATCATCCTGTGAAATTGCCAAGTTGGGTTGTCTTTTGCCCATTCCGGGGCAAATCGTACCCCTCCTGTTAACCCATATCCTTAGATCCCATGAAGCTAACCACTAAGTTACTCGCCCTCGCCGCGCTCGCCTCCGGCATTTCCAACGCCGCCTCCGCGGCCGTCGAGACCTACACGATCGACAACGTCCACTCCTCCGTCGGCTTCAACGTCCGCCACTTCTTCACTAAAGTCCCCGGCATCTTCACGAAGTTCAGCGGCACCATCACGGTTGACCGCGACAACCTCGAGAAGAGCTCCGTCGAGGCCACGATCGACGTCGGCAGCGTCAGCACGAACAACGACAAGCGCGACGCGCACCTGAAGACTCCGGACTTCTTCGACTTCGCCAACTTCTCGACCATCAAGTTCAAGAGCACCTCCTGGAAGAAGACCGGAGACAACACCTTCGACGTCACGGGTGACCTGACGATCCGCGGCACCACCAAGCCGGTCGTCCTTAAGGTCGACCTCCTCGGCTTCGGCCCCGGAATGATGGGTGCGCAGCTCTCCGGATGGGACGCCTCGACGACGATCAACCGCGAGGACTTTGGCGTCAACGGACCGGCCATGCTGGGCAAGGCGCTTGGCAGCGAGGTGGGCATCTCGATTTCCGTCGAGGCCGACCTGCAGAAGTGAGTCCTGACGACCTCCAAGGCCTCATCGAGGAGGCAACCTACGACTATGTTACCGGCGAGGTGCCGGCCGCGCTTGAAAAGCTCGGCCGGGCCACGTCGGAGTTCCCGGAATCGTTCGAGGCCTGGCATGCGCTGGCGGAGATCAACCTGAGCCTGCGCCGGATGGACGACGCCCTTGCGGCGGCCGACAAGGCGTATGCACTCAGGAAAAACGATCCCCTCATCATCGCCACCCTGTCGCGCATCTGGATGGAGCGCGGGGACAAGGCCATGGCCGAGAAGTACGGAGCCATGGCCCGGGTGCAGGGATGGAAGGAGGAGCTCAGCGCTCCCCCTCCCACCGATGCAGGCGGGTTGCATTGACGCGTTCTCAGCCCGTTGACACCCGGAAGGGGTAATGGCTAGGTTCGGCGCACCTCCGACTCATGGAAACCCCTTCGTACACCCTGGATTTCGAGAAACCGCTGCGCGACCTGTCGCGGCAGCTGGACGAGCTCCGCCAGCAGTCGGTTGAGACAAACGTGGATATGGCCACCGAGGTCCGCTCGATCGAGAAGAAGATCGAGGCCACGCAGAAGGACATCTATTCGAACATGACCCCGTGGCAGAAGGTCATGATGGCCCGCCATCCGAAGCGCCCGTACGCGCTGGATTACGTGAACATGATCTGCACCGGTTTCCAGGAGCTCCACGGCGACCGCCAGTACAATGACGACCGGGCGCTTGTAGGCGGCACGGCCTTTTTCGACGGTCGCGCCGTCATGATCGTCGCCCAGCAGAAGGGCCGCGAGGCCAAGGAGCGCATCATCAGGAATTTCGGCATGCCGCAGCCGGAAGGATATCGCAAGGCGCTGCGCATCATGAAGATGGCCGAAAAGTTCGGCATTCCCGTCCTTTCGTTCATCGACACCCCGGGAGCCTTCCCGGGCGTCGGATCCGAGGAGCGCCATGTCTCCGAAGCCATCGCGGTCAACCTGCGCGAGATGGCGATGCTGAAGACCCCCACGATCTCGATCGTGGTCGGCGAGGGCGGATCGGGCGGAGCGCTCGGCATCGGCGTCACCGACCGCGTCCTCATGTTCGAGAACAGCTACTACTCGGTCATCACGCCCGAGGGCTGCGCGGCGATTCTCTGGAAGGACGGCGCCGCGGCGCCGAAGGCGGCGGCAGCCCTCAAGGTCGTGGCCGCGGATCTCGAGAAGCTGGGAGCCATCAACGAGGTGATCCCCGAGCCCTTCGGCGGCGCCCACAACGACCCGGCACAGGCCGCGGCGGCACTGAAGTACGCGATCCAGAAGCACCTGAACGACCTGCGCGCGCTGGACACGGAGACCCTCCTTGATACGCGCTATGAGCGCTACCGCCACATCGGCTCGTACAACGAGGCCGGTGAGATAAAGTCCTGAACCGGGGCTAGCGCCTGACGGTCACGAGCTCGATCTTGGTGGCCTTGGCCATTGCGGGATCGATGTCGATAAGAGCCGCGGAAATGCGAACGTCGCCGGTCGCCACCTCGAAGCGCTTCGGCATGCCGTCCATGAACTTCGAGATGACGGGCGCCACCTCGCGGCCTAGCACGCTCGCATAAGGGCCGGTCATCCCAACGTCGCACATGAAGGCCGTGCCCTTGGGCAGCACGGCGGCATCGGCGGTCGGCACATGGGTGTGGGTCCCGAGGACCGCGGTCACGCGGCCGTCCAAGTGCCAGCCCAGGGCCTGTTTCTCGGACGTAGCCTCGGCGTGTATCTCGACAATGATGGCGTCGGCCTGACCCTTCAGGCGCTCGATCATGCGGTCGGCGCAGGCGAAGGGATCCTCGGCCTTCATGTTCATGTACTGGCGGCCAAGGACGGTAAAGACCGCGACCTTGAAACCCCTGGCCTCGATCACCGCGTGGTCCCATCCCGGGTTCGAGGCGGGCAGGTTCGCGGGACGGCAGACACGGTCGATCTCGCCAATCTCGTTCTCCCAGCCGCGCTGGTCCCACACGTGGTCGCCAAGCGTTATCGCATCGACGCCCGAGTCCAGGAGGGACCGGGCGATGAGGCCCGTGATCCCGGAGCCGGCCGCCGAGTTCTCCCCGTTTGCGATCACAAAATCGATGCCCCTCTCCCGGCGAAGCCCCGCCATCTTGTCCGCGATGATCTCGCGGCCAGGCTTCCCGACGATGTCGCCTACGAATAGGAGCTTGAGCACGCCCTAAAACTGCGGCTGCTGGGCGGGCGCGCCAGCCAATTCCCAAGGCTTGCCTCAGGGGCGCGAACGCCTTCAGATGGAGGGCTTTTTTACAAAGCTCTACGCCATGAAATCCCACACATCACCCACCCCGTTTCCCAAGGCCGAGATCGGTCCCGAAATGAAGGGCTCCGACGCCGTCGTGCAGTGCCTCATCCGCGAGGGTGTTGATGTCATCTTCGCGTACCCGGGCGGCGCCTCGCAGGAGCTGCACCAGTCCCTGGCCCGCACCGAGAAGATCCGCGTGATCCTCCCCCGCCATGAGCAGGGCGGATCCTTCGCGGCCGAGGGCTACGCGCGCGCGACCGGCAAGGTCGGCGTGTGCATGGCGACCTCCGGCCCCGGAGCCACGAACTTGGTCTCGGCGATCGCCGACGCCTACATGGATTCCATTCCGCTCGTGGCCATCACGGGCCAGGTGAAGAAGGAGTTCATCGGAAAGATGGCTTTCCAGGAGACTGACTTCTTCGGCATGACGCTTCCGATCGTGAAGCACTCGTACCTCGTCATGGACGTGAACGAGCTGCCGAGGATCATGAAGGAAGCGTTCCACCTGGCGCGCAGCGGCAGGCCTGGCCCCATCGTCATCGACATCCCGAAGGACGTGCAGCAGGCGAAGTTCAAGCCGGTGTACCCGGCGGCGACCGAGTTCCTGAACCCGCTCATCGGCGAGCAGCACCGCGCCGACGACGAGTCGCTCAAGAAGGTCATCGCCCTCTGCGCGACGGCCAAGAAGCCCGTCATCTACGCCGGCGGCGGCATCGTCTCGGCCGAGGCGCACGTCGAGCTGCGCGAGTTTGCCAGGAAGATGAACATCCCGGTTGCGACGACGCTCATGGGCGTCGGCGTGTTCCCGGAGACCGACCCCCTCTCGATGCACTGGTTCGGCATGCACGGCGCCGCCTACGGCAACTGGGCCGTCGACGAGGCCGACCTCTTGATCGTGCTCGGCGCCCGCTTCGATGACCGCATCACCGGCGACACGAAGAAATTCGCGGCCGCCGCGACGATCGTCCACATCGACATCGACGCCTCCGAGCACAACAAGAACAAGCGCGCGCACCTGGCTATCGTCTCGGACATCAAGTACGCGATCGGCCGACTGAACGAGCTGGCGACCGCCTCCAAGTTCTCCCCCCCGGACACCTCGGCCTGGCACGCGCAGATCGCGACCTGGAAGAAGGACCACCCGTTCAGCTTCGAGCCCAGCAAGCACATCCAGCCGCAGGAGGCCGTGCAGGTCCTCTACGAGCTCACGAAGGGCGACGCGATCATCGCGACCGGCGTCGGCCAGCACCAGATGTGGGCCGCACAGTTCTACAGGTTCGACGAGCCGAGGCGCTACATCAGCTCCCTGGGCCTCGGCGCCATGGGCTTCGGCTACCCGGCGGCCATGGGCGCCAAGGTCGCCTGCCCCGACAAGCAGGTGATCGACATCGACGGCGACGGCTCGTTCGCGATGAACATCCAGGAGCTCGCCACCGCCCACATCGAGAAGATCGGCGCGAAGGCGATGATCCTGAACAACCAGCACCTCGGCATGGTCGTGCAGTGGGAGGACCGCTTCTACGGCAGCGTGCGCGGCAACACGATCCTCGGCGACGAGAGCAATGTCGGCGGCCCGGAGAACCCGGACGCCCTCTATCCCGACTTCGTGAAGATCGCGGAGGGCTTCGGCGTCAAGGGACGGCGAGTCATCAAGAAGAGCGAGCTGCGCGAGGC
>DASRSJ010000192.1:0-3589 GCA_035656555.1 Opitutaceae bacterium
CGTCGTCACCGTGGCAGTCCGCGCAGAAGGCCGTGTAACGCACCCTGCCCCGCTCCATCAGCGCCCTGTCGACCTTAACCGGAATGGACGCCTGCCAGGTTCCGTCGGCTCGGCCATTCGCGATGGGATCAGACGGACCCAACGCCCCGTGCGCGAGCGTGTGGGCTGGGGGCATGCGCGCGGATGAGCCGTCGGCGAAGAAGGCGCTCCCATCCCCGGCCCTCGCGTTTTGCTGGTGCTTCATGTTGTCACACCCGCCGAGAACTGCGGCGGCCAGGGCGAGCGGCACGACGGCCATTGCACGGGTACTCATGGCGGAAGCACCTCCACCGATTCGGCCCCCGCCTTCAGGAGCGCTTCCCGTGAGGAGGCTTCCGAGTGGCGCCTCGTCGGCTTGATACAGATGAAATAGCGGTCCTGGGTTGCGCGGGCGAACCGCCCATCGGAGAAAATGGGATGGTCCAGACGCGGGAATCGCGCGAGCACCAGGAAACCTATGACGCCGGCCAGTGCGGCAGAGAGAACCGTCAGCTCAAAGGTCACGGGAATGAACGCCGGCCAGCTGTTGAGCGGCCGGCCGCCGACATTGAGGGGATAATCACGGGCCGCGTACCACTGCATGAAGAAGGCCGAGGCGCCCCCCGTGACGCCGGCAACGAGCATCACGGCCCCTATCGGCGTGGCCGGCCTGGGGATCAACTCCTCCTCCCCGTCGACGGCGTAGGGCGTGTAGGTTTCGATGGAGTTGAACCCCTCCCTCGCCAGCTCACCGAGCGCTGCGAGATATGATTCCTCGGTCTTGAATTGGCCTAGGACGCCGAAAGACACGGGTTTCAATGCCCTGCCCTGCCTTCCTTTACCACCAGCGCGCGCATCTCGGTCATCGAGATGGCGGGCAGGAACCGGATGAAGAGGAACAGCAGCGAGAGGAAGAGCCCTATCGTCCCGGCGAACGTGCTGTAGTCCCAGAAAGTCGCGTGGTAGAGGCCCCATGAGGAGGGCAAGAAGTCACGGTGCAGGCTCGTCACGACGATGACGAAGCGCTCGAGCCACATGCCAAGATTGACCGCCAGCGCCACGGCAAAGAGCGCCAGGGTGTTCCGCCTCACGGCGGCAAACCAGAGGGCCTGCGGTGCCCCTATGTTGCAGGCGACGAGCACCCAAAAGTACCCGGCGTAGGGGCCGACGAGCCGATTAACGGCGACGTAGCGCTCGTAGATGTCCCCGCTGCGCCAGGCTCCGAAAAACTCGCTGAAGTAGCCGTACGCCACCCCAAGCCCCATCGTGAGCATCACCTTCGCCATCAGGTCCAGGTGCCGGCCGGTGATCATGCCCTTCAGCCCGTAGACGGCCCGTAGTGGGATCACCAGGGTCAGCACCATAGCGAAGCCCGAGAATATCGCCCCTGCGACAAAGTACGGCGGGAAGATGGTCGAGTGCCAGCCAGGCAGGATCGCGATCGCGAAATCCATGCCGACGATGGAGTGGACGGACACGACAAGAGGCGCCGCCAGGCCGGCCAGCACGAGGTAGAGCTTCCTGTAATGGTGCCAGTGCGTCCCGTCGCCCCTCCAGCCGAGGCACAGGAGGCCGTAGGCGCGCCGGCGCATCGGCGTCGCAGCACGGTCCCGCAGTGTCGCCAGGTCGGGCAACAGCCCGACATACCAGAAGAGGAGCGAGACCGTGGCATACGTCGACACCGCGAACATGTCCCAGACAAGGGGGCTGCGGAACTGCGGCCAGAGGCCCATCGTGTCCGGATACGGCAGGAGCCAGTAGAAGAACTGCGGGCGGCCGAGGTGGAGGAGCGGGTAGAGCCCCGCGCAGGCGACTGCGAAGAGCGTCATCGCCTCAGTGAACCTGTTGATGGACGTCCTCCACTCCTGGTGCAGCAGCAGCAGGATGGCTGAGATGAAGGTTCCCGCGTGGCCGATCCCGATCCACCAGACGAAGTTCACAATCGCGAAGCCCCATGCGACCGGCATGTTGATGCCCCAGACGCCGACACCCTTTGCAAGGATCCAAGATATGGAGGCCAGCAGGAGCATGACGCCCAGGAACGAAGCGAGGAATCCGGTCCACCAGAAACGCCGCTGCGGCCTGTCGAGCGGGATCGCGCTCACCGTGCGGGTCACGGATTCGATCGTCTGGCCGGGCGCTGCGAGACCAGCTTCTATCCTCTCGGTGCTCATGTGCCAGGGACTCCGGCGTGCCTCGCCAGGTAGGTTGTGCGGGGACGCGTGTTGAGTTCGCCCAGGAGGCTGTACGACGCGGGGCTCGCCTTGCGGAGAGCAACGACGCTCGACCGGTCGGCTATGTTCCCGAAGACAATCGCCCGGGTTGGGCACGCCTGTTGGCACGCCGTCAGGACCTCGCCGTCGCGGATCGGGCGGTTCTCCTTTGAGGCCCGGATTCGCGCCGTGTTGATCCTCTGCACGCAGTAGGTGCATTTCTCCATGACGCCCCGGTCACGCACGGTGACCTGGGGATTTTCCTGGAGCGTCTGCGGCGAGTCGGCCTTTGCGCGGTAATCCAGGAAGTTGAACCGGCGCACCTTGTAGGGGCAGTTGTTGGAGCAGTAGCGCGTGCCGACGCAGCGATTGTAGACCATCTCGTTCAGGCCCTCGTCGTTGTGGACCGTGGCTCCCACGGGGCACACCACCTCGCACGGCGCTTTCTCGCAGTGCATGCAGGTCACGGGCTGGCTGAGGATCCGCGGGTTCTCCGCTTCACCGTCGAAATACCGGTCGATCCGAATCCAGTGCATTTCCCTCTCGCGCGCCACCTGCTGCTTTCCGACGACTGGGATGTTGTTTTCGGCCTGGCAGGCGACTACGCAGGCGTTGCAGCCCGTGCAGGCCCCAAGGTCAATCGACATGCCCCAGGAATATTCGCCCGGCTTCCAGTCGGGATAGAGCGACGTCGCCGGATCAGGCGGCTCATTCTTCGCCCCGGCGATCCGGACGGGATTCCTTCCCTCCATCGAGAAGTGCCTTTGCGTCGAGACGAGGGCGTATGTCCCTCCTGAACGCCTCACCTCGAGTCCCTCCAGCTCCCATGTCGAGGAGTCAGGGCGCATGAGGTACGCATTAAACCCCCTCGAATTGCCGACGGATCCAGCCGCCGTCCGGCCGTATCCCAAGGAAAGCGAGACACAATCGGGAGCCTGTCCTGGCATGACCCAGGCCGCCGCCTCCGCCTGCAAGCCCCCGGCTGACAGGACAATCAAGTCGCCGCTCGCGATACCGAGACGCGCTGCGAAAGACGGGCTTATGAGGGCGGCATTGTCCCACACGAGCTGCGAGGCCGGCTTGGGGAGTTCCTGGAGCCAAGCATTGTTCGCCCAGCGGCCATCCCCCACGGTGGGATCCGGGACAAGGACAAGAGAGTCGCCGGAATCTGAATCGAGCTTTGGAAACGCGAGAGAACCACGCTCGTCGGCGCCCCTTGCGGCAGCTACGGGTGGGTCCTCAGAGAACAAGCCTTTCCTGACGGCATCAGCCCACCACAGGTCAAAGCTACCTTTGGATCGCGCGGACCACGTTTCACGCACGAGCTCGTATCCGGACCGGTGGCTGCCTGTTCTCAG
>DASRSJ010000193.1:0-5794 GCA_035656555.1 Opitutaceae bacterium
AGCTCGAGCTGCCGCGTGGCGGCGTTCCATGCGGCAACCTGTCCGTTCGGCATCTCCGCCATCTCGGTGATTGGGGCCGACTGAATGGTTACGGAGAACGTTTGGTCGACGGAGCCGTTGCTGTTGAGCCGGACGAAGCCCAAGACCGCGACCTTGTCGAAGGTGTTGAAAAAACCTCCGACCATTATCTTCCCGTCCGAAAGCAGCAGCACCGAGGCGATCTGAGCATTTGGGCCGAAGCCGGGATCAAAGGAGGTATCGAGCGTCCCGTCCACGTTGATTCGAGCTATGCCCTGTCTCGTGACCCCTTGGACCGTTATAGCATTGGACGTCCAGATGAGGATCTTACCATCGCCTTGGACAAGAAAAGCCGTCGGTGAGATTCCGGAGTAGATTTCCTGCTTGAAGGCACCGGTCGACGAGCAGTCGACCAGCCTTTGGGAGTTGTCGACGACGACGATGTCGCCGTCAGGCGCGACCTTTGCGGCCTCCGCCACTTGGGGCGTTGGGCCAGACAGAGCCAAGGAATAGCTCGTGTCGGTTGAACCATCGGCGTTCAGGCGGATTGCACCGCCCGAGACGAGAACCTTGCCGTTAGGCTGCAGCGCCGCGAATGCGCCGACCGACTGGCCGTCCGATATCTGAGGGCTCGTGAAGAAATTCACCCCGCCGAATGCCGTCGCCGCCGACAGCGCGTAGCATGCGCCAACAAAGCACCACGAGGCGCGGCTAGCCGCGCCCATGCAGGATTTCAGGACGCTCGTTCGGCGCAGTTTCGGGGATGGAGCCATGGGTGATGGCGGGCCAGGGTGGTTACGCCTATGGCCTGCTGTTTCCCCTGACAACCAAGCATCCGAAATCCGCCATCCAGCCGGCTTGTTAGGCGGACTTTCCGTCGCGTCCGCCGTTGGCCGCCCACACGCCGAGGGCCATGAGGCCGCCGCCGATGAGGAGCCTGGCCAAGTCGGCCTTCTCCCGGAACACCAATATAGACACCGCTACTCCGAGTGGGATCTTCGCGTTGTTGAACGCGGCGAGGACACCGGCGTTCACCTGCGTGGCGCCCTTATTCCAGAGGAAAAAACAGATCCCGGAGGCCACAGCTCCGAGGTAGATCAAGGTCAGCCACTGCTGGGACGTTGCGGTGAAGCCGGCCCAATTTGTGGTGCCGAGTGAGCAGGCGAAGGCCGTCAGCACCGCAGCCGCGAACGGGATCGCGAACACCGACGCATCCGAGAACTTTGCCGGCAGGCGTTTCCTTTCATATCTCCAAGCCACCTGGCCGGCGGCGAAGCAGAGGTTCGCCAGCTGCACGAGGAGCACGCCGCCTATTATGGCGGAGTCACCGAAGGAGTGCCAGACGAGCACTGCGGCGCCGGCGACCGAGAGAAGCGCCGCGACGGCGTAGCGCGTGCGCCAGGCGCCCGCGAAGACCGCGTCGATCAGCGTCACGAAGAGCGGTGTCGTGATCGTGAAGAGAGCGACCTCGTAGGCGTGCAGGTGCGCGTATGACTTCTGGTAGAGGATATACATGATCCCAAACTGCACCGCACCGATGAGTGCAAGCCGCACAACCTGGAAGGCGCCGAGGCCCTTCGGCCTCAGGAAGGGAAGGAACACAGCCAGCGAGAGGGTGAGGCGCAGCGTGGCAATGGCCGTGGGGTCCAGGCCCCCCAGGCGCTTCACGAGCCCGAAGGAGAAGGCCCACACGAGCGAGACGATCAGGAGAAGGAGCATCCGCTTTCGTTCAGACCCTGAAGATGGCCCCCAGCTTCTTGCCAAGGAGGATGCTGACGCCGGCGACCATCGTCCCCAGAAACGCCATCGCCCATACGCCGAGCGCGCACGCGAGGTACTTGCCGTCGCCGAGCAGCTGGAAGAGCTCAAGGATGGCCTTCGTGATCGGAAAATAGACCATCTTCTGGGCCAGGATGACGGAGTCGCTGACCTCGAGCATCGCGAAGGCGAAGGCGAGAAGCGCGCCGGCCATGAGGTTTGCCGCGATGAGGGGCAAGGTCACCTTGATCATCGCCCGCAGCGGAGGGGCTCCCATGTTCTCCGCGGCCTCCTCCAGCGTGACGCTCGTCTGCTGGAAGCCCGCCGAGGCCGAGCGAACGACATAGGGCAGCCTCCGGATCGAGTAGGCGATGATGAGGAGCACCGTCGGGTTGTTCACCGGGTTGATGAAGTAGAAGAAGCGGCCCTCCTGGGACATCGCGAGGTAGCCGAAGGCCAGCACGATCCCCGGCACCGCAAGCGGCATCATCGAAAGGAAGTCCAGCACCTGGCGGCCCGCGATCTTCGAGCGCACGACTACGTAGGCGATTGCGATCCCGAGGAACACGTCGACGACGGTCGAGATGCTCGCGAACTTCAAACTGTTCGCGATCGCGGGGACCGTGAGCTCGTGGCCAAGGGCGGCCTTATAGTTGTCGAGTGTGAAGCCCTTCGGCAGCACGCTGCCGTACCAGTCCCTGGACGAGGCGATGAGGATCACGCCGATGTGGGGCAGGACAGCGGCCAGGGTGACGCCCCCGAAGATTGCCGTGCAGAGCCACGCGTTCATCTTCGGGATCGCGCGTGCGCCGCCCGAGGTCGTCGCTTTGGCCATCATCGCGTGGCTGCTCCTTCCGAAGATGCCCTTGCCGACGGCGTAGATGAGGATCGAGCTCACCAGCATGACCGAGACGAGCGTGTACGGGAGCGGGTTGCCGCCGATGTCCTTTAGCAGGTAGTAGATCTGGACGCTCGTCACACGGTTGTAGTCGAAGACAAGCGGCGTCCCGAGCTCGGTGAAGACCCAGATGAAGACGATCGTGCCGCCGGCAAAGAGGCCCGGGTGGATCAGGGGCAGCGTGACCTTCCAAAAGCGCCGAAGGCCCGTGCAGCCGAGGTTCTGGGCCGCCTCCTCCATCGCGGGATCGATGTTCGCCAGGGCCGCGACCGCGTTAAGGTAGATGATGGGATAGAGGGAAAGTGCCTCGACAAGCGCGATGCCCCAGAACTGGTTCGCCGCGAACCAGTCGAAGGTCCAGCCCGGGGGCCTAAGGTGCAGCGCCACGATCAACGCGTTCACCGCTCCGTACTGCCCGAAGATCTGCTTGATACCGATCGCTCCCACAAAGGGCGGCAGGATCATGGGGACCAGGATCGCTGAATTCAGGAATCCCTTCATCGGGAAGATAAACCTGTCCGAAATGAAGGCCAGGGGCAGGGCGATCAGGAGGGCGAGCGTCGTGCCGGCGCAGGCAAGGAGGAACGAGTTGCGCAGCGCCGTGACGTAGGTCGCGTCGCCAAGGAGCGTCTTAAGGAAGCCGAACGTTAACTTGCCGTCCGAGTCGATGAAGCCGCCCTTAACGATCTGCAGGACGGGCCAGACGAAGAAGACCGCGAAGAACGCAGCGGTCACCAGGAAGACTAGCCGGGCCGTTGTCCGGGACATGGGGGAGGGACCTCGCCTATGAGTGGAACGGCCAGATCTTGAAGAACGACAGGAAGAACATCGCCGCGACCCCATAGCCGATCGGCGTGACCTGCTTCGCCTTGCCCATGCCGACATTGAGGAGCACCGAGCAGATGAGCCCGATGCCGATTCCCTGCGCGATGCTGAACGTGAGCGGGATTGCGAAGATCGTGAGGACAGCCGGCGCGGCCGTCTCAAAGTCGCTCATGTCGATCTCGACGACTGACTGCATCATGAAGATGCCGACAATGACAAGGGCGGGTGCCGTGGCGCAGGCCGGGATCGCGAGGATGAGCGGTGTGAGGAACAGCGCCGCCAGCATGAAGAAGGCGACCCACAGCCCTGTGAGGCCAGTGCGGCCACCGGCCTCCACACCCGAGGCGGACTCGATGTAGCTGACAACGGTAGACGTGCCGCAGAGCGCGGAAAGCATGGTGGCTATCGAGTCGGCAAGAAGCGCCTTTCCGGCATTGGGTAGGACGCCGTCTTTGTTGAGAAGCCCCGCGCGCTTGGAAACGCCGATCAGGGTCCCGATGTTGTCGAACATGTCGACCAGGAGCAGCGTGAAGATGAAGGGCAGCGCCGCCATGATCGTCTTGGCGGATTTCAAAAAGTTGAAGGTGAGCTTCAGGAAGACCGGCGCCGCGGAGTGGGGTTTCGAGAAGATGCCGGCGCCGAGGTCCGTCACGCGGCCGCCCAAGCCGTTCGAGGTCACGAGGCCCACGAGCGTGATGGCCAGGATTCCAAGGACGATCGCCCCGGGCACCTTCCGGGCGACGAGGAGTGCGGTCAGGATGATGCCAGCCAGGCAAAGGGCCGCCGGGCCCTTCGTGAAGTCGCCCGGCCCGACGTAGGTCGCGGCGTTCGGGATGATGACGCCGCCGTGTTGCAGGCCAATGAAGGCGATGAAGAGGCCCACGCCGCAGGTGACGGCTATCTTAAGCCCGAGCGGGATCGAGGCTATGATCTTCTCCCGAACGCCCGTCACCGACAGGGCGAGGAAGATGATGCCGTTCACGAAGACCATGCCGAGCGCCTCGCTCCAAGGAACGCCCCTGGCCAGGACGATCGTGAAGGTGAAGAAGGCGTTGATTCCCATCCCGGGCGCCAGCGCGATGGGGTAATTGGTGAAAAGCGCCATGAGCGTCGTCGCCACGGCTGCGGTGATTGCCGTCACGGTGACGAGGGCGCCCTTGTCCATGCCGGTATTGGCCAGGATCTCGGGGTTCACGGCGAGGATGTACGCCATGGCCGCAAAGGTCGTCAGTCCCGCCTGGAATTCCGTGAACTGGGTCGTTCCACGGGACTCTAGTTTGAAGAAGCGGGATATCATGCGCGTTATGCTCCGGTGTGTGTGAGGGATCGGGAAGCATCGTGCAACGCCAGTTTTTGATTCTCATTTCGGGAGGTCCGACAGACATTTGCCCCATGAATCCCGAATCAAAGCTGGCCGAGCTCGGCCTGACTCTTCCCCAGGCTCCGGCACCCGCCGGGAGCTACGTGCCGACGGTCCAGACCGGAAACCTGCTCTACTGTGCGGGCACGCTGCCGATGATCGACGGCAAGCTCACCCACTCGGGCCAGGTCGGCAAGGAGCAGACCGTGCAGACCGGCGCCAAGTCCGCTGAAACGTGCGCCCTGACGACGCTCGCCAATGTGAAGGCCGCCCTGGGCTCGCTGGAGCGCGTGGGCCGCATCGTCTTTGTCAGCGGCTTCGTGAACGCCGTGGACGGCTTCACCGACAGCCCGGCTGTCATCAACGGCGCGAGCGACCTGTTCCTGAAGGTATTCGGGGAAGCGGGAAAGCACGCTCGGGCGGCCGTGGCCGTCAACGGCCTGCCGCGCGGCGCCACGACCGAGATCCAGGTGGTCATCGAGGTCGCCCAATGAAAATGGCCGGCCTTTCGGCCGGCCATGAAACTCTTCGCCGCCTGGCTCAGTGCCAGTAGCCGCGCACGTACACCCGGCGGTTGCCGCGGAAGGCGTAACGGGGGCGCACCCAGACGGCGCCGTTGTGCGGCGGGCGCTCGTAGTGGCCGCCCCTCCACGCCCAGCGGTTGCCGTACCA
Organism: Opitutaceae bacterium; assembly: GCA_035656555.1. GTDB lineage: Bacteria > Verrucomicrobiota > Verrucomicrobiia > Opitutales > Opitutaceae > Palsa-1447. The sequence continues at coordinate 5,532 of DASRSJ010000193.1, forward strand.
GTGGTAATAGCCGCCGATCCAGATGAAGCCGGGCCCGGGGGCCACCCCGACGACTTCGGCCTGCGCGGGCGGCGGGTCATTGTCGACCACCACCTCGCCGGGCTGCTCGCTGTAGACGACGGGAGCCGGGCGCACCGCGACGACGCATCCCGTGCCGAGGGCCAGCAGGGAGCCTAGTACCGCGGCGGCGGATACAACCCTGAGCAGCTTGGTGCGCTTGTCCGAAGGCCGTCCTTCTGTGGTATTTGTGTTCATGATATGTG
>DASRSJ010000194.1:0-2034 GCA_035656555.1 Opitutaceae bacterium
ACCGGTTTCCAGATCCGCGCGATCACCAGGGCGAACGGCATCGGCAACAACCAGGGCAAGAAGGGCCGCAAGTACACCGAGGTCGTGATCACGAGCGAGCGGGACGAGTTCACGGCCGCACGCAAAGGGAGGTCCGCATGATCTTCACCGCACCCCTTCCTTTCAACGAGGCGCTCGATGCGCGCGAGGTGAAGTCGCTCCTGCCCACGACGGGCAACACGGCCGACTTCGCCAAGCTGGCCTCCGCCGTCAAGGAACGCGCGATGTTCTCCGCGACGGTCACCTCGGGCGAGCTGCTCCAGAAGATCGACGACATGGTGAACGGCGTTCTCACCGGCCAGCTCGATCAGGCGACCGCACGCCTGCAGATCAAGGAGCTCCTGGCCGACATGGGCTATGTCCCGGATCCCGAGAAAGCGGGCGGCCTGCAGGACCTTAGCAGCACCCGCCGCATAGACCTGCAGCTGGAAACCAACGTCGACACCGCCAGGGGCTACGGCTGGTGGGCCCAGGGCCAGCAGGAGGACGTCCTGGACGAGTTCCCTGGCGACGAGCTGATCCGTCTGTGGGAGCCGAAGGGCGGCCCGTCCGCTGAGCGCGACTGGGCGGAGCGCTGGGCCGAGGTGGGTGGCCAGTTCATCGACGGCCGCATGGTGGCGCTCAAGAATGATCCCATCTGGGAGGAGCTCGGCAGCCCCGACAACTTTCCCGACGGGATCGGCAATCCCTATCCTCCCTTCGCCTTCAACAGCGGCATGGGCACGCGCGACATCGGCCGCGACGACGCCGAAGGCATGGGCCTCCTGGACAAGAATTCCCGCGTCTTTCCGAAGAGCCGCGGATTCAACGAGGATCTCCAGGCAAAGCCAGACGTCCGCGACGCGCGCCTCGTTGACATGATGGAGGACGCCGGCGTCGGCTCCTTCGGGGCGGACGGGGTTTTCCAATTCGAGTCAGGAGGCAACCAGTGAGCGGAATTACGCTTCAGGTCCGAGACGGGATCACGCCTCTGATCGCCCGCATGCGAACCGCAGCAGCTGCCCAGGGGCTTCTCCTGGTCGGAGCTCGCGCTATGGGCAACACGATCCGCGATCACCTGGTTGGCCTCGACTCCGAGCGCCACAAGTACGGTCGCCACTTTTACGCTCAGGCGTCCCGGAGCATTACCGTTACGACCGTTCCCCAGGGCGCGGCCGTCAGCATAACGCAGCTCGGCTTCCGCCAACGCCTCTACGGCGGCCCGATCGATCCGAAGACGGGCATGTACCTGACGATCCCCGCCTCCCCCGACGCCTACGGCAAGCGCGCCGGCGAGTTCCCGGATCTTCACTTCGCCTACGTCATGGATCCCGAGACGAACGCGCTGCGGCCGGCCCTGGTGCGCAACCAGAGTACTCCCATCTCAATCCGCAGGCGCAAGAAAGAGGACGGCTCGGTCAACTTCCACGTCACGCCCGGCCAACTGCAGGGCGGCGAGGTAATGTACTGGCTCGTGCGCCACGTCGACCAGGACGCCGACCCGAGCGTGCTACCGGAGAATTCCGAGATGACCGCCTCGGCTGTCGCCGCGATGGACGCCCGCTTCCGCAGGCTCAGCGACCGCGCAGCCCAAGGAGACAGCTGACCATGGCCTATATCAAAACTCTCGACCTCCTGGCTGCGCTTAAGACCGCGATCACCGCCATCAAGAGTCCGCTCGATGCATCGAAGCCTCTCTTCGCGAGCGTTGCCTTCTACGACAGCAACGAACTCGGCAAGGCCCTAAGTGAGCTCGTGATCGCGACGCAGAGCGCCTGCATCATTCTGCCGCGCGGGGACACCTACCTGAATAAGATGGAAGGCCGCAGCACGCTTTCCGAGCGCACCTCCGAAGTAGAGCTCATCCTGGTTGATCGATCCTACGGCAAGGGCAGCGACGAGGCGAAGTTCGGCGGCGAGAAGAACGTCGGCGTTGTCACGATGAAGGAGCTGGTCCTCGAGGCGATCGCCGGGAACTCAACGCTAGGCCTGTCCTATGTCGCCCTCAGGCCCACA
>DASRSJ010000195.1:0-6409 GCA_035656555.1 Opitutaceae bacterium
GGTCGTCGACCCTGAAGAGCGCCAGGTCGGAGTCCGATGCGCGCGGGACCAGGACGCGCACGTAGGTCTGGTTCTTCAGGTTCGTGAGGATCTCCTTCCAGGCGAGGTTGTCGGGGCGGGCGACCTCGAAGCCGACCAGGACGGACTTCCCGTCGCTCGCGGCCAGGGTCTTTCTCCAGATGGACTGGGGGTTGTCGTCCTCCACCTTCTGGCCCGTCTCCGGGTCGAAGCACTCGGCCGCGTGACTGAACCACACCTTGAAGAAGTCGGTCAGCTCCGTCATCGTGCCCACGGTCGAGCGGGAGGACTTCACGGTGTTCGTCTGCTCGATGGCGATCGAGGGGCGGATGTTCTCGATCGAGTCGACGCGGGGCTTGTCGAGCAGCTCGAGGAACTGCCGGGTGTAGGCGCTGAAGGTCTCGACGTAGCGCCTCTGGCCCTCGGCGTGCAGCGTCTCGAAGACGAGGGAGCTTTTTCCGGCGCCGCTTAGGCCGGTCACGACGACGTAGCGCCCGAGCGGTATGTCGAGGTCGAATCCCTTAAGGTTGTTTTGGCGCACGCCGCGAAGGCGGATGCACTCCGGCTTCGACGTGGCGACGCCGGTCTTTCTCGTGGGCATTATTGGCTAGGTAATAGGTACCGTTCAATTGAACGGTATCAAGTAAAACTCACGGATCAGTGAGTAATTTGCCCAACTGAGTTATCCCGTCCGGGATAGCAAATTGAAGAGATCAATATACGCCCCGACCTGACGCGCGGGATCGAACGAGGCCTTGGTGAAGCTCCGGGCCTCCTCGGCCCTCGCGCTTCGCATCTGGGCGGTGTCCGCAGACAGCCGGGCCAGCGCGGCCCTGAAACCCTCGTAATCGCCCTGCCGGAGCATCCAGCCTGTTCGTCCCTCGATGAAGCACTCCTGGATGCCGAGGGCCTTCATTGCCACGGCAGGCAGGCCGTGAGACTGCGACTCGATCAGGAAATTGGAAAGGGCCTCCTCCTTGGAGGCGTGGACGGCGATGTCCGCGGCGCGGTAAATCGGAGCGGGGTCCTTTGTGTAGCCGAGGAAGCGCACACGCTCCGAGATCCCGAGGCTTCTTGCCAGCGCCTCGCAGGAGGCCTTCTCGGGTCCCTCGCCCGCCAGCCACAGCATCCAGTCCCAGTCCTTCGGGAATCCGGCCGCGATCTCCAGGAGCGAGCGCTGGTTCTTCTCGGGCCTGAACATGCCGACGGAAAGGAGGACCGTCGTGCCGGGACGGGCTCCGAGCTGCGCGCGCAGCTCCTCGTTGCGGCCGGCCGAGCCTTCGGGGTAGACGAGGGAATTGTGGATCACGCTCACCTTGGGCCGCTCAAGGCCGTGCAGGCTCACGAGCTCGTCCGCGGCCTCGCGGCTGTTGGTGACCAAGTGTGCCGCGCGCCGGACCGATTTGTAATAGAGACCGGGAAGGACGCCGCCGGCGCGCAGCGTTGCGACGACCTTGGTCCCGAGCCTCCTGGAACGCGCCTTGTCCTGGAGGCTGCCCGCGAAGCAGTTCGCGGTCTTTCCCATGCATAGAACGATGTCCGGCGACGGGCCGAGGACCGTCCTGGAAAGGCCGGGGCCGAACCAGTCGATCCCGGTGTCGAAGGGCTGGAGCGTCGTGAAGTTGCCCGCGGTGGGGGCCAATTTGCCGCCCGGCCTGAAGGTCACGAGCCGCGACTCGTGACCGAGCGAGGCGAACTCCCGGTTCAGGAGGATGGAATGGCGCTCGGTGCCCCCGCTCCTGAGCTGGTCCTGCAGAACGATGATTTTCATTGCCGGCGGGTGCGGCCGGGGAAAAGTGGCATGACCGATGAGATCAACGTTCCCCCAGCTCCTTGTGCGATGGGCCATCCTGGCCCTGGGCGTCGTCATCGCGGCGCACGTGGTCTCCGGTATTCATTACCGCGACTTCGGCTCCCTGGTGATCGCCGTGCTGCTCCTCAGCTTCTTCAACGCCATCCTGAGGCCCGTCCTCGTCATGTTCACGTTGCCGTTCATCTTCCTGACCTTGGGGCTCGGGATACTGGTTATCAATGCCATCCTGTTCCTGATTGTCGGCCACGTCGTCGACGGCTTCACGGTCGAGGGATTCTGGCCGGCCCTGTGGGGCTCGATCATCCTCGGCATCACGAACCTGATCGCCAACGCCATCCTGCGCTCGCCGCCGAGGCCCCCGAGCCAGCCCGGGCCCACCGCCCCGGGCTCCGGCTCGACCGGCGGCGACGTGATCGATATTTAGTTGCCGACTCGGGCTGTCCGAGCACGTTGTCGGCATGGCTGATACGACGGAATACGACCTCATTGTCATTGGTGGCGGGCCCGCGGGCTACGCCGGCGCGATCCGTGCCGGGCAGCTCGGCAAGAAGGTCGCCTGCATCGAGCTCGAGAGGGCGGGGGGCACCTGTCTGAACTGGGGATGCATCCCGACCAAGGCCCTCCTGAAGAGCGCGGAGCTCTACCAGAAGATGAAGAAGGCGGAGGTCTATGGCCTGAGCACCACGGGCGTCGGCTTTGACTTCGGCAAGGTGATCGAGCGCTCGCGCTCGGTGGCGGGCCAGATGGCCAAAGGCGTCGAGTTCCTGCTCAGGAAGAACAAGGTCGATTACTTCGTCGGCGCGGGCCAGGTGAACGCGCCCGGGATGGTTTCCATCACGGCCGGCGAGCACAAGGGCAAGTTCTTCAAGGCCAAGAACATCCTGATCGCAACTGGCTGCAAGATGCGCCGCATTCCGGGCCTGGACTTTGACGGGGTCAAGGTCATGACCTCCCGCGAGGCGCTCGCTTCCAAGGAGCTGCCGAAATCCGTCATCATCGTCGGTGCCGGCGCCATCGGCGTCGAGTTCGCCTACTTCTACAATTCCTTCGGCTCGAAGGTGACGCTGGTCGAGATGCTCCCGCAGATCCTCCCCGTCGAGGACGAGGAGGTCTCGAAGACGCTCAACCGCGCGTTCGAGAAGCAGGGGATCACGGTCCACCTCGGCACCAAGTGTGAGAACTTCAAGGTCGGCAAAACGTCGGTCAAGGTCGACCTCGTGGCCGGCGAGACGAAGACGACGATCGAGGCCGACGTGGTCCTCTCGGCGATCGGCGTCGTGGCGAACCTGGAGGGCGTACTCGCCGCGACGGTGACGCCCGAGCTCGACAGGAACTACCTGAAGGTCGGCGAGGACTACCAGACGACGGTCCCGGGCATCTACGCCGCCGGCGACATCATCGGGCCGCCGTGGTTGGCGCACGTCGCGACCTTCGAGGCCGTCAACGCCGTCAACGGCATGTTCGGCCACGGCAAGGCGAGGCGCGTGAAGAATTTCCCTGGCTGCACCTACTGCCAGCCGCAGGTCGCAAGCACCGGCCTGACCGAGAAGGCCGCGAAGGCCAAGGGCCTGGACATCAAGGTCGGCAAGTTCCCGTTCACGGCCTCCGGCAAGGCGGTCGCGTCAGCCGAGACCGACGGCTTCGTGAAGGTCGTGGCCGATGCCAAGACGGGCGAGATCTACGGGGCGCACATCATCGGCTCGGAGGCCACGGAACTGATTGCCGAGTACGGGCTCGCGATGGAGCTCGAGGCTTCCGTCGAGGAGATCCACCAGACGATCCACGCGCATCCGACGCTGAGCGAGGCCGTCATGGAGGCCGCCGCGGCCTCCCTCGGCGAGGCGATCCACATCTAAGGCGCTACTCGCCGCGGATCGCGTCCAGCGGATTGATCCGCGAGGCGGCGCGCGCGGGCACGTAGGAGGCGATGACCGCCACGACGGCCAGGATGATCGCGGAGTCGGCGGCGATCGGCACCAGGTTAGATGGCAGTCCCCGCATGATGCTTCCAAGGACCTTGGTTATCCCGATGCTCCCGAGAAGTCCGATGATCGCGCCCGTGAGGGCCAGCCGAAGGCCTGACGTGAGGATCAGCTTCCTCACGTTGCCCGTGGTCGCCCCGAGGGCCATGCGAATGCCGATCTCGGGAGTCCGGTTAGCGACCATCCGCGCGATCGCCCCGTAGATCCCAAGGGCTGCCAGGAAAAGGCCAAGGAGCGCGAAGGCGGCCAGCATGTGCTTGAGCATCCCGAGATCGAAGTACGTCAGCTCCACCCTGCGCTCGCCCGTCATCACCCCCTCAACGGCAAGGTCGGGGTCGATCGCGGACACCGCGGGGCGCAGGCCGGCCACGACTGACTTGAGCGCCGCGGGGCTCGAGCGTACGGCGAACTCGAAGTACTGCCACGGCTCCTGCGCGATCGGGTGGTACACCTGGTATTCAACCGGGTTCTCGTAGAAGTTGGCGAACCTGAGGTCGGCGGCGATCCCGACGACCTGCAGCCACGGCGCGTTCCCGCCGTCGCTGTCCCGGATCCTTCGGCCGACCGCGTCGCCGTCCGGGAAAAGGACCCTGGCCAGTGCCTCGCTGATGATGGCGACGCGGGGCGAAGCGGCGCCGTCGGCGTCCGTGAAGTCGCGCCCGGCGATGATCCTGCCGCCGATCACCTTGAAGTAGTCCGGAGATATACCGTTGTAGCCCGCGGAGGAACCCGCGCCCTTGGCCGGCGCCTCCTTTCCATCCACCTGGTACTTTCGCTGCCCCATCCCCCCGCCGTAGGGAAAGGAGTAGGCGACCGCGACCGAGTCCGAGCCCGCGATGCGCCCCAGGCGCAGGCGAAGCTCCCTCTGGAACGCCAGGATCTTTTCCGGCGAGTCGTACTTGGCCTTGGGGAGGTTGAGCTCCCCGAGCGCCACGTCGCTCGAGTTCCAGCCGAGGTTCTGGCTCAGGAGGTGGTCGGCGCCGCGCACCAGGTAGGTCGCCCCCACGAGGAGCGTCATGGCCATGGCAAATTGCCCCACGACGAGGATATTGCGCATCCTGGTGTGCGCCGTCCCGGAGGTCGCGCCGCGCATGCCGCTCTTCAGCGTGCGTTGCACGTTGATCCTTGCGATGAGAAGTGCGGGCGCCGTCCCGAACACGATGGCTGTCATCGCGGCGGAGAGCCCGGCCACCGAGAGCACCTTCCAGTCGACGGAGAAGTGAATGGCCGAGTCGCCGCTCGCGATCGCCTGGGCGCTCACCCAGCCGGTGCACCAGAAGTTGACGATCAGGGCGCAGAATCCGCCTGCAACGGAGAGGATGAGGGATTCAAGCGCGAGCGGCCGGATCAGGTGAAAGAGCGAGGCACCCAAAGCGGAGCGCACGGAGAGCTCCTGCGAGCGCTCGATCGCGCGCGCCAGGACGAAGTTCGCGAGGTTCGAGCAGGCGATCAGGAGAACGCACGTGGAGAGCCCGATCAGGAGCGCGACGACGATTCGCCCCGACTGGTTTCCCGTGCCTCCGGCGAGGTCGTGCGTGGCCCAAGATGCGGTTGCATCGTCCTTGGGGTTTTCGTGCGCCATCCTCTGGCCGACGGCGGCGACCAGGGCCGCGGCGGCCTCGCGCTTGACGCCGGGTGCCCTGCGGCCGATCACGCGCATCCACGGATCGGAGCGGGACGTGCGCTCGACGGAAGAGAGCCGCATCGGCCGGACGAGGGACGTGCCCCGAAGGAGGCGCCCGTCGACCGCCCATTCGGGCAGGACCCCGACGATGGAGTAGGGCTGGCTGCCAAGGCGCACCTCACGCCCGAGCACGTCGGGCGATGAATTGTACCGGCTCCTCCAGAGTGCGTTGCTGATGACGACCACGCCCGGGCTGCCCGCCGCCCCGTCCTTGGGCGTGAAGGAACGCCCGATCTCCGGGCGCAGCTTCAGCACGTCGAAGAAATTGTCCGAGACCTCCAGCGAGCGCTCGAGCTCGGTTGTGAGGCCGACTTCCGACAAGGTATCCGTCTGGTCCCTGAGCGCCGCGAATTCGGCGACGCCCGTCTCGGCGGCACGCAGGTCGATGAAGTCCCCGGATGAAAGGTCCCCGGAGTCGTTGCCGGGCGTGACCCTGAAGACCCGGTCGAGGGACGAGGAGTCCTGAAACGGGAGGGGCTGGAGGAACATCGTGTTCATCAGGCTGAACATCGCCGTGTTCAGGCCGATGCCGAGGGCCAGCGTCACGACGGCGATCGCGGCGTACACGGGGCTCTTCAGAAGCGCCCTCAGCGCATATTTCAGGTCATTCATGGGGTCACTTCCATTTGCACGCGCCATGCCAAGGTGTGTTCAAGACATAAGAGGCTACGGGTTAATAATATGGGGAATGACGTTAGCGCTGCCAGTTGGCCTGGATGCCCGCAATTGAAACCACCGCCTCCCGAAACTGGGACGCCCTCTGGGCGGTTGCGCCGGGGGTAAACGGACGGTTTGATCGCGCCTTCCAGCGCATGCCGACACCCGAGCACCATGTGATCCGCCTGAACGTCCACAAGCTGGCGCGGGTCGCTCTCTTCGGCTTCATCCTGACCTTCATCCTGGCGAGGGCCT
>DASRSJ010000196.1:0-3556 GCA_035656555.1 Opitutaceae bacterium
AAGGCCGTTCTTGCCGAAGCGACTACGCAAGACTCCCGCCGGCCCGATAAATCCCAATTGGTACCACAATGGGGGGGCAGGGCGGACACGGCTAATTTCGAATTCCAAGCCGGTCGGCACGGGCCCCCTGCCCAAGCCGCCACCTGCCCAGGGCCACTCGAACCCGTAACGGTTTTGGACGACGCAGTGTGTGTCCTCATCAGCTGTATCGAGACCGCCAGACGCCATCTTGACCGAACCCAGCGGACCAAATCTAGGCGAGTCCTCTTGGGTTAAAACGCTAGGCACCAATCTCTCCATCGCCGGAGATGGCTGATGTGCGAACATGATGAAAGATTGAGGTACTACTGGAACGCCAAGGTACGCCGGCGGAACAAATTGCCTGTTGATATCCAAGGCATCGCCGAGGTGCCTTGCAGCTCTATAGGTCATCTCGTTGCCGCATAGCGATAGTACCTCATAGCCTGGAAGCTCAGTATGGAGCCACACGCGTGCTTTGACGCCAACGGGCTTCTCGCTTGTTGCCTCAACAATTACTTGTTCCATGGCAAACACCTCGTTGGCCGGCTTGTCTCCCGCGATTGATATGTTCGCGAAAAGCTTAGTAGCGATGCAGGTAGCGACTATTACGCGTGAGCGCATGTTTATGAGCGTTTTTGCGGGTCAGCTTTTCTCCGATCCCGTTAAGAATCACCCAATCCAAAATCACTGGTTTTTAAAACTTAGTTGGCGTCTTAAAATTTTGGGCGATTTCTTAAGAACTTAGACAGCTGTCTCCATGGAGCCCGAGCTAAGGGCTCGAGACCGCGTCCAGGACGATCTTGGCTGTAAGGAGTTCGGGAAGGATGACGGGTTCAGACCGGCCGGGGAACCAGACGACATTGAAGGGCACGGCGGCTCGGTGGTACTTGGCCAGCTCGGCCGTGATCATCGGGTCCTTGTTCGTCCAGTCGCCCCGCAGTGTCGCGATGTGCTTGTCCTTAAATTCCTTTAACACGTCATCATTGTGAAACACGAGGCGCTTGTTCGCCTGGCAGGTCGCGCACCAGCGTGCCGTGAAGTCCACATAGACGATCTGGTTGTCGGCGCGCAGTTTCTCGACGGCCTCCGGGCTCCACACGCTCCAGGTGATGTCGGTCGGGGCCGCCGCGATGGGCCAGCCGGCCCACGCGCCGGCCGCGAGGAGGACGATGCAGCCGATCAGGCCAAATCGTGCCCGGCCTTGCGATGAGCCCGGCGCATTCCATCGGCCGTAGACCCACACGCCCATCGCGACAAGAACGAGCCCGAAGAGCGCTGAGAGAAGGGCCGTCTCTTGGAGCTGACCGGCCAGAACCCACACGAGATAGGCGACCGTCGCATAGAGCGGGAAGGCCATCGCCTGCTTGAAGGTTTCCATCCAGGCGCCAGGGCGGGGAAGTATCTTCACCGCCGCTGGGAATGCCGAAAGCAGGAGATAGGGAGTCGAGAGTCCGATACCGATCACCGTGAAGATCGTGAACGACTGGGCCGTCGAGAGCGCAAGCGCCGCGCCGAGCGCGGGGGCGAGGAAGGGCGCGGCGCAGGGGGTGGCCGCAACAGTAGCCAGGGCTCCTGTCAGGAAAGAGCCGAGGAGGCCGGACTTGGATTGGAGGCCGGAACCGATGCCGGTCGCCGTGAGCCCGAACTCGAAGACGCCGCTCATGTTGAGCGCGAACGCCAGCATTGCGGCGGCGAGGCCGAACACGAATTCAGGCGACTGCAGCTGGAAGCCCCAGCCGAGCTGGCTGCCGCCGGCTCGCAGCACCGCGAGGATTCCCGCCAGGACCCAGAACGAGAGAATGACTCCGGAGGTGAAGACGAGTCCGTGCAGCGTCACTTTTCTGCGGTCCGCCCCGGCTTGGTTCACAAAACCCAGGATCTTAATTCCAAGGACTGGGAATACGCAGGGCATGAGGTTCAGGATCAGGCCGCCGATAAAGGCCAGGACGAGGGTCCCTGCGAAGCCGCCCTGCACCGGTGCAGAGGGCATGGTTGCAACTTGGGGAGCGGCTCCAAACTCGGCGTCGACCTTCAGCCCGGGAAGAGATCCGTCGGTCTTCCAGCCCTGCTTGGAGGTCAGCACGCCAATGAGCCTAAGATCATCCTTTGGTCCGTCAGGGGAGACGGGTAGGGTCAGCGTGAAACCGCCCATGCCGTCGGAGACGATCGCCTGGGGGACGTCAGACGCGATGAGGGCGTCCTCCGAGAAAAAGTGGACGCCGGCCGCCGTGCGCGAGGTATTGGATGCCGAGCCTGACGAGCGGACGTAGAGCGTGACGCCCTTGGCGTCCTTGGACGCCGAAATTGTCCAGTTCGGGTCGGAGGCCGGCAGATCGGCTAGCACGGAACGGATCTTCTCGCCCCAGGAGGGATTGGGCTTCGGGTCGTCGGCCGCCACGGGAAGCGAGAGTGAAACCTTCGCGTTGCCAGGGACGCACTCGTCCTGGCACATGAGCCAGTCGGCCTTTGCCGTCAGGTCGACCGTCGTGCCGGCCTTCACATCCATCGGCGGGGTGATCGTGACTGGCAGGAGGAGGTCGCCGTCGTAGCCGTTGCCGATCACGTTGCCACGGGTATCCTGCAGAAGCTGGGGAGCAGGCCACTGGATGTCGCCGGCCGTCCAACCTTCGGGCAGAGACCACTTGATCGCGGTAGGAAGCCCTGTACCCGGATTGATCCAGTAGGAGTGCCAGTGGGGCTTGTGGTCGAGACGCAGCGCGACAACGAACGGAGTGCCGGGCTTGATCGAGTCGTTCTCGGCGACGAGCGACGCGGTGACCTGTGCACGGGCCGCGGCGGGCATGAGCGCGGCAATGGCCAGAAGGAGGTAGAGGGCTTGGGCCGGTATGCGCTTCATGTCTTTAGTGTCACTGGAGATGGCGAATGTGGTGCAACGCGCACCAAATGTCCATAGGCCACGGACCGGGACGCTGCAGCTTCCGGGCGGTAACCAACCTGTTACGGGCACTTCAGGTCTCGGAAAGGGAAATTGAGATCAATTGCAAGCGTATGGAAGAAGGATTGATTCACACCTCGAACCTCGGATTTTTTAGGCGTTTCGCATGCGCTCAAACTGCGGCCGTAGAGAGGAGGAGGCGAAGTACTTGGCAACTGCCAGCGCTAGAGCCCGCTCTGTGGATGTTGAGGGGAAATCAGGAACGGTTTCGAAGTCTAGATGGATTGCCCACCACAATTCCGAGGTTAGCGGACCATAGTCTCCCGATGTGGTTTGCCATGGTCTGATCAATATCGGGCGTCGCAGGAAAGCTCCGGGATAATGCTCAGGGCTTTAACGGAGTTCCTGGGGTTGAGGTCGAGAGAGGGGCCTCCTCCCTCATTGGTGCCTGTTGCAGGGAACAACACCGATGCCAGGCTAGGTTACGCCGAACTGCAGGGCATTCCTCCCGTAGCGCCCGCGAAACTCGATGCTAGAGATGCATCAAGGCTGGCCTGCCTGCATGATGGCGTTTCTAAGCGAACCAGTCATCCAGCATTCAACAAGCAGAACCTTGGGATGAACCCCGCCGAACTCGAT
>DASRSJ010000197.1:0-7096 GCA_035656555.1 Opitutaceae bacterium
AGACGGTCAGCAAATACAAGCAGGCCGGCCGCGACGCCGCGCTTGGATTCTTCACGAGCGGGCTAGGGATAAAAATAGCGTCCGATTTTCGCACTTCGGCCCGCGCCCTGAGGGATGAGGAACTGAGCCTTCTGGCGGTCCGCTCCGAGGCGGCGCATGTCGCGGAGCGCACGGCCTTTCTCGTGCTCCCCCTGGGAACTTTCCTTAGCCTCGCGCTTCTTGCCGTGGGTTTTTTCTTCCTGAATTCCGGCGCGCATGAGCGCGACAAGGCTGAGCGAAGGCTGCAAATTTCCTTCAGGGAGATCGAACAGATGAAGAACGACCTGGAGATCCGGGTCGCCGAGCGCACCCGCCAGCTCGAGGTCTCCAACAAGGAGCTTGAGGCCTTTTCCTACTCGGTTTCGCACGACCTGCGTGCGCCCCTGCGTGCCGTCGACGGGTTCTCTCAGGCGGTGTTGGAGGACTTCGGACCCTCGATACCGCTAGAGGGCCACCGGCAGTTGAATGTAATCCGCGCCGCCACGCAGAAGATGGGCGAATTGATCGACGACCTCCTGACTTTTTCCCGCCTAAGCCGGCAGTCGCTGACACTTCGGACAGTTCAAACGGAAGCACTCGTGAACGGAGTCCTCGCGGACCTCAAGGCCCAGATGGCCGGCAGGACAATCAGCGTCACCGTAGCCGCCCTGCCACCTTGCGAGAGCGATCCCGCGCTCCTGAAGCAGGTCTGGGTCAATCTCCTCTCGAATGCCGTCAAGTACACCTCCAAGCGGGAGCATGCCACGATCGAAGCGGGCTGTACCGAGCAGGAGGGCGAGAACGTGTACTTTGTCAGGGACAATGGAACCGGCTTCGACATGCAATATTACGACAAGCTCTTCGGGGTGTTCCAGAGGCTCCACAGGGCCGATGAATACGAGGGCACCGGCGTAGGCCTGGCGATCGTGCAGCGCATCGTCCACCGGCACGGGGGCCGCGTCTGGGCTGAAGCCGCGGTCGGAGTGGGCGCCACATTCTTCTTCACGCTAGCGAAGCCGAAAAACCAATGAACAAAGACTCCATCGTCGAACTGCTGCTGGTCGAGGACAACCCGCAGGACCTTGAGCTCGTGCTCCGGGCCCTGAAGAAGGCCAACCTCTCGAACACGATCCATGTCGCACGCGACGGTGCCGAGGCGCTCGACTTCATATTCTGCGAGGGCGAGTTCGCCACCCGCAGCATCTCGGATGCGCCGAAGGTCGTCCTCCTGGACCTGAAGCTGCCGAAGATCGACGGCCTGACCGTGCTCAGGAAAATGAAGGGCGATCCCAGGACCAGCATGATCCCTGTGGTGGTCCTCACGTCCTCGCAGGAGCAGCAGGACGTCGTGGAGAGCTACAAGCTCGGGGTGAACAGCTATATCGTGAAGCCCGTCAACTTCGAGGGATTCGTGACCGCCGTCCGCGACCTTGGCCTCTATTGGCTCCTCATGAACCAGCCACCGAGCCCCCGGGCGTAGAACGGCATGCCGACCGCGCTCAGAGTGCTCCTCGTGGAGGACAATCCCGCCGACGCGGAGATGGTCGTGCGCGAACTTACTCGTGCGGGCTTCGATCCAAGCTGGGTCCGGGTGGATTCGGAGACCGAATTCACCGCGGCGCTAGGACCGGAGACAGACATTGTCCTCTCCGACTACGCAATGCCGCAGTTCAGCGGCCTGCGGGCTCTGAACATCTTCAACGAGCGCGGCTATGCGATCCCCTTCATCCTCGTTTCAGGCACGATCGGCGAGGACCTCGCCGTCACGGTGATGAAAATGGGGGCTTACGACTACGTCCTTAAGGAGAAGATGGCCAGGCTGGGGCCGTCCGTGACGAACGCACTCGCCGAGTTTCGCGTGAAGCGCGAGCGCCGGAAGTCACAGGAGGGCCTCACCCTCTTCCGGTCGCTCATCGACCAGTCGAGCGACACGCTGGAGATCATCGATCCCTTGACGGGAAAGTACCTGGATGTGAACGGCAAGGGTCCGGCGGAACTCGGGTGCACCAGGACCGAGTATCTCGCACTGCACGTGTTCGAGGTCGACACCTCGGTCCGGAAGACCGACTGGCCGCTCCTCGTCTCCAAGTTGAGGGAGGTGGGGTTCGTCTCGGGAGAGGGACGGCACCGCCGCAAGGATGGCTCGACGTTTCCCACGGAATTCAACGCGAAGCTCGTGAAGCTCGACAAGGAATATGTCGTCACCGTCTCGCGCGACGTGACGATGAGGAAGCGCTCGGACGAGGCGCTGCGGGCCAGCGAGGAGCGCTTCAGGGAGCTCGCAGAGACAATCCACGAAGTCTTCTGGATGATGGACGCGAAGCAGCGAACGATGCTCTACGTGAGCCCGGGCTACGAGAGGATCTGGGGCAGGAAGATAGACGGCCTCTACGCGGATCCCGCTTCATGGCTGGACGCCGTCCACAAGGACGACCGTGAACGCGTCGGGCGCTCCGCGCTGATGATCGATTCGAGCGGCTCCTACGAGGAGGAGTTCCGCATCATTAGGCCGGACGGGACCGAGCGCTGGATCCGGGACAGGGCCTTCCCCGTCAAGGATCCGCAGGGGCACGTGATGAGGATCGTCGGCGTGGCGGAGGACATAACGAAGAGCCGTGAGCTCCAGGAGCATTTCCTGCGGGCACAGAGGATGGAGGCCATCGGCACGCTGGCGGGGGGCATAGCCCACGATCTCAATAATATCCTTTCGCCGGTGCTGATGGCGCCGCTCCTCCTGAAGGACTCCGTACAAAGCGAGCATGACCTGCAGCTCCTGGACCTCATCGAGCAGGGAGCTCGCCGCGGATCGAACATCCTAAAGCAGCTTCTCACGTTCAGCCGCGGGACGGGCGGTGAGCGAATCAGCGTGCAGCTTCGCCATCTCCTCAAGGAGATGGTCTCCCTCATACGGGAAACCTTCCCGCGCAACATCGTCGCGAAGATACACGTGGAGAGCGACCTGAAGCCCGTGACCGGAGACCCGACACAACTCCACCAGGTAATCATGAACCTCTGCGTGAATGCGCGCGACGCCATGCCCGAGGGGGGCCAGCTTTCGTTGACCGCGAGGAACGAGGTCCTAGGCGCGGAGGAGGTCGCCGAACATTCTCCGGCGAAGCCAGGCGAGTTCGTGGTGGTGTCCGTCAAGGACTCGGGCTCCGGGATAGCTCCCGAGATCATGGGGCGGGTGTTCGAGCCGTTTTTCACGACCAAGCCGCCGTCCAAGGGCACCGGTCTGGGCCTTTCCACCGTTTTGGGCATCGTCCGCAGCCACGGGGGCTTTGTAACGGTGGCGAGCCCGCCGGGCGCTGGCACGACATTCAGGATATTCCTGCCAGCCTCCCCCGCTGAGACTCCGGCAGGACCGACGGCCGACGCAGACGCCCTTCCCCGGGGCCATGGGGAATTGATCCTCGTCGTCGACGACGAGGAATCGATCCTGATCTCCATGCGCTCGCTCCTGGAGCGCCACGGCTATTCCGTGCTGACCGAGAGCGAGGGCTCGGAGGCCTTCGCGACCTACACGGAGAACAGGGGTGTCGTGCGGGTCGTACTGACCGACGTCATGATGCCCGGAATGGGCGGCGTGAACCTTGTGCGGGCCCTGAAGGCATTCGAGCCAAAGCTTAAGATCATCGCGAGCAGCGGACTGACGGATCAGCTTACCCATGACAACCTGAAGGCAGCCGGCGTTGACGCGATCGTCGACAAACCCTGCGCACCGCAGGCGATCCTCGAGGCCCTTAAGCGGGTGCTGCTTCAAGGGCATTAGTTTCCGGTTCCAAATTGCATTGTGGGGATCTGCGCCGGGGACTGGAATCAGTTCACGATGAAGCACGTTAAAAATACGCTCGTTATCGCGATCCTCGCTGTGGCGGCCACGAGCGCCCGGTGCGCCGACAACTCCAAGTACTGCGCCGAGTTGGCCGCTGCGGAGCGCAATTTTTGCGCGCAAGTGGCCACCATGGGGATGGATGATGCGTTCCTCGCCAACCTCTCCGACGAGTGCTTCATTCCCTATCGCCTGACGCTCACCAAGGCTGAATACGTGGCGCAGGTGAAAAAGGCCCGGGAAAAGGCTGGCGCGGCGTTCAAGGCGGGTCCCGACCCGACGTTTTCGCTCACATGGTCCCCCTCGAAGGTGGAGACTTCCCAGGACGGCACACTCGGCTACACCTGGGGACGCTATTCCTTCACGACCCACGGCAAGGACGGGAAGGATTCGGTAGATACCGGCATCTACCTCACCATCTGGCGCAGGGATTCCAACGGGGCGTGGAAGGTGGCGTACGACGGAAGCCCTGAACTGCCGACAAGCACGGCCGCGGTCCAGCGTTTCCTGACGAGGGGCGACCTGCCGCGGCCTCCGAAGGGCTGAGCGGCGAAGCCGCCTACTCGACCGGGCGCATCTGGATCGAGTCGATCGACTTCTTGCCAGCGAGGACGTTGGTCACCACGACCATCCAGTCCCCGGGCTTCACCCATTCGCGCCTCAGGAGGTAGGCGAAGGCGTCGCCAATCGAGTCCTCGGGCTCCTGGTGGAATTCCATCAGGAATGGCTCGACGCCCCACATGAGCAGCATGTGGCGGAAGACCTGGGGATCGTCCGTGAAGGCATAGATCGGACATCGCCATCCCCTCAGGGCGGCGAGCGCCTGCGGAAGGAGGCCATTGCGGGTGAAGACGATGATGCCGGCTTCACCCAGCTCCTGGGCGAGGACGACCGCGGACCTGAGGAGCCTGTCCTTGTTGGTCTTCAGCGGCAGTGCGGCGTTGTAGCTCTTCGTGGCGCTGCCCTCGATCTTGCCGGCGACCCGCTTCATGAACTGGACGCACTCCAGGGGATAGAGTCCGGTCGTCGTCTCGCCTGAGAGCATGATCGCGTCCGCCGTCGACCAGACGGCGCCGGCGATGTCGCTCACCTCAGCCCGGGTGGGCACGGGAGAGCTGATCATGGACTCAAGAAGGTGCGTCGCGACGATGACGGGCTTACGGTGGCGGATGCAGGCGTCGACCATGCGCTTCTGGATGATTGGCAGCTCCTCCATCGGCACCTCGATGCCGAGGTCTCCCCTCGCCACCATGACGGCGTCGGAGGCGACGATGATCTCATCGAGATTGGCGATGCCCGACTGGTCCTCGATCTTCGAGATGATCTTCGCATGGCTCTTCATGTCCGAAAGGAGGCGGCGCAGGATGTCGACGTCGTCGGCCTCGCGGACGAAGGAAAGTGCGAAATAGTCCACTTTTTCCTCCACGCCCACGGCGATGTCGGCGCGGTCCTTGTTGGTCAGGGCCGGCAGGCGGACCCTGACGCCAGGAAGGTTGATGTGGCGGCGGCTCGTCAGCTTGCCCGCGACCAGGACCTTGCACCGCACTCTGGCGGGTGTGCTCTCAAGGACCTCAAGGCGGATGAGCCCGCTGTCGACGAGGACCGTCGTGCCGGGGGTGACGTCGCCGCCCATCAGCGGGTAGTTGACGCCAACCGCAAGGACGCCGTTCTCGGACTCCCCAGGGGTCGGCAAGAGGTCGATCAGTTGTCCAATGGCCAGTTCGACCGCGGCGGGCAGGTCGCCCGTTCGGATCTCCGGGCCCTTCACGTCCATCATTATCGCGATGTGGCGCTGGGTTCGGCGGCAGACCTCCCGGACCCGGCGGATCGTCGCGCGGGTCCAGGCCTCGTTGGCGTGGGCCATGTTGAGGCGGCACACGTCGACGCCGGCAAGGATCAGCTGCTCAAGCATCGCCTCGCTCTCAGTGGCGGGGCCGATCGTGAAGACGACCTTTGTCAGGCGGTAGGCCGCCTTCGGCATTGGAGCGGGGGAAAGCGGGTTCACCATGTTGCTAAGAGCAGGACTGATGCCGAACGCGGACCATTACAAGGAGGCAGGAAGCCCGGCGCCCCCATGTTTACTCGGATTCGAGCAGCGACGCCTTGCCTGCGGTGGCGGAGGGCGTGAAGAACAGGGCCGTCTGACCCACCGATCCCACAAAATGGCTGCCGGTCTCCTCGCTTAGCTTCGCGCTCATCGCGGCCCGCTCGTCGCGCTCGGTGCCCACGTAGCGCAGTTTGACCAGCTCGTGCGCGCCAAGCTGGCGGCGAACCTCGCTCAGAATGGTCGGCGTCAGGCCGTCCTTGCCGATCTTGATCGAGGCATCCATGCGCTGGCCTAGTCCCCTGAGGCGGGACTTCTGGGCGCCGGTGAGTGCGGTCTTTTCCATATAGAAGAGACTTTCGGCAATCCCCTCACCCGCCAAGACCATATCTCACGAGCGTTGATTCCCCGGACGGCAGCGTTTGGACTGGACCCGTGCGTTCCTCACCCAATCCAGTCCGATGAACCGCTCCCCCTTCAGGAGATTTCTAGGGTTGTGCAGGCCCCATGCGCTTCAGATCTCGCTCGGGGTGGCATTGATCCTGGTCGCGACATTCCTGACCCTGCCGGCGCCGTGGATTCTTAAGATAATAATCGACAAGGCATTGCCTAACAAGGACGTGGGCCTGCTGCTCAAGCTGCTCGGTCTCTTCACCGTCCTTTTCATCCTGCGCGCCTGGCTTACCCTGATAAGGAACCGCGTGCTTCAACATGCGGCGATGCGACTTGTGTGTGACCTGCGCATCCAGCTCTTCGTCCATCTGCAGACTCTCTCCCTGCGCTACTTCGACACGACGCACACTGGAGAGACCGTCTCGCGCATCAGCCAGGATACGGGGGAAGTCTACACGCTGACGAACGGCTTCCTCATCAACTTGATCGCTGACTCCGTGACGGTCGTCGTGGTCATCGGGTTCCTCTTCTACGTCGACTGGAGGCTGGCCGCCGCAACCTGCGCGGTCATGCCCCTCTTTGTCTTTAACTATCTGCACAATCGCAGGCGGATGCGCGAAGAGAGCCGCACCCACAGGCAGAACTGGGACAAGGTCCTGGGCTTTCTCCACGAGAAAGTCTCGAGCGCCAGGGTCATCAAGTCCTTCGTCAGGGAGCAAGGGGAAATCACGACGTTCTCGGGCGGCATCAACGCCGACTTCTTCAACTACTCGCGCATCGTCATGCGCAACACGAAGCTGGCCGTGATA